>NZ_CP119988.1:313032-626064 GCF_029338515.1 Haloglomus litoreum | reverse complement strand
CGGCCGGGTTCATCTCCGGGCTCCGCGACGGCACCACGGGCATCCCGACGCTGCTCAGCCGCGAACTCATCCCCAACCAGGGCTACCAGCCCGGGGGAAGCGGTGCCTGGGAAGGGACCTTCCTCAACCTGGCACCGCCGTACGCGTGGGCCATCCGCCTGACGCTGGTGGTGGTGTACGCGCTGTTCCTGGCCTACTGGCTGTTCCAGGGCTGGCTCGTCTTCCGCGAGCACTACCGGCAGGCCGACTGGTCGCCCACCGACGACATCATCGACAAGCTCCGCGGCCACCGCTGGGGCCAGTTCGGCATCATCGTGCTGGTGCTGTTCCTGACGATGGGGCTGTTCGGCCCGGCGATGGGGCCGACGACCGTCAAGCAGAACATCCTCTCGCCGTACTCGGAGGACTCCCAGATCCAGTACTGGTCGGAGGAGACCAACTCCGTCGAAACCGTCTTCGCCGGGGAGGCGAACTTCAACTCCAAGTCCATCGGCGCCGAGGACAGCAACGTCGGCCCGATGACCTACGACGACTACGGCCGGTTCCACCCGTTCGGAACGCTGACCAACGGGAGAGACCTGTTCACCTTCATGATGGGCGGGGCTCGCATCTCGCTCATCGTCACCGGGCTGGCCATCGGCCTCGGGACGTTCCTGGCCGGCGGGCTGGCGATGGTGTCGGCGTTCTACAAGGGTACCGTCGACCTGGGTATCCTGACGCTGGCCGACGGCGTCGTCGCGGTGCCACAGTTGCTGTTGCTGATCATGGTGAGCGCCGTGTTCGCCAACCACTGGCTCGGCGATATCCTGGACGGGGGCTTCCTGTTGGCGGTGATATTCGGGTTGACCATCTGGCCGTTCCTCTGGCGGGCGGTCCGTGGTCCGGCCCTCCAGGTGGCCCAGGAGGCCTGGGTCGACGCCGCCAAGAGCTTCGGCCAGCGCCCCCGGGTCATCATGCGTAAGCACATGTTCCCGTACATCATGGGCTACCTGCTCATCTACGCCTCCATGTCGGCGGGAGGCATCATCATCAGCCTCTCGGCCCTGTCGTTCCTGGGCAACGGGCTGGGGATCAGCCCGCCGACCCCGGCGTGGGGTCGTGCGGTCTCGCTGGGCCAGGGCCTGGTCTCGGGCCCGTCCTGGCACATCTCGTTCATCCCCGGCGCGATGATCGTGCTGCTCGTGACCGGGATGAACGCCTTCGGTGACGGGCTCCGGGACGCCATCGACCCCGAGAGCGACACCGGCGGCGGCGGTGAGGCCACGGCCGCCGGGGGTGGTGGCTGATGGCATCCCAGTCGCCCGCCGACGCGGGCGCGAGCGTCGAGGCCGACGAGGAGCCGCTGCTGTCGGTCAGGGACCTCCGGACGGTGTACTACACCGACAAGGAGACCATCTACGCGGTCGACGGGATCGACTTCGACGTCCGGCGGGGCGAGACCGTCGGCATCGTCGGCGAGTCCGGCTCCGGCAAGTCCGTCACCGCCCGCTCCATCATGGGGCTGATCGAGTCCCCCGGCAAGATCCTGGAGGGCTCCTCCATCCGGTTCGACGGCCAGGAGCTGACCGAGTTCACGCCGAAGGAGTACCAGCACATCCGCGGGAGCGGCATCGGGATGGTCTCGCAGGACCCCCAGCAGTCGCTCAACCCCGTCTACACGGTCGGCAACCAGATCATGGAGGCCCTGGAGGTCAACCGGGGTATGACCGGCGAGCCGGCCCGGGAGAAGGCGGTCGAGCTGCTGGAGGCGGTCGCCATCCCGGACGCGGCCCGGCGGCTCAACGAGTACCCGCACGAGTTCTCCGGCGGGATGCGCCAGCGGGCGGTTATCGCGATGATGCTGGCGTGTGACCCGGAGTTCCTGATCTGCGACGAACCGACGACGGCCCTGGACGTGACGATCCAGGCCCAGATCCTCGAGCTGCTGCGGGACCTGCAGGAGGAACACGGCCTCTCGATCATCTTCATCACCCACGACATGGGGGTGATGGCGGAGATCGCCGACCGCGTCAACGTGATGTACGCGGGTCAGATCGTCGAGCAGGCCCCCGTCGAGGAGCTGTTCGCGGACCCGAAACACCCGTACACGCAGGGACTGCTGGAGGCGATCCCCGGGCGGAACGCCGCCGGCGAGCAGCTCCGGACCATCGAGGGCGACGTGCCGACGCCGAACGCGCCGGCCGACCACTGCCGGTTCGCGCCCCGCTGTCCGGAGGCGTTCGACGCCTGTGACCGGATTCCCCCGCAGCAGGTGTCGGTCGGAGACGGCTCCGAGCACACCGCCTCCTGCCTGCTGTACCCCGAGGGGATGACCGAGGAGGAGCGCATCGAACACCACCGCGCGGCCGCGGAGGAGCGCGAACGTGGTCGTACCGACGACGGGAGCAAACCATGAGCAAGGTCACCGAGAGAGCACGGACGGAAGCGAGCCAGGAGACCCTGGTCGACGTCGAGAACCTGAAGAAGTACTACGGCGGGGAGGGGATGTTCGCAGACCCGCCGGTGAAGGCGGTCGACGACGTGAGCTTCGAGATCCGCCGCGGCGAGACGTTCGGGCTGGTCGGCGAGTCCGGCTCCGGAAAGAGCACGCTCGGCCGGACGCTCATCCAGCTCGAGAACGCGACCGAGGGCCGGGTCCTGTTCGACGGCCGGGATATCACCGAGCTGTCGGGGGACGACCTGAAACAGTGGCGCAAGAACGCGCAGATGGTGTTCCAGGACCCCGAGTCCAGCCTCAACGACCGGATGACGGTCGGCGAGATCATCGTGGAGCCGCTCTCGGCCCACGGCTGGAAGACGAAGCAGGACCGACGCGAGCGGGCGCTGGAGCTGCTCTCGGAGGTCGGCCTCCGCGAGGAGCACTACTACCGCTATCCGCACCAGTTCAGCGGCGGCCAGCGCCAGCGTATCGGCATCGCCCGCGCGCTGGCGCTCGAACCCGAGTTCATCGTGCTCGACGAGCCGGTGTCGGCGCTGGACGTCTCCGTCCAGGCGAAGATCATCACCCTGCTCGAGGACCTGCAGGAGGAGCACGACCTCACCTACCTGTTCATCGCCCACGACCTCTCGGTCATCCGGCACATCTGCGACCGGGTCGCCGTGATGTACCTGGGGAAGATCATGGAACTGGGCGAGACCGAGGAGATGTACGAGAACCCCGCGAACCCGTACACCCAGTCGCTGCTGTCGGCCATCCCGACGCCGGACCCGACGGCCGAGCGGACGCGGATCACCCTGCCCGGAACGCCGCCGAGCCCGCGGGACCCGCCCGTCGGCTGTCAGTTCTCGACCCGGTGTCCGGCGAAAATCCACCCCGAGGAGTACGCCGACCTGAGTGACGAGGTGTGGGACGCCATCGAGCGGTTCCGCGAGATCGTCCGCGAGCGATCCCGCCAGGAGCTGGGCCTGGTCGACCAGGCCCGGCTGCGACTGGGCCGGTTCTCGAAGTACGACGACATCGACGATGCCGTCGAGGACCTCTTCGGGGAGCTGGAGGTGCCCGACGAGGTGGCCGCGGCGGTCGACGAGGCGAGCGAGCAGGTGAAGGCCGGCGACCCCGGCGAGGCACGCCAGCAGCTCTACGACGAGTTCGGCGGCATCTGTGACCGTGAGCGCCCGGACTTCCACCCCATCGGCAACACCGGTCGGAAGAGCTACTGTCACCGCCACACCGACGAGTACGAGGATCCCGAGCTGGTGATAGAGCGGCGGATCGATGACGAGTGACCGGGTCCTCCGGGTCGTCGACTTCGTCGCCTGGGTGGCCGCGCTCTCGGGCGCGGTCGTCGTCGTCGCGGGGACCCCGGCACTGCTCATCGGCGGACTGCCGGCCGTGAAGCAGTTCCTGTTCGTCGTCGGGATTCTCATGTTCGGCTACGCCAGTTTCGCCATCCAGCCCGAGCGACCCCACCGCGACGGGCAGATGGTGACGGCCAGCCGGGACACCGAGTCCGAGTTCGAGGCCCGGCTCCAGGACACCCTCCCCGTCGAGGAGCGGCTCCCCTACGACAAGCGGGTCAGCCGCGACACCAAGCTGTTCGTCAGCAGCATCGTCGTCCTGGTGGTCTCGCTGCTGCTGGAGCTGGGGCTCGGCGTTCCGGGGTGACGGTCGTGGGTCGGGGGGAACTCGGTCGGATGGTCGGTCGGCCAGGGGCTTCCCACCTGTTCGTGCCAGTGAGAGCGCCCGCAGAACCGGTCGGGACAGACGTGCCCGCCATCTGACGCGCCCCCGCCGACACACCATTTATCCACGCCGGCGCCAATCCACCAGTATGGTCCACCTGAACTCTGATGAGGCCAATCCCGACGAACTCGAACGGATCGCCCGTGCGCCGGACGTGGTCCGGAACGGATGGAAGCGGACCATCGAGGAGGTCCGGGCGATGGCCGACGCCCGCGAGGAGGAGGGGTACGAGACGCTGACCGTCTTCGCGGCCGACACCGCGACGGTCGCGCCCGGTGACGTCGAGGAGGACCGCTGGGGGCTGAGCTACCTTGTCGACAGCAGCGACGCCGAGACCGTCACCGAGTTCGACGAACGGACCGACTTCGACGAGACCGCAGTCTACCAGAACCAGTCGAGTGGCAACGTCTTCATCGCCACCGAGTGCATCGACCTGGACAACGAGGCCATCCTCCTCATCGCGGGGGCCTACCGGATGCGCCTGGCCGCCGACCTCGTCCGGACCGCCACCGCCGCCGAGAAGATGTACAGCCACATCCGCCAGGGCGACGGCACCGTCATCGCCACCGTCGAGCACGAGGACGCCGAACGCTTCTTCCCGAACCCCGACGAGTTCTACGCCTACGAGGTCACCGGGACCCCCGCCGACACACTCCCCGACGAGGCGCTCGAGGACGACGAGCCGTCGGACTCGGAGTGACCTGCAGACTCGCCTCGATGATTCGCGCGTAAATCACTGGGGCGAAGAACTGGGAGCTTGTTCTCCAGGTAACGAAATTAACTGTTGTTCTCGGACTCTATCCGGCTCAGTTCCCGTCGGCCAGCGTGTAGACCGCGCTCACCTGGACGGTGACGGTCACGTCGCCGGGGGTGAAGGTGGTCGGGGTGCCGGACTCGGCGCCCCCGTCGTCGGCCGCCCGGTCGTAGTAGAACACCGGGCCCGCAGGGGAGCCGACCGACAGCGACCGGACGCCGTCGACCGAGAGGCCGGCCGCGCTCGCCACGGCGTCGGCGTCGGCACGGGCGTTCTCGGTCGCCATCGTCAGCGCCGCGGTCCGGGCGGCGGCGCGGGCGTCGTCGGTCAGCCCGAAGCGGACCGCATCGACGCGGACGGTGCTCTCGCCCGAGCGGCGCTCCTCGGCGGCCGCGATGGTGGTATCGACGGCCTCGCCGGCGCGGTCGGGCGTCGTGGTCACCTCCAGGCCGTGGGTGGCGCGGTAGCCGCGCAGCTCGCGGCCGTCGCGGGTGTAGTCGTAGTCGGCGACGAGCGAGAAGCTGGTCGTCTCGACCGTCTCGAAGCCCGCATCCGCCAGCGCCGTGCGGACCGCCTCGGTGTCGGCGGCGACCCGCTCGCGGGCCTCGGCGGCCGTCGGCGCGAGGGCGGTGACCGTCAGGGAGACGACCGCCTCGTCGGGGGCGGCCGAGACCTCACCGACGCCGGTCGTGTGGACCGTCGGGGCCGCGGTGTCGTTCGAGGCGGCGACCGGGTCGGAGAGGGCGGCCGAATCGGCGGGGAGGTCTGCGACAGGACCGGTGTCGGCGGCGACGCTGAAGGTTGTACAGCCGGCCAGCAGGAGCAGCAGGGCCGTCGCGACAGCCGCGACGGAGCGTCTCGGTGTGGACATACCGTCCCGGACGCCGTCAGCGGAGATATAGCGAGCGGAACGTCAAATGGGCGTTTGAGCGGTTCTGAACGGAGAAAATAGGACTCCGGGGGACGATTGTCCCCGGTCGGAGCCGTCAGTTCGTGCTCGTGGCGTTGTAGGTGACCAGCGCCTGGGCGCGGACGGTGACGGTACCGCCCTCGAAGGTGGTGCTGGCGCCGCCGCCGTCGCCCGCGGCGGCGAAGGCCGCGGTCTCCTGGACGCGGTACGGCCGGACGCTCGTCTCGGCGGTCTCGACGGTCGAGACACCGGTGATGTCGAGTCCGGTTCCCTCGGCGGCGGTCTCTGCCTGGGTACGGCCGACCTCGACGGCCTCGGCGAGCGCCTCGTTGCGGAGGTCACGGCGCGTCTCCTCCGTGAGCGTGAACTCGACACCCTCGACGCGGTTGGCGCCGTTCTCCAGCGCCGTCACGACCGTCTGGCCGGCACGGGAGGTGTTGTTCAGCGTGATGGCGAAGGCGTGCTGGCCCTGGTAGCGGGGCTGGTCGGGGTTGCGCTCGGGGTCGTAGCGGTAGTTCTGCCGGATGTCGTACCGGGTGGTGACGACCTGCTCGGCGTCGATTCCGGCCTCGGCGAGCGCCTCGCGCATCTCCGTGGCGTTGGCCGCGAGCCGGTCACGGATGATCGAGATGTCGTCCGAGCGGGCCACGACCGCCACGCTGACGACCGCGCGGTCGGGTTCGGCCTCGGCCGTGCCACTGGCGGCGACCTGGATGGTCCGGGCCGGGTCGGCCGGTGCCACGGCGGGCTGGCTCCCGCCGCCGCCGGGTTCGGCGTCGGGGTTCTGGTTCACCCCATCGCTGGGGGCGCCTGTCAGTCCGAGCGGGGCGCTGCATCCGGCGGTCACGAGGAGGACCGCCAGGCTCAGCGCGGCGATGCTGCGTCGCATGCATCCCGGCCTGGAACGGGGTGGGAAAAGTGTCTCGTCGAATGTCAAACGCCCGTTTGAGCGTCGACGCCGGGGGGACCGCCGCTCGCGTGGGGCCCGCTCGCGGGCGGGGCGGGGCGGGACAGCCGCTCGGCGTGCTCGACGGTGACGAAGCGGACCTCCAGCCGGACGTCGTGGCCGACGGCGGCGTCGATGGTCGCGTCGAGCGTCGTCACCAGTCCGGCCGTATCGGTCCCCGGCGGCACCCCGACCGTGACGCTCACCCCCGTCGGGCGGTCGAAGATGAGGTACCGCTGGCTGGTGTCGATGCCGACGTCGAGGCGCTCGACCCCGGGGTACTCCTCGACCAGCGCGTCGTCGATAGCGGTCTGGATCGCGTCTTCGGTGCGAGCCTGCTGGTAGGAGTCGTAGGTGACGCCACCGAGGAAGACCGAGAGGAGGGCGATGGCGACGAGGAGCGCGCCGACGCGTTTGATGGTCGCCATCCGGGCCCCCTTCGCCTGGAGGAACCCCTCGGGGGCGTAGCCGGCGTAGTAGAGGACGATGAGCGCCGCCAGTTCGATGGAGAGCAGGTTGACCAGCGTGAGGACGCCCGCCGAGAGCGCGACCGCCTCCAGCCCGTAGGCGATGCCGATACCGATGGTTGCGGCGGGCGGGATGAGCGCGACGGCGATCATGACGCCGACGAGCGCGGTCGAGACGCCGGTGGTGAGCGAGATCGCGCCCGCGGTCCCGGCCCCGAGCGCGACCGCGAGCGAGAGGAAGTCCGGCGAGAGCCGCTCCCGAACCTGCTCGATGGCTCGCGGGTCGGTCACCTGGACGAGGTTGGTCGCCTCCACGAGGAACGCAAAGCCCGTCGCCGCCAGAACCGAGAGCAGGACGCCGATGGCCTGGAACTTCACGCCGCGGCGGAACAGTTCACCGTCGTCGATGACGGTCCCAACGGCAGCGGCCATCGCCGGGCCGATGAGCGGCGCGATGACCATCGACCCGACGACCGTCGCCGGCGAGTCCAGCAGCAGTCCGGCCGTCGCGACCACCGCACTCACGACCGTCAGGGAGACGTAGGTCGCGGGGGTGGAGGCGAGGCTCTCGGCGGTCTCGCGGAGCTCGACCTGGGCGATGCGGTCCTCGCTGGGTTCCTCCTCGGCGAACCGCTCCTCCAGCGACTCGAACTGCCCGGAGGTGACGGCCTGGGCCTCCGTCACGACCGTCATCGCGTCCCCGTCGACCCCGATATCCTGTAGCGATGCGAGCACCGGTTCGACGGCGTTGGTCGGGAGCGGGAAACTCACTACGTGCGTGTAGCGGTCGCTGGTCTCCTCAGTGACCGTGTAGTCGATGCCCTCCTCCTCGAGGAGCGCGACGGCCTTGCCGTACGTCCCCGGCGGGAGCGAGGCGTGGACGAGTCGCACGGGCGAGTCTGTCGCGGGCCCCGGATAAGTACTCGTGGTTCGGCCGGCGGCGGGCACCGACCGACACCGCCCCGAACCGCCGGCGGGTACCGCCCGAAACGTCTTCCCCGGTCGGCCGCGAGGGGGCGGTATGCGCATCGCGGTACCCAACAAGGGACGCCTCCACGAGCCGACGCTGGACCTCCTCGAGCGAGCGGGCCTCCACGTCGAGGACGGGAGCGACCGGAAGCTGTACGCCGACACCGTCGATCCGGACGTGCAGGTGCTGTTCGCCCGGGCTGCCGACATCCCCGCCTACGTCGCGGACGGCGCCGCCGCGGTCGGCATCACCGGCCGCGACCAGGTGTCCGAGCACGAACACGGCGCGGGACTCGCGGAGCTATTGGACCTGGAGTTCGGCAAGTGCCGGCTCGTCCTCGCGGCCCCCGAGGACGGCGACGTGACCGAGGCCGCGGACCTCGAGGGCGGCACCGTCGCCACGGAGTTCCCGACCGTGACCCGGAACTTCTTCGCGGGGACCGACGTGAGCCCGGACATCGTCGAGGTGTCGGGCGCGACGGAACTCACGCCGCACGTGGAGATGGCCGACGCCATCGTCGACATCACCTCCACCGGGACCACGCTCCGGATGAACCGACTCGCGGTCGTCGAGGAGGTGCTGCAGTCCTCCGTGCGACTGTACGCGAACCCGTCGCGCGCCGACGACGAGAAGGTCCGCCAGCTCACGACCGCGCTCGAGAGCGTCCTGGCGGCCGAGGACAAGCGCTACCTGATGATGAACGTCCCGAAGGACCGGCTCGCGGCCGTGGAGGAGGTCATCCCCGGCATGGGCGGCCCGACGGTGATGGACGTCGACAGCCGGGCATCCTCGACGCCCGGGGACGAGGGCGACGACGGACAGGGGGCCGTCGCGGTCCACGTCGTCGTCGACGAGCGGGAGGTGTTCGAGACGATCACCCGACTGAAACAGGCCGGTGCACGGGACATCCTCGTCACCGAAATCGAGCGCCTGGTCGAGTAGGGGACGCGAGGAGGGAAGGCTTACAAGCGCATGGACCGCACGTTCCGGTGATGGACGACGAGGGGTCGGACCGGCCACCGTCGGACGACGCCGACGACGAGTCCGAAGAGCCGTCCGAGGCTGTCGACGAGCCAGCGAGCGACGGCTCCGACAGCGACGGGTCCGAGGAGGACGGCACCGACGAACCCGTCGACGAGTCCGAAGAGCCGTCCGAGGCTGTCGACGACCCCGAAGAGGACGGCGACGACCCCACGGATGCGAGCGACGAGCCCGTCGAGGGGGGCGACGACGACCGTCCGCTCGACGCCGAGGACGACCCGGGGGCCGCGGCCGACGAGCGCGTCAGCGACGGTCCGTACGGGGCCGACGCCGAGGAGCCCTCGGAGACGGATGCCGACGCGCAGGGCGACACCGACGCCGACCCCGAGACGGACACGGAGCCGGTCTCGCAGTCGGACCTCGAACCCGCGGGCGACCCCGACAAGCAGTGGGGGCCCGAGGACACCGAGGACTGGGAGGACCCGTTCCCGGACGTCGAGATGGAGACGCCGGAGTACGACCCCGACGAGGACGACGAGTCGTACCCCGCGAACCCGAACGTACCCGAGCAGTCGGTCGAGGGCGACCGCCAGGGCGAGATGCCCGCCGCCCCGCCGGCCGAGGCCGACGGCGCCGCAGGGGAGGCCCCTGGTGCCAGTCAGACGGAGTCCGACGGCGGGTACGCGGACCCGACCTCCACGACGACCGTGGAGGGCTACCAGGACGGGCCGGCCAGCGACGAGGAGATGCCGCTGGCCGACCACATCGAGGAGATGGTCCGGCGGCTGGGCGTGGTCATCGTCGTGCTGGCGGTGGTCTCGGCGGTCGTCTTCCCGTTCGCCGAGCGGATCATCAACTTCCTCTGGTTCACCTACCTGCCCGGCCAGCTCGCCCAGTGCCCAGCCAACCCCGACATCGCCCAGGGCGGTGCGGCCTGTGCCCGCGTCTACAACCCGCTGGCGCTCATCTTCGCGCGGCTGAAGATGGCCACGCTCGCGGGGCTCGTCATCTCGCTCCCGGTGTTCGTCTACGAGACCTACCTGTTCATGCGGCCCGGGCTCTACCCCAAAGAGCGCCGCTACTACCTCGCCAGCGTCCCGACCAGCCTCATCCTCGCGGCGGCCGGCGTCGCCTTCGCGCACTTCCTGGTCCTGCCGGCCATCTTCACCTACTTCGTCTTCTACTCGGAGGACGCCACCGTCATCGCGTTCGGCCTGACCGAGACGTTCGACCTGATGGTGCTGATGCTGGGCGGCTTCGCCATCATCTTCCAGATTCCCCTGTTCATCAGCCTCGCGCTGATGATGGGTATCGTCACGCGGGGATGGATGGCGAGCAAGCGCCTCTACTTCTGGGGCGCGTTCGCCGGCCTGGCCTTCCTGTTCAGCCCGGACCCGACCGGGATGGCGCCCATCATCGTCGCGGCGACGATGATCGTCCTCTTCGAGGGGACGCTCCTGCTGGCGAAGTGGACCGGGCGGAAGTGACCGGCCGGGGCCCGACCGTCGCTCGACGCCGGTCGACCGCCACGCGACGGTCCCCGGTCGCCCCGTGCCGGCGCCCGACCGAACCATCCGGGGTCGCAAGGCACATACCCCAGGCTGCCGACCCGCGGGTATGAGCGACGGGGACGACGGCGACGGCGGGCCCCGGGGGCCCGAGCGCGACGGCCGGCTGTCGCCCGAGGGCAACCTCCTGCTCATCTTCGGGCTCGCCGCAGCAGCCCTGACGGCTCTCTACGCGGCCGGAAACGGCAGCGACTTTCCGACGGTGCTTCTTTTGGGCGGTATCGCGTCTGTCACCTCGCTGGGTGCCGTCGTGGTTGACCTCACCCGCTCTGACTTTCGACCCTCAACAGGTCTCTATGGAATAATCACGCTCTCGGCAGCTGCCGCCGCCGTCTTGGCGTACGTATACGACGGAGCCCTACTGACCGCCGTTGGCCTCGGCGTCGTCGCTATCGCCAACGCGATGCGTGTCATCGAGGTCGACTTCCGGGATGAGGACTCGCTGCTTGACCCACTCGTGGAGGATGATGAGGACGAATCAGGCGAAGAAGGGTCGAGCTGAGTCTATTGAAACAGAAAATCCATATTTTCCCATATATCTCTCGTATTCGTCCCCGGGGATAGGTATAAGACAGAAGTCTGTCAGCCAGTCGCTCAGTCGTCGGCCGGGCCGCCGCTCCCGCCGGTCTGCTTCGCGCCCATCCGCAGGTTCACGTCGCCGGTGCCCAGTTTGATGGGCTTGCCGACGATGACGTTCTCCGTGACGCCGTTGAGGTCGTCGACCTCGCCGTGGATGGCCGCGTCGAGCAGGTGGTTGACCGTGACCTCGAACGCGGCGCGGGCGAGCACGGACTGCTTGTTGCCGGAGATGCCGTGCCGGCCGATGGACTCGATGGTGCCGCGGTTGGTCATGATGTCCGCGACCAGCATCAGGTGGCGGATGTTCACGTCGTCGAGGCCCTGCTCCTCGAGCGTGTTCATCGTCTCCTCGATGATGGCCTCGCGGGCCGCCTCGATGCCGAGCTCGGCGCGGATCTCGTGGATGTTGTTGCACGTCGTCCGGGAGGCGTCGACACCCTCGATCTTCAGGGCGTCGCCGAAGGCACTTCCCTCGGTGTAGAGGACGAACTCCTCCTCGGCGTCGAGCTCCTCGGCGATCTCGGGGTCCTCGATCTCCTCCTTCCGGATGACGACCCGGGACACCTCGTCGATGCCCTTGAACACGATGTCGCGCAGCTCCTCGACCTGCTGGAGCAGGTCCCGGTAGGATGGGTCCTCCGGGCCGAACTCGATGGCCGACCCGTCCGTGCCGACCATCGTGCTCGTCTCGACACCCAGCTTCTTCTCGATGGTGGAGGCGATCTCCTCGACGATCTCGGCGGTGTCGTCGACCGTGGGCCAGCGCTCGTGGAGCGTATCCTCGTTGAGGTCGATGCGGACGATCATGTCCGCGACGTTCGTGGACACGTCACCCAGCGCGAGGATGCGGGTGGCCTCGATACCCCAGACGACCTCGTGGGCGCGCTCGCGGTCGACCGCGTATTCGTCCTCGAGGTGGACCGTCATCATCGGCGTGTCCGGGGTCTTCCGGGCGTCGACCAGCTCGATGAGCCGGGGCAGCCCCTGCGTGACGTCGATCTCCGCGACGCCCGCGTAGTGGAAGGTGTTCATCGTCATCTGGGTGCCGGGCTCCCCGATGGACTGCGCCGACACCGTCCCGACGGGGTCGAGCGGGTCGACACGCGTCTCGAGGTAGCGTGACTCGACGGCCTGGGCGATCTCGTCGACCTTCTCGGTGGGCACGTCCCGGCCCTCGATGGCCTCGTACACCTCGTCCTTGAGCCGTCGCGGGAGGTCGGTGTCCTCGACGAGCGCCTCGGCGTCGTCGGAGACGTCGTAGTCAGTCATCCGACTCCACCTCCGTGCTCGTGCCGGCGGTGCGACCGGTCTTCCAGGAGTCCTGGTGCTCCGAGATGTTCGTCTCGACGGCCGCGCGCGAGAGGAACTGCTCCTTCTCGGCCTCGTCCGCGAACTCCTCGTCCATGACGCGCTCGGTGATGGCCTCCACGTCGATGTCGTTGTCGTCGCTCGAGGAGACCTGCACCGGGGAGGTGCCGTCCTCGCCGAACTCGAACTGGACGATGGTGTCGGAGGTATCCCGGACGGTGCCGTCGTACTGCGTCTCCAGTTCCGACAGCGCGTTGATCAGCCGCCGCTGGAGGTAGCCGGACTTCGACGTTCGAACGGCGGTGTCGACCAGGCCCTCGCGGCCGCCCATCGCGTGGAAGAAGAACTCCCGCGGGGTCAGCCCGTTCCGGTAGGAGTTCTCCACGAAGCCGTGGGCGTCGGCCGACAGGTCGTCGGGCAGGTAATGGGAGAGCGTGCGGCCCTCGTAGCCGCGGTTGATGCGCTCGCCCCGGACCGCCTGCTGGCCGACACAGCCGGCCATCTGGGTCAGGTTCAGCATCGACCCACGCGCGCCGGAGCGCGCCATGACGACGGCGGGGTTGTCGTCGTCGAAGTAGTCCTCCGCGATGTCACCCGCGGAGTCACGGGCCTTGCCCAGCGTCTGCATGATCTTCATCTCCAGCGTCTCGTCGACGGTGCGGCCGGGCAGCGACTCCAGCTCGCCGGCGTCGTAGGTCGAGATGAGTTCCTGGACCCGCTCCTCGGCGTTCTCGATGGCCTCGTCGATCTGGGCCTCGGCCTCGGGCTCGATGGACTCGTCGTCGATGGCCAGCGAGAACCCGAAGTGCATGATCGAGCGCATCGCGAGCGTCGCCACCTCGTTGACGAACTGCCTCGCGCGGGTGTTCGAGTGGAGCTTGCAGATGGTGTCGACGATCTCGCCGCCGAACGCCCCGACGGCGTCCTCGTCGATGGTCCCCTCCGTCAGCTGGCCGTCCTCGATGAGGACCGTGTCGCCCGCGCTGGAGGTGAACTCCAGGTCGAGGTCGTCGGGCAGGAGCTCCGAGAAGACCGTGCGGCCGGTCCAGTACGGCTCGCCGGTCTCCTCGTCCTCGCCGTCGGAGGCGGGCAGTTCGTCGATAGAGGTCGCCCGGAGCAGGTCCAGCGCCTGCGTCTCGTTGAAGTGCGGGTTCTCGTGGGTGAGGAGGTAGGTCCCGGAGATGTGGTCCTGGATGGCGCCGATGATGTTCTCGCCGAAGCGGGGCGAGAGGATCTGCTCCTGGACCCGCATCAGCACCCGTGCCTCGGCACGCGCCTCCTCGTTCTGGAGCGCGTGCATGTTCATCTCGTCGCCGTCGAAGTCGGCGTTGTACGGCGGGCAGACGACCGTGTTCAGGCGGAACGTCTTGTACGGCATCACGACCACCTCGTGGGCCATGATGGACATCCGGTGGAGCGACGGCTGCCGATTGAAGATGACGATGTCGCCGTCGATGAGGTGACGTGCGACCTCCCAGCCGGGCTCGACCTTCTCGGCGAGCTCCTCGCAGTTCTTCTCGGTGACCTTGAGTCGGCGGCCGTCCGGCCGCCGGACGTAGTTCGCACCCGGATGCCCTTCGGGGCCGTTGGAGACGTACCGGCGAGCGTCGGCCAGGTTCCGCTCGTTGACGTTCATCGTCTGGGTCATCTCGCTGGCCACGCGCTCGGGGACGCCGACCTCGTTGAGCGAGAGGGTCGGGTCCGGCGAGATGACGGTCCGGGCGGAGAAGTTGACACGCTTGCCGGACAGCGAGCCACGGAAGCGGCCCTCCTTGCCCTTCAGGCGCTGGGAGAGCGTCTTCAGCGGGCGGCCCGAGCGGTGCCGGGCCGGCGGCGTGCCCGAGATCTCGTTGTCCATGAACGTCGTCACGTGGTACTGGAGCAGTTCCCAGAGGTCCTCGATGATGAGCTGGGGCGCACCAGCCTCACGATTTTCCATGAACCGCTGGTTGATGCGGATGATGTCGACCAGCTTGTGCGTGAGGTCGTCCTCGGAGCGCTGGCCGTTGTCCAGCGTGATGGACGGGCGCGCCGTCACGGGCGGGACCGGCAGGACGGTCAGGATGATCCACTCCGGTCGGGACTTCGAGGGGTCGATGCCCAGCGTCTCGATGTCCTCGTCCGGGATGTCCTCGAACCAGTCCCGGATGTCGCTGGGCATCAGCTTGTTCATGTCCTCCTCGGTGAGGTCGATGGAGAGGGCCTTCTCCAGCTTCTTGCGCATGTCCTCCTTCGGCCGGAACTCGGCCGAGAGGATCTCGTTGATGCGCGAGACCTCGATGCCGGTCTCCTCGGAGAGCTCCTGGGGCGGCATCGGCTCGCGCTCGGTGTCCTCGTCCTCGTCGAGCTGCGTGACCGGCCGGCCCTCCATCGCGGCGGCGACCATCTCGGAGTACTCCGAGTGGAGCACGTCCTGGACCTCGTAGTAGGTGGTCGGCTTCTCGTGCTGGATGTCGTACTGGACCTCGCCACAGTGCGGGCAGCGGTCCTTCTTGCGGGCCTGCCGGATCGCCGCTTTGGTCACGTCGTTGAGGTCCTCACCGAGCTGGCGAGTTCGGGTGAGCCGCGAGCGGAACTCGCGGGCCTCGTCCTCGGTCAGGCAGAGCCGCGAGCACTCCCGGCACGTCCCGCGCAGCAGGCGCCGGATGAGCTTCGAGAACCCGACGTGGATGACGGGCGCGGCCAGCTCGATGTGGCCGAAGTGGCCGTTACAGGAGCCGCTGTGCTTGCCGCAGGTCTTGCACTCCAGCCCGGGGTCGATGACGCCCAGCCGGGGGTCCATCAGCCCCATGTCGATGGGGAACCCGTCGTCGTCGTACGTGTCGGCCGTGATGACCTTCGTGGCCGACATCTCGCGGTACTCCTCGGGGTCCATCAGCCCGAAGCTGAGCGACCCGATCTCCTTGGGGGATTGGCCTGTTGACATAGTGGATTAGACCGCGTCCGCCAGTTCGACGCGCGGGGCGATGCCGAGCGCCTTCATCTCGTCCAGGAGGAGCTTGAACGCGTAGCTCATCTCCACCTCGTGGACGTCCGTCTCCTCGCCGCAGTTGGGGCAGTAGACCCGGCGCTGCTCGACGTTCTCGACCGCCGTCATGCCACACTGGGCACAGACGTAGATCTGCTCGCGGTCGGACTCGTCCAGCAGCCGTTCCTTGAGCGCCAGCGCCGCGCCGTGCCCGATGAGCACGTCGCGCTCCATCTCCCCGACACGGAGGCCGCCCTCGCGGGCACGGCCCTCGGTCGGCTGACGGGTCAGCACCTGCACCGGGCCGCGCGAGCGGGCGTGGATCTTGTTCGAGACCATGTGGTAGAGCTTCTGGTAGAAGATGGTCCCGACGAAGATCTCGGCCTCGATACGCTCGCCCGTGACCCCGGAGTACATGACCTCCTTCCCGGAGTCCTTGAAACCGCGGTCGATCAGTGCCTCACGGAGTTCCTCCTCGTCCTCGCCCGTGAAGGCGGTACCGTCGACACGTCGGCCCTCCAGGGAGCCGACCTTGCCGCCCAGCATCTCCAGCACGTGACCGACCGTCATCCGCGACGGCAGCGCGTGCGGGTTGAGGATGAGGTCCGGCACCACGCCCTCCTGCGTGAACGGCATGTCCTCCTGGGGGGCGATGTGACCGACGACACCCTTCTGGCCGTGTCGGGAGGCGAACTTGTCCCCGAGTTCCGGGATACGCTCGTCGCGCACGGAGACCTTCGAGAGCTTCGAGCCGTCCTCGCCCTCCATCAGCGTGACCGTGTCCACGACGCCCGATTCGCCCGAGCGCATCGTGACACTCGTCTCCCGGCGCTTCTGCGGCGAGAGGCCACCCATGTCGTCGGGCTCCTCGAGGAACCGCGGCGGCGAGGTCTTCCCGAGCAGGACGTCGTTCTCGCCGACGCGCGTCTCGGGGTTGACCAGGCCGTCCTCGTCGAGATGCGTGTAGGCGTCCTCGCCGCGGGCGCCACGCACCTCGTCGTCCGGGATCTCGAAGCGGTCCTCCTGACCGCCCGGGTAGCGGCGCTCCTCGCCCTCGTAGGTCCGGAAGAAGTGCGAGCGAGCGAGCGCGCGGTCGACGCTACCCTCGTTCAGGACCAGCGCGTCCTCGATGTTGAACCCCTCGTAGGACATGACGGCGACGACGAAGTTCTGTGCCGCCGGGCGCTCGTCGTAGCCGATTTGCTCGGTCGTCTGGGTCTTGACCAGCGAGAGCTGCGGGTAGTGCAGCAGGTGCTGGCGCGTGTCCGGCCGGATACGGTAGTTCGCGCTCGGCAGCCCCAGCGACTGCTTGATCATCCCCGACCCCATCGTGATCCGCGGGCTCGCGTTGTGCTCCGGGTAGGGGATCATCCCCGCGCCGATACCGAAGATGAGCTGCGGGTCGATCTCGAGGTGGGTGTGCTGCTCGGTGAGATCCGTCTCGTCGACGGCGACGTAGATGTCCTCCTCCTCCTCGGCGTCGATGAACTCGACGTAGCCCCGCTCGACGAGGTCCTCGAACGCCAGTTCGCCCTCCTTCATCGCCTCGACCTCCTCCTCGCTGGCGAGGGGCTCGCCGTCCTCGATGACCAGCAGCGGGCGCCGGGCCCGGCCGGCGTCCGCGTTGACGATGACCTCGTTGGTGCGTCCCTTGACCGAGACGTTGACCATGTCACTGATTTCGCCGCGCCGCCGGGCCTCGCGGATGTTGTCCGCGAGTTCCCGGGGCTCGGGGTGCGTTCCGACCAGACTGCCGTTCACGTAGACCTTGGCTTCTCGTCCCTGACTCATGTCGTGTTGGTGTGCCGCGTTCGCGTGTTCGGGTGTGCCGCCACCGTGCTCGTGTCCTGCATCGTGTCAGTCGTCCGCGGGCTGGGTGCCCGGCGTCTCGACACCGGGGATGCCCTCGACGCCCATCGTCGCGAGCTCGCGCTTGAGCTCGATCTCGTCCTCGACGTTCTGGCTCAGCTCCATCGCCTGGGCGAAGTTCTTCACCAGCCCACAGTTCGGCCCCTCCGGCGTCTCGGAAGGACAGATGCGCCCCCACTGGGTGGCGTGCAGGTCACGCGCCTCGAAGTGGGGCTGGCTCCGCGAGAGCGGCGAGCGGAGCCGGCGCAGGTGCGAGAGGACACCCATGTAGTCGGTGCGGTCGACCAGCTGGCTCACGCCCGAGCGCCCGCCGACCCAGTTCCCCGTCGCGATGGGGTGCTCGAGGCGCTCGGTCAGCACGTCCGAACGGACGACGGTCGACACCGAGAGGTTCCGGTTGCGCATGTTGGCGCGCTCGAGCTGGTACTTCACGTCGCGTGCCAGCTTGTTGAGCGCCGTCCGGAACAGGTCCTTCATCAGGTCGCCGCTCACCTTGAGGCGCTTGTTGGCGTAGTGGTCCTTGTCGTCGGAGTCGCGCCGCCCGAGCGCGAGCTCGAAACACGCCTCGGCCATCCGGCAGAGGTAGTAGGACTTGTTGATGCGGACCTCCTCCTCGTCGACGCCCTCCTCGTGGAGGTGCGGCAGGAGGTAGCGGTCGATGACGTAGTTGGCGCGCTTGAGCTGGTAGTTCTTCCCCTGGCCGCTGGCGACGCGCTTGCCCAGCTTCTCGATGGCCTCCTCGGTCGTCTCGACCTCGGCGGCCTCCAGGTTCTCCAGCATGAACTTCACGACCTCGGGGTCGTCGCTGACCCGGTGGACGATCTCCTCGTCGGATTCGAGGCCGAGCGCCCGCACGAGCGTGACGAAGTTGATGCTCCCCGAGACCGACGGGAACGAGACCTCGAGCAGGCCCTCGCGGTTGCGCTCACAGAGCACCAGCGCGCGGTAGCCCCGGCGCTGGCTGAACGTCTTCGCGACCTGGATCTCGTCGCCGTACTTCGAGTCGTACTCGGCGAGGATCTTGTTCGGCGCGAGGTCCTCGCTCGTCATCAGGACGCGCTCGGAGCCGTTGACGATGAAGTAGCCACCGGGGTCGGCGGGGTCCTCGCCGATCTCGATGAGCTCCTCGTGGCTGAAGTCCGCGATGTTGCACTTGTCCGAGCCGATCATGATCGGCATCCGGCCGACCTTCGTCTCGGACTGGTCGACGATGTGCTCCTCCTCCTCCTCGCCCCCGCGCACGATGGTCATTTCCATGAACACCGGCGCGGAGTAGGTGATGTTCCGCAGGCGGGCCTCCTGCGGGTAGAGCAGCTCCTCGGAGCCGTCCGCCTCACGCACGCGCGGCGTCGTGATGCGGACGTTGCCCAGGTCGACGCGGACGGGCTCTTGCCCTTCCTTGTCGCCGATGTCGGTGTCGATGGTCTCCTTCTCGTCGACCACCTCCTGCATCCCGCTGTTGAGGAACGCGTTGAACGAGCGGAAGTGGTGCTCGGCCAGGCGTTCACGGGAGAAGTACTGTCGCGAGATCGTCCGACGGGTCTCTCTGTCCATGCTCATTCTACCACCAGTCGATACACGATGGCCTGGTCTGTCGTCCGGGAATCACGGGTCACCTTCACCACGTCGCCCGGCTCGGCGTCGATGGCCGAGAGGCCGGGGTCGCGGCGCTTGATCTTCGGCAGGTCGGTGCGGTCGATGTCGTACTCGTCGAGCACCTCCTCGAGGACCTCCTCATCGAGAAGCTCGTGCTCCGGAACGAGTTCGTGGTCGGTTACGTCTACCATGGGTGGGCGGGTGAGAACACGGTCACGAGATACTACAGCCAGTTATCGGCGGGCCGATAATAAGCGTTGCTGAACGCGACGGCTACCGCTACGCGTCACCGGTCCGGCCCCCGGTGGGCCGCCGACCGGGTGCCCCGCCAGGGGCAGCGTATGCTCTCCCAACGTGCGAGAGTACTAAAAACATGACGACGTTGCGAACACACCTCACACCGACCGTGTCCCCACCGTTCATCGGTCGCCGTCCGATTCCTGTGCCACGCCCACACACCACCGATGCGTCGCGGTATCACGGGACGACTCGGTCACAGGTTGGAAAGCCTTAAGTCGAAAACCGGGCTACGAAGAGTTGCACGCCCGGATGGTGTAGTGGCCCATCATACAACCCTGTCACGGTTGTGACGCGGGTTCAAATCCCGCTCCGGGCGCTTTCCTCTCCGCGAATCGAAGCCCGAGCGGCCGCTTCGGCCAACCCTTTTCGCCGACGGCGATGCAGTCCAGGCTGTCGTGAGGAACAGCAAGGACAGAGGTGACGAGACCGAGGCATACGTCCTGCAGGAGCTCGTAACACGGGGCTACAGCGTCTCGGTTCCGTTCGGTGACAACGACAAGTACGACCTCGTACTCGATGACGGTGAAGCACTGTACCGTATCCAGTGCAAGACCGCCTGGTCGAACAAACCGGAGACCATCCGATTCAACACGCACTCACAGACGACGAGGGATGGGAGCTATCACGAGGAGACGTACGAGGGGGAGATCGACGCGTTCATCGTCAGATACCCGGCTGAGGAGACGCTCTACTGGGTCGACGTCAACGAGGCAACCGAGCAGAAGATGGAGCTCCGCTTCTCGGCAGATATCGACCATCCACGTATCAACTGGGCGGAGTCCTACGAACTGGGCGACGAAATACCGCAGTAGCCTGCACCACTTCGTCCCTGGCCCCCGACCACAATTATAAGATTCCCGAGTCAATACGGTCGGTGTAGTGATGACCGACGTGACCCGGTGTCGACAGAACTCGGTGGTAGGCGCCCGGGGACGAGCGGCGCGGGGGGGTGAGCGATGACCGCAGACGACGCCACCCGGACGGTGCTGGTGGTCGACGACGAGCCCGACCTGGCGGACCTGTACGCGGCGTGGCTCGACGAGGGGCACGAGACCCGGGTCGCCTACGGGGGGAACGAGGCCATCGAGGCGTTCGACGAGGACATCGACGTGGCGCTCATCGACCGGCTGATGCCCGAGATGTCGGGCGACGAGGTGCTCAGGCACATCCGCGAGACCGGGTACGACTGCCAGGTGGCGATGGTGACGGCCGTCGAGCCCGACTTCGACATCATCGAGATGGGCTTCGACGATTACCTCGTCAAGCCCATCCTGCGCGACGAGCTGCTGGCCGCGGTCTCGAACCTGTTCTCCCGGGCGGACTACGACAGCCAGCTCCGCGACCTGTACGCCCTGGTGTCGAAGCGCGCGGCGCTCGTGACCCAGAAGAGCGAGGAGGAGCTCTCCAGCAGCGAGGAGTACCGGGAGCTGGAGGCCCGCATCGAGGCGCTCCAGTCCGAGCTGGACCGGACGGCGACGGAGCTGGACAGCGACGACTTCGAGGTCGCGTTCCGGAAGCTCTCCGAGAACTGAGCGTTCGTCCTACCCGCCGTCCCCCTCGTCCGTCGCGACGACCGTGTTCTCCAGCCGACCGATACCCTCCACCTCCAGCGCCACGGTCGCGCCGTCCTCGAGGAACTGCCCGAGCTCGAGCCCACAGCCCTCGCCGACGGTACCGGAGCCGAGCACGTCGCCGGGGTGGAGCGGCTCGCTGTCCGAGACGTGCGCGACGATGTCGGCGAACGAGTGGTGCATCTCGCCGGGGGTGCCCTCCGACCACGTCTCGCCGTCGACCTCGGCGGTCATGGTCGCCGCGGTCGGGTCGAACGCGTCCGCCGTGACGAGGTAGGGGCCGAGCGCGTTGGCGAAGTCCTTCCCCTTCGCCGGACCGAGGTTCGCGTCCATCTCCTCGCCCTGCGTGTCCCGCGCGGAGAAGTCGTTGAACACGGTGTAGCCCGCGATGTAGTCGTCGGCCTCGTCGGGATCGAGGTCGGTGCCCCGCTTGCCGATCACCGCGGCCAGTTCGAGTTCGTAGTCCCAGAGGTCGGAGTAGTCGGGCCACGCCACCGTGTCGCCCGGGCCGACCACCGTATCGGGGTTCCCCTTGTAGCAGACGGGGATGTCGAACCAGACCGCGGGCGGCTCGCCCAGCGTGTTGCGGACGTGCTCCTCGTAGGCCATGAAATCGCGGAGCGTGTTGGGTCGGGGAATCGGGGCGAGCAGACGGACGCCGTCCTCGGCGGGGGAGAACCGGACGCGAGCGCCGTCCTCGGTTCGGACGTGCTCGCCGGCATCACCGTCGGCCCGTGCCGCCGACCCGTCGGTGTCGCCGGGAGCGGGAACGCCATCGAGTGCCTCGCGTGCAGCGTCGAGTGCCCGGTCCCCTCGGCGGAGGAACTCGCGTATGTCAGATGGCGTCACCGCGGCCGCGTGCTCGCGGGCAGCCGGTTCGCCGTCACGCTCCAAGAGCCACGTGTAGCCGCTGGTCACGTCGACCAGCGACCCCGGGTCGGTCTCCGCGCGGTCCTCGTCGCGGACACAGAGCCGGCGCTCGCGGCCGACCGGCGTCTCGACCTCGATGGTAGCGAGTCTCATCGGGAACCACCTCCGTCCCCGACCCTCATCCCACCGTCGGTCGCGAGTTCGTCGCCGCCATCGGCGAGCGTCCCGGGCTCGAACATCGCCACCGGGCGGACCCAGCCCGCCGAGGCACCCTCGATGCTGACGGGGAAACAGACCACCGGCACGTCCGTCCTCCGGGGGAGCCGGTCGAGGTTCGCCATCTTCTCGATCTGGCAGTACTCCACCTCCCGCCCGGCGAAGTGGGCCGGCCACAGTTCAGCGTCCTCGCCCGAGTCCGCGAACCGGCGGCCCATCTCGGCGAACGGCTTGTCGAACCCGTACGCGTCGGTGCCGATGACCCGTACGCCCTGCTCGACGAGGTGCTTCGTCGCCGCGGCGCCCATCCCCGGGAACTGCTGGAGGTAGGCGGCCTCGCCCCACAGCTCGTCGGCGCCGGTCTGGAGGAAGACGAGTTCGCCCGCACTCAGGTCGTGGTCCAGCGCGTCGAGGCGGGCGTCGATGTCGTCGGGCGTGATCTCGGCGCCGGGCTCGATGTCCCGCACGTCCAGCACCACGGCGTTCCCGCGGCACCACTCCAGGGGCACCTCGTCGATGGTCCGGGCGGGCTCGCCGCCGGATTCGGCGCCGTAGTGCCACGGCGCGTCGAGGTGGGTCCCCGTGTGGGGGATGGCGTGGACCTCCTCCCAGGCGAGCCCCTGGCCGTCGGGGAAGTCCTCGGCGTCGACGTCGTAGCCCAGTCCCTGCAGGTTCTCCGAGAGCAACTGCGCGCCGTCGGCGTGGTCGAAGTACTCCACGTCGGGGGGCCAGGGCTCGCTGGCCGCCCCGGGTTCGAGGCCGATACTCAGGTCGACGAGTTCGGCGTCCGCGAGCGAGAGCATCGGGTGGAGTGCGGGTGGCTGGACCGTATAGGTTGGCCCGGCGGGTTCTCAGAGCAGGCCCGCCACCACCGTCCCGAGCCCCACGGCCACCAGCGCCCCGACCAGGTTCACGACCGCGTTCCGCACCGCCCGCCAGCCGTAGCCACCCTCGGCCAGCCGGACCGTCTCGTACGCGAACGAGGAGAACGTCGTGAACGCGCCGCAGAAGCCCGTCCCCGCCAGGAGAAGCAGGTCGCTCCCGACTGGCACCGCGACCAGCACGCCCAGCAGGAACGAGCCGATCACGTTCACCGCCAGCGTGTCGTAGGTGGCCTCCTCGATGCGCTCGCCGAGGAGGTGGCGCGCGAGCGCGCCGGCGACGCCGCCGAGGCCCACCAGCAGCGTCGGGTCGGTCATGCTAGCACCCGGGCGACGACCTGCCCGAGACCGATGGCGGCGAAGCCGAGCGCGTAGTTCAGCGCGACGTTGGCGACGGCGAGCATCGGCATCCCGGCACCCGCGCCGATGCCGGGGAGCCCGGCGAGCGCGGCCGTCTCGACGGCGAACGTCGAGTACGTCGTGAACGACGAGCAGAAGCCGGTACCGACGACGAGTCGTGTCTCCGGGCCGAGGCTCCCGACGAGCCGGTTCTCGTAGAGGAGGAGACTCAGGAGGAAGGCCCCGGCGACGTTGGCCGCGAGGGTGCCCCACGGGAGCGCCTGGGCCGGCAGGGCCTCGGCGACGGCGAACCGGAGCGCGGCCCCGACGAATCCGCCGGCCGCGATGAGCAGGAACGGTTCCAGCCGGCCGAGGCGCTCGCTCATGCCCGAACGCGGCACGCGAGACCGCTTGTAGGATGTGGAATCCGTGCGGCGGGCCCACGAAGGTTCAAACCGGATGCCGCACCAGCCGCCCCGTGCGAACGAGACGACTCTCCGAGGACGACCGCGGCATCGAGGGGCTCCCTGTCCGGCTGGTCATCGCGCTGGTGGTGGGCGTCGCCAGCCTCGGCGTGATGCTGAACATGGTGTCCGGCCTGTCGGGGCTTGGCGTGACGGAACTCGACGTGGCCCCCCACCCCGAGGTCACCGCCCCCGGCGAGACGAACGTGACCGTCCGCGTCGTGGACCCCGACGGCGGCGGGGTAGCGAACGCGACCGTCGTCGCCCGGAGCGGCTCGGCCCGCCTCGACGGGCCACGGGTGGCGAAGACCGACCGGAACGGCACGGTCAGGATGCGGCTCGACCCGAAACTGGGGGCCAACCAGGCCGAGGGGACCGTCGAGTTCGACGTGAAACCACCCGCCGGAAGCCCGTACGTCGACCGGCGCGGGAACACCGTGCTGCTCGTGGTGCAGGGGTGAACGCGCGAACGCTCGGCCGAGCCAGCCGACCGCCATCGCTCGGCCGAGCCAGCCACAGGGCGGGACTGAAAGGGGCCGGCGGCTGCGGGAAGCACGACGACGCAAGCACCGCAGGGAACGCCCGGAATGGCGCGAACGCAGTGAGCGCCACACGCCCGGACCCCGAGGAGCACAGCGAGGCGCGCGACCGCAGCCGCCGGGGGCGTTCAAGAACTGCTCGCTGGCCCCGTCAGTTCGACCACTACCACGCAAGCCACAGCCTCCGACCTATAGACCCGAAGCCTTACGCGAGAACGCCCCGACCCGACGGCCATGACCGAGGACGCCGACGCCGCCGACCTGGCCGAGCGGGTCCGCGAGGGCGACCTGCGCCTGTACGAACTGGAGGAGCACGCCGACGCCGCGACCGCCGCGGCCGCCCGCCGGGAGTTGCTCGCCGCCGAGACGGCGGCCGACCTCGACGCCATCGGCTCGTACACCTTCGACGCGGCCGACGCCGAGGCCAACATCGAGAACATGGTGGGCGCCGCGCAGGTGCCGATGGGCGTCGTCGGGCCCGTCCCCGTCGACGGCGAGGCCGCCTCCGGCGACGAGTACCTCCCGCTCGCGACGACGGAGGGCGCGCTAGTCGCGTCCGTGAATCGGGGCTGTGCGGCCATCCGGGCCGGCGGCGGCGCGACCGCCCGGGTGCTGAAGAACGCGATGACCCGGGCGCCCGTCTTCCGGGTCCGGGACGTGGGCGAGGCCAGCGAGGTCGCCTCGTGGGTCCGGGCGAACGTCCCGGCGCTGCGCGAGGCCGCCGAAGCGACGACCAGCCACGGCGAACTCCGGGACGTGACCCCCTACGTCGTCGGGGACAACGTCTTCCTCCGGTTCGCGTACGACACGAAGGACGCGATGGGGATGAACATGGCAACCATCGCGACCGAGGAGGCCTGCGAGGTCGTCGAGGCCGAGACGCCCGCCTCGCTCGTCGCCCTGTCGGGCAACCTCTGCTCGGACAAGAAGCCCGCTGCGGTCAACAGCGTCGAGGGGCGGGGCCGCACCGTCGCAGCCGATGTCATCATCCCCGCGGAGACGGTCGAGTCCGTGCTGAAGACCACGCCCGACGCCATCGCGGAGGCCAACACGCGCAAGAACCTCGTCGGGAGCGCCAAAGCGGGGTCGCTGGGCTTCAACGCCCATGCCGCCAACACCGTCGCCGCCGCCTTCCTCGCAACCGGGCAGGACGCCGCGCAGGTGGTCGAGGGGAGCAACGCTATCACGACCGCGGACGTGCGCGAGGTGGAGACCGAGGACGGAACCGGGGAGGCCCTCTACGCAAGCATCACGCTCGCGTCGCTGGAGGTGGGCACCGTCGGCGGCGGGACGAAGCTCCCCACGCAGGCCGAGGCGCTGGACGTGCTCGGGGTGCGGGGCGGCGGCGACCCCGCCGGCTCGAACGCCGATGCGCTCGCGGAGGTCATCGCCACGGGGGCGCTGGCCGGCGAACTGTCCCTCCTGGGCGCGCTCGCCTCCTCGCACCTCGCGAGCGCGCACGCGGAGCTGGGGCGGTAGGATGTACGAGCGCTACGGCCCGGCTGCCTGGGAGACCCATCCGGCGGCCCCGGAGGCGCCGTTGACCGACCCGGACCCCGAGGCCTGTCGCGTCCGGCCGACGGTGAAATGCCTCGTCGTCCGCGACGGGCGGGCGCTCTGCATCCGGTGGTCGAACGGCGACTGGTCGCTCCCGGGCGGCGGCGTCGAACCGGACGAGTCCGTCCACGCCGCCGCCGAGCGCGAGGTCCGCGAGGAGACGCGACTGGACGTGCGCGCCGTCGCGGTGCTGGACTGCTACTCGTACTTCCTCGACCGTCCGGACGGCGTCCAGCGCAACCTGACGACAGTCCTCCGCTGCGAGGAGCGCAACCGCCGGCCGGTGGACACCGACGCCAACCCCGTCGAGATCGAGGAGATCACCGCCCACGAGTGGGTACCGCTGGACGAGGTGGGCGAGCGTGTCGTCGGACGGGCGCTGGGGGACGTGCTGGCCCGGCACGTCGGGACGGGCTGAGCGGTCGACCGGCCATCGACTGTATGCGAACCTTGACAGTTATGCGTGAGATATTCAAGTAATAATCCCGTCACATACTGAACCCAGGACGTATGAGAATTGCTTCGAAGAGACTACGTGTACCGGCGTGACTCCACCGCCAGCGCGACCATCCCGACCACGAGGACGACGATGGCCCCCAGCAGGACGGTCCCGTTGCCCGCGGCGGTCCCGAGAACGATGCCGGACCACCCGACCGCACCGACGCCGTGGGCACCGCCGACCAGCCGCTTCCCGCGGCGGAGGTAGACCGCCGCGCCGACCCAGAGCCCGACCGCCAGCGCGAGCGCCGAGAGCGCGACCGGGCGGACTCGCAGCGCACCCAGCTCGACGAACGGCACCACCGGCTGGAGCAGGAACAGCAGGCCCGCGAGGCCGACGAACGCGCCCGTCACGAGCGGCCCGGGGTCGAGGTCGGCGAGCGAGACCGCCTCCAGGCCCGCCGGGGCGAGGTCGTCACCGGCGCCCCCGAGGCCGCCGTTCGGACCGAGGTCGTCGTACTCCGACGCATCGTCCTCCGGCGGGTCGTCCCGGCTCACAGCAGGCGGTACCCCCCGTCGCTCGTCCGGGTCACCTCGCCCGCCCGTTCGAGTTTCCCGAGGAGACGGTCCACGTAGTCGGCCGGGACACCGTGGTCGGCGGCGAACTCCCGGACTGCCGTCCCGTCGGGCGCGTCCAGCTCCCGGAGCGCCGTCCGGACGGCTTCCTCCCGCGAGAGACTCCGCTCCCGGCCCGACTCGGCGCGCTCGCCCGCCGCCTCCACCTCGTCGGGGTCCAGCCCGGACGCCGCGAGGAACGCCTCGTCGCTCATCCCCGACTCCATCGCCGTCTCGCCGAGGCGCTCGAACGAGTCGAGGTCGCGGGCGGCGTCGGCGAACCCGCCGCGCTTCGCGAGCAGCCGCGACCGCGCGTCCTTCGCGGCCTCGGCGGTGTCGCAGGTGACGAACTTCTTGAGCTTCTTGTGCCGGTGTCGTGTCTCGCAACGCGGGCAGGACGTGGTGTCGGGCCGCCCCTCCACGACCCACAGCGCCTCGCAGTTCGAACACCCGACGACCGCGTACATGGACGGGGATAGGGCGTCCCCGGGTTTGAATCCGCGGACCGACCCGTGAGCTGCAGGCGATGGCTGTGTCGACTGGTTCGACCGGCGTCACTGGACGAGCAGGGAGGAAGCCACGGGACGCTCTACCGACGGACGGCCTCAGACCGGGTCGACGCCACGGATCTCGAAGCGGGCCCCGCCGCGCTCGCTCTCGACGGCACGCACCTCCCAGCCGTGAGCCGTGACGATCTCCTCGACGATGGCCAGTCCGAACCCGGTCCCACCGTCGGCAGTGGTGTGGCCGGTCTCGAAGACCCGGTCGCGGCGGTCAGCCGAGATCCCGGGACCGTCGTCGGCAACGTAGAACCCGTCGCCATCCGCGAGCGCGCCGACGCGGACCGTCACGCCGGCGTGCTCGTCGGAGGCGGCCGCATCGGACTCCGTGGAGCCGTGCTCCACCGCATTCCGGAAGAGGTTCTCCAGCACCTGCGTCAGCCGGTCGGGATCGGCCTCGAACCGGAGATCCGAGCCGACCTCGAGCGTGGCGTCGCGCTCGCCGGGCTCGACCCGTGACCAGCAGTCCTGGGCGAGCGCCGCGAGCGAGACCGGTTCGGTCCCCCCGATATCGCGCCCCTCGCGGGCCAGCGTCAGGAGGTCGGCGATCATCCGCTCCATCCGCGCCTGCTCGTCGGCGACCGCGTCGAGGTGGCGGTTCTCCCCGTCGAGCTGCGCACGGGCGACCTCGAGCTGGGCGCTCGCGGCGTTCAGCGGGTTCCGGAGGTCGTGCGACACGGCGCTGGCGAACCGGTCGAGCCGCTCGTTCTGTCGCTCCAGGGCGCGCCGCTGTCGCTCGGTCTCGGACACGTCAACGAGGACGAGGCGGCGCCCGTGACTGGTGCCCCCCAGCTCGACCGATGTCGTCGACGGACGGTAGTACCGCGTCTCGCCGTCGCTGGCTACGGGCACCACCGGCGGGTCGGAGTCGACGGGTGCGCCGGGGTCGCCGGCTGCCGCATCGTCGGCCGGCGCAGCGTCGGCGTCGGGGACCGGCTCGCCGCCGCGGTCGGCCACGTCGAGGGGGGTCGCCAGCGCCGGCACCACACTCGAGAGGGGCTGGCCGCTCCCCGTCTCCAGCGCCGGGAACGCGGCCACAGCCTGTTCGTTGTAGTCGCGGACGTGGTCGTCCCCGTCGAGCACGATGACGGGGTCGTCGACGTCGCTCGTGAGGCGGACCGCCGTGAACCGTTCGGTGTAGAGGACCAGCGCCCCGACGGCGAAGACGGCCACCCCGAGCGGCTCGTGGGTGATCTCGATGAGGAACGGGGTGGCGTAGCCGACCAGGTCCAGCCCGATGGGGAGGCCGACGAGGACCAGCAGCGCGAACAGCGGCCCCGTGTCGGCGCCAGCCCGGCGGAACCGGTCGAACAGCGCGAAGCCGCCGAACCCCGTCAGGGTGTAGGCCAGTCCCGCGACGATCCAGTGGAGCGCCCCGGGTTCGACCGCCAGATGCGGGAACGGTGTCGCGGCCGGCATCGGGGTGACGTAGAGGCCGTGGAGCGGGTTGGTCACCTTCAGGAGCGAGATGGCGACGAAGGCGACGACGGCGACCCGGCGGTAGGTGGGGTCCCGGTGGAGGGTCCGGCCGGTGTACGCCGAGCAGAAGTAGAGCCAGGGGCCGACCGTCGCCAGCCCGACCACCAGCCCGCCGAGGTAGAAGGCCATCTTCAGCCCGTTCGCCGGGGCCAGGAGGAACCCGACGTGCGTGGCGGCCCAGCCGCCGCTCAGCGCAAGCAGCCAGACCAGCCCGCGCCGTGTCTCGGGGTCCGTGATGTCACGGGCGAGCGCGAGACTGCCGAAGCAGACCAGCGCCGCGCCGCCGAACGCCAGCACGTACACGAGCAAGAGCGGGTCGATACCCGAAGGCAGCACTACCCCAATGCAGGGGCCGTTGCCGCATAAGCCTGCGGTCTATCGGTCAGCCACGGAGGACGCTCAGCAGGGTCACGGCGCCGGCCAGCAACAGCACGAGCGCGAGCGGCGACCCGACGCCGGCGAGCCGGAAGACGGCGTAGGCGACGCCGGCACCGAGCGCCGCGAGCAGGCCGCTCGCCGCCGCATGGATGGCGACGACGCGGAGCACGCTCGCCCGGCGACCGAGCTGCTCGCCCAGCCCGACCGCGTGCTCGGCAGTGTCCCAGGCCACCAGTCCGGCGCCCGCAGCGACGAGCAGCGCAGCAGCGTCGGCGCCGAACGCGCCCGCCAGCAGCGTCCCCGCCAGCAGCGCGAGGCCGCCGCCGCCGACGGCGTCCCGGCGACCGGACCGCGTCCCGACGGCGAGCAGTCCGAGCCCGAGCGCACCCGCGAGCGCCGCCGGGCCGCCCGCCAGCAGCGCGAGCGCTGAGACGGCCCCCGGGAGCAGCACCACCGCCAGCGCCGCACGCGGCGGGCGCGGGTCGAACCGGTCGTCCCCGCCCTCGTCCCGGTCGGCCCCCGTCCCGGGTCGCTCGTTCGGGTCGCCGGCCACCACCCCGGACCCGGCGTCGGCGCTCACGCCGACCACCGCCGGTCGGCCCGCACGAGGGCGGCCGCGAGCGGTTCCGCCCCCCAGTCGACGACACGGAGGCCGGCCCCGCGTAGCGTCGAGAGCCGCCGGTCGCGCTCGATTGCGGCCAGTGTCCGGCCTGCCGTGTCCCCCGCGGTCGGGTCGGGACTCACGACCGTCACGCGATGGCCGTAGGCGTCCAGCCGCCGGGCGAGGTCGACGAGCCGGTCGTCGACCAGTGGGCTGAACAGCAGCACCTGGGCGTCCGCCGGGAGCCGTCGCTCCACCCGGCGGCGGGCGATGCTCGGGAGGAAGGTCCCGTCCGGCGGCATCGGATCGAACGCCGGATGCGTGCCGAGCAGGTCACGGGCCCGGGCCCGGTGTTCGCTGCCCGTTCCGGGGCCGAGCCAGCACGGTGTCGGCCCCCAGGCCGCGATGCCGGCCCGGTCGCCGGCGTCCAGCAGCGCGGTGAACGCCGTCCCCGCGGCGGCCACGCTCCGCTCGAGGGCCGTCGGTGCGCCGGGGGCGGGCGCCTGGTACGCCGATTCGCGCGTGTCCAGCAGGCAGACGACCGTCGCGGCCCGCTCCTCGCGGAACTGACGGGTCGCGAATTCGCCCGTCCGGGCGACCCGCGCCCAGTCGACCCGGGAGAGCGGGTCGCCGGGGCGGTACTCGCGGACGGAGTGGAACTCCGCGCCGGACCCCCCGAGATCGGTCGTGACGCGGCCGCTGAAGCCGGTCGTCTGCGGGCGGAGCGGGACCGAGCCCCCCTCGTCGAGCCGCGGCACGCAGACGAGCGTCCCGGTGTTGGCCGCCGGGTTCCCGTCGCCGTCGGTATCGTCGTCGGCCCCGGTGTCGGCGGCGTCGTCGGAATCGTCGGCGACCTCGATGTCGGCGGCGGCGGGATCGTCACGGGCCGTGGTGCCCGGCGGGTCCGCGGGCACCGCCACCTCCCGCTCGACCGCCCCCGAGAACCCCCGCAGGAGGACCGTCGCCGGGGTGAAGCGGTGCCGGCCGCGGCTGGCCCGGACCTCGTACGAGAACGTCGCCCGCTTGCCCGGTCGGAGCGCGGTGGCGTGGCGGGGCGTCCCCTCGGCGACCGTCAGCGCGCCGGGGACCCCGTCCACGACCCGCACGTCGGGGAGCAGCGCGTCGCCGACGTTCGCGACGGTGACGGTGACGCGGACGGACTCGTCGGGGTCGGCCCGCTCCCGCGCGACCTCGCGCTCGACGGCGACCGCCGCCGTCGGTGGCCCGGCGGCGCGCGCGGCCCCGCCGAACAGGACGCCGGCCGCGCCCGCGAGGAGCAGCGACGGCCGCGACAGCAACACCCCGAGCGCGCCCGCCAGCAGCGCGAACGCCGTCACGCCACGCCACCGCAGGGTCGCCCGCTCGATGCTCCCGCCCGGCGTCGCCCGGTTCCCCGGGTCGCGGGGGTCACCCAGATGCGGGCCACCGGTCCCGCTACTCACCTCCGCCACCCCCGTCGGCGGCGGCGCGGTCGACACGGTCGGCGTTCGTGGTGGTGCCGGCCGTCCCCCTCCCCCCAGGGGGACCGTCGCCGGACGCGCCCGGGGCCTCGCGAGCCCCGGCCCCGGGCGGCGGCACCTCGCGTTCGGCGTGGGCCGCGATGGCGGCGACGACACGGCGCGCCCGGCGGGAGAACGCCAGGTCCGAGCCGAACGCGTCCCTGAGCCGTGCCTCGACCGACAGATCCCGCTCCGCCGCCGGGACGAAGAAACTCGACGCGCGCTCGTCGGCGGTCCATGTGCCGGCTTCGAGGTGGTCGCGGGCGGTCGCCTCGTCCAGCCCGCGGGCGACGAGCACCTCGACGGCGAGCGCCTCGAGCCGCTCGCGGACCGCCGCGCGCTCCTCGTTGCGCCGCTTGACCCGCAGGTCCGGGAGATCGGCCAGCAGCCTGTCGAACTCGTCGCCCGGGACGGCCGCACGGAACCGGCGCTCGGCGTCAGGCGGGTCGGCCGCCCGACCCTCGCTGCGCACCCGGGCGAGGACCGCGAACAGCCCCTGGACCGCCGCGACCAGGGCCAGTGCGGTCACCAGAGCGCGGTCGGACCGGATGCCGACCAGGTTCGCGAGCGACGGCTCCACCAGCACGGCCACGCCACCGAGGACCGCGACGGCGCCGACGGCCGCGAGGGCGTCGCGGACGTTCATCCGTCGTCCTCCGTTCCGGGGTCGTCGACCCACTCGTCGATCGATCCGCCGCCGGCCGCACCTGCCGGCCCGTCGACCGGTTCGTCGCCGTACGACCGCTCGATGCGGCGGAGCGCGGCGGTCGCGTTCGCGGCGCGCTCGTCGGTCGCCGGCCGGTCGCCGTAGCGGACCTCCTCGAAGAGGCGGGTCAGCTCGGCCACGTCCGTCCGGTCCATCCCGGCAGCGACCGCGGCGTCGGCGAACTCGGCCGGCGTGCTCGTGTCGGGGCTGTCGACGGGGAGGTCGGCGGTCATCTCGCGCCAGGCGCGGAAGACGGCGTTCTCCAGGTCGGCGTCCGCCTCGATGCGGTCGGCCGCCCGGCCGGCCGCGTCCGCCACGGCGCTCACGTCCGTCTCGGGCGGGTCCTCGGTGGACGCGGGGGTCTCGAGTTCGACCTCCTCGTCACCGCTCGCCCGGACGATCACCACGACCGCCCCGATGAGGGCGAGCCCGAGCACCACCAGCAGCGCCGTCGGCGGGTCGACCGCCCGCGTGACCGTCTCGCCCGCGCTCGCACCACCCCCGGACGGGGAGAGCCGCTCGGATGGGAGGGCACTGCCGCGGTCGGGGCTGCCGGCCCCATCGAGGAGCGACAGGAGGGCATAGAGGGCCAGCGCGGCCGCGGCGACCGCAGCCGCACCCCCGAGCAGCTGGCGGGGACCGTACTCGCGGTACAGCTCGTAGCAGCCGTAGGCCGTGAGGAGCAGGACGACGAGCGCGACGAGCGGGCCGAGCCACTCCGGCAGGTTCAGCTCCGGCGGGTCGACCGGCTCGAACCCGCCGCCGGGCCTGAACGACGAGTCCGACCCGATACCGGCCCCCTCACCGCTGCCGGAGCCGCCCCCCGAACCACCGGTCGGCGGGTTCAGGGTGGCGGCGACGCCGCCCAGCGCCAGCACCGCCAGGAGGGCCAGCAGCCCGCTCGCGACCTGCTCGCGGTTCACGCACGCCGGTAGTCCGCGACGGCGTTTAGACGTTCGGTCCGGGCGTGACGCCCGACCGCCGCGTTCTCCGGTGGAGCCTCGCCCCCGGGCCGGACGGCCCCACTCAGCCGTCGCGATGGCCGCCGCGGCGCCGTTCCAGCCACTCGACCACCCGGTCGGCGAGTGACTCGAACCGGTGGGTCCCGAACAGCGCCACCACCAGCGCGCCCACCGTGTCGAAGACGAGGTCGACGAGGCTGTCCCCGAGGCCGTACTGGACGAGTACGGGGTCCAGCGCGAGCGCCTCGGCGACCTCGCGGGCCATGAACTCCATGACCTCCCACAGGACGCCCGCCGCGAGCGTGAACAGCACGATGAAGACGGCGAGGAACCGCGGCGGGAAGTGGACGGCGTCGGAGTGGCGGTCCAGCGCCCGGACGGTCGCGTAGCCGACACCGGCCACCAGCATGGCCGAAAGCGTGTGGGTGGCGTGGTCGTACCACCAGACGCCGTCGTACAGTCCGAGCATCCCGAGGCTGTGCAGGAACAGCGCGAGCGTCAGGACGAACACCAGCCAGGAGTCGAGGTGGAGGTCGTGGTCGCGAGCCAGCACCGCGGGGAGGACGGTGACCGCCAGCGAGAGCGCCGCGTTCACCACGACGCTGAGGTTCCGCGTCGCTAGTCCCACCAGGAGGACGGCGACGATGGCGACCTGGAGCCCCCGGCTCGCCTGCCGGGAGTTCGGAAGGAGGGCCGTTCGACGCACGCCGGTCGATAGCCCGGGGAGTGACTTAACTGCCCGGCGCCCGGTGTGGGTCGGCGTCGCACGACACGTGTAAATCACGGCGCCACCAAGCGTGGTCGATGATGGCCACCACACACGTGCTGGTCGCCGCGGGGGTCGCGAGCCTGACGGCCCTCGTCGCGCCCGAGCACGCCCCCACGGCCGCCGCCGCGGCGGGGCTGGGCGGCCTGGTCCCCGACCTGGACATCTACGCCGGCCACCGGCGGACCCTCCACTTCCCGGTGTACGCCGCCGGGACGGCGCTCCTGGCGCTTGTGCTCGCCGTGATGGCCCCGTCGATGGCGACGGTTGCCGCGGCCGCGTTCCTGGGTGGCGCCGCGCTCCACGCGACCATGGACGCGTTCGGCGGCGGCCTCGAACTCCGGCCGTGGGAGGCCGGCTCCGAGCGAGCCGTCTACAGCCACTACCACGGCCGGTGGCTCGCCCCCCGGCGCTGGGTCCGCTACGACGGCGCGCCCGAGGACCTCCTCGTCGCCACCGTGGCGGCCGTCCCGACGGTGCTGCTGGTCGACGGGACGCTCCCGGTCGTCGGCGGCGTCCTGGCCGTCTCGACGGCCTACGTCGCGCTCCGGCGCCGACTGGCCGCGCTGTGGGCCCGGCTCGCGGACCACCTCGTCCCGCGACTCCCGCCGGACCTCCAGGACCACGTCCCGGAGCGGTTCGTCGAAGCCGACTGAGCGGAGGACCCCGGGGAGGATTCCGGGGAGCAGCCGGACGCGAATTATCCAGATAGGTATCCCATAAGATGCCAGAGTTCGCGACTATCAAGATATCCACACCGCTTGGGTAGAAGCCCGGCACCCCGATTTATACAGCTTCCCGTCGAACCCGTCCACCATGCAGTACGAGCGCGAGGACGCCGATTTCGAGTCCGAGGGGACGCTGTGCGCGGCGTGGCTCTACCGGCCGGAGGAGCCCGCGATGGCCGACACCGCGGACCCGCCGGTCGTGGTGATGGCCCACGGGTTCGCCGCCACGCGGGAGATGCGGTTGCCCGCGTTCGCCGAGGCGTTCGCCGAGCGCGGGTTCGCCGTCCTCCTGTTCGACTACCGGTCGTTCGGCGACAGTGCCGGCGAACCGCGCAACCTCGTCTCGCCGGACCGCCACCTCACGGACTGGCGCGCCGCGGTCGACCACGCCCGCTCGCTGGAGGGGGTCGACGGCGACCGGCTGGCGGTGTGGGGGTCGTCGTTCTCCGGCGGCCACGCGCTCGTCACGGCCGCCCGCGAGGACGCCGACGCGTACGTGGGGCAGGTGCCGTTCCTCGACGGGCTGCGGACGCTCCCGTACCTCGTCGAGCAGAACGGGCTCTCGTTCGGCATCGAGGCGACCGTCGCGGCGCTCGACGACTTCGCGCGCAAGTACACCTTCCGCGAGCCGCGGTACATCCCCGTCGTCGGCCAGCCGGGGGAGCTGGCGGCGCTCAGCACCCCCGGCTCCGAGGCGGGCTATCGGGCGCTCGTCCCCGACGACCTCGACGAGGACGAGTGGAACCGCTGTGCCGCGCGCATCCTGCTCACGGTGGCGACCTACCGGCCGGTCGAGCACGCCGGGCGGGTGGACTGCCCGGCGCTGCTGGTCGAGGCGCGCGAGGACCAGCTCGTCCCGGGGAGCGCCGTCGACGCGACGGTCCAGCGCCTCGACGACGTCGAGCGGGTCCGCATCGACGGCGACCACTTCGACCCCTACCACGACCGCTTCGAGGCGGTCGTCGAGCGCGAGGGCGCGTTCCTCGAGCGCCAGCTCGCGGACTGAATACGGTCGCTACAGGCGATGCTGTCGCCCGGGAGATGCCCGGCGCGGCACAGAAGAACGGGGGTCCTCGAACGCGTCAGGCGGGCAGCGGGACCGGCAGGGACGGCAGCTCGGGCGGCTGCGTCGGCGGGTCGGGGAGCGCCGGCGGTGACGGGCCGCCGCCGTCCTCCGGCGGGAGGCTGACCGAGCCGTCGCGGACCGGCGACTCGTAGGTCACGTTCGCGCCGCTCCCGTCACCCTCGACGGTCACGTTGACCGTTCGCTCGGCCCCGGTCGTCGGCGGGGAGGGAACACCCGGACCGGGAGCGTCCTCCGGCGGGAGGCTGACCGAGCCGTCGCGGGCCGGCGATTCGTAGCTCACCGTGGCGCCGCTCTCGTCGCCCTCGACGGTCACACCGACGCTCTCGCCGGCGGTGGTGGTCGGGGCACCGGGGGACGGGAGCTCGGGGTCCTCGGGCGGTTCCGGAGCCCCCGGGAGGCCGGGGCCGCCGTCCTCCGGCGGGACGGTGACCGACCGGCTCCGGTCGTTGGCGGTGACGTTGACGGTCGCCCCGTCGGAGTCACCCTCGACGGCGACGTCGACGTCGGCATCCTCGCCGGCCGCGGCGGCGGGCGCCGTGAGGGCACCCACCGCCACGACGGCGGCGACGGCGACGAACAGTACTGTCGTGAACGTGTCGCGCGATGTCATGCAGCAGTCCAGCACTGACTGACTGTTGGATTAGAATTTTCTCCGGGACTCACCGGCTTTTGAAGTGATACCGAACGGTCAGTCGAATACCTGTCCCGAAGCCCGAGTTTGAACGAACATTCAACCAGTTCCTGTGGACAGGATGCTGCCGCCCGGCTGGTGCCCGTGGCCGAGGGTGACAGCGAGGACGTGGGCGCCAAGCAGCAGCGGCAGCATCTCGAGCGAGCCGAGCAGCACGACCGGGTAGACGACCGGCAGCGCGACCGAGAGCCAGAACGCGGCCGTCCTGAGGAGGGCCACGAGACCCACCATCGACCGCTGCAGACCGCGCGGCACGGGGAGGGCAAGGGGGGCGGAGGTGTCGGGCATATCCAGTAGTGTGGACGGACAGGACATCAACCACCCGGAGGCACAAACAGCGGTTTGACCGATCCGGCGGCGTCCGGTCACTCCACGCCGGACTGGAGGTTCTCGAGCAGCTTGCCGACGAACAGCCCCATCCGGGGCGAGAGCGCGTCGCCGTCGCGGGGGCGGTCGGGAAGCGCCCGCAGCGACTCGACGAACGCACCGTCGTGCTCCATCGCCGCCAGCATGTCGCGCACGTCGACCACCATCCCCTCGTCGCTCGTGTCGAGGTCGGGGTAGCGCTCGCGCTCCCAGTCGGAGTAGTCGATGGTCCACGCCGGGCCGCCGACGGCCTCGATGGCGGTCTCGGCCGCACCGACGCGGAGCGGACCGTCCTCGTGCTGGACGTACACCTCCCCGTCCTCGATGCGTGTCCCGTACCGGACACCGCCGCCCGGCTCCCGACGCCCACGCCCGACCATGGCGTGCCAGTACGACACACGGACACATCAACGTTCGCAGTGGGACGGCCTGTCGATGCGGGTCGCTCGGGGACGGAACCACTCCGGGACCGGACGGGATACTCGCAGGGTGGACTGCTCGAGGAGAACGGCCGCAGGAACGCCACCTCCAGGGCTCGAACGAGTCGAGACGTTCCGGGTCGCTCACGCTGTTCGCTTCCCGGGCTGCGACTCGCCGGCTCGAGCCCTTCGGTGGCCGTCCGACCCGACGTAGCTGTCGCTCGCGGATGAAACCGCTCGCCGGAGAACGTCGGGCGGGACGCCACCTCCAGGGCTCGAACCTGGGACCACCTCGTGTCTGCGGCCCGCGGGCAACCCCGCGCACCTTAACAGCGAGGTGCTCTACCAACTGAGCTAAGGCGGCGCGCAATCAGGGGTAGAGCGGTCGGATAAAAACCGCTTTCGCTTCGCCGGCAGCGTGCGAGACGGCGCCACGACCCCGTCGGACCGCCACGCTTTCGACCGGGACCCGCCAACCCGCGGCCATGAGCGACGACGCCGACGCGGGTGGCGAGGACCCGTTCGACCGGGTCGTGGCCGGGGTCCGCGAGCGGGTCCTGCCGGACGACGCCGAGCGGGCCGAGATGGAGCGCGCCGCGACCGAGGTCGTCGAGCGCGCCGAGGCCGCCGTCGCGGACCTCGACGTCGAGGCCGACGTCGTGCGCGTCGGCTCGACCGCCCGCGGGACCTGGCTCTCGGGGGACCGCGACCTCGACGTGTTCGTCCGGTTCCCGCCGGACATCGAGCGCGCCGAACTGGAGCGCTACGGCCTGGAGGTCGGCCACACCGTCCTGCCAGACGGCCACGAGGAGTACGCCGAACACCCGTACGTGAAGGGCGAGGTGGACGGCTTCGACGTGGACCTCGTGCCGTGCTACCGGCTCGACGACGCGACGGCCATCCGGTCGGCCGTCGACCGGACGCCGTTCCACACGCAGTACCTCCGCGAGCGGCTCGACGGCGCGCTGGCGGCCGAGGTCGTGGTCGCGAAAGCGTTCCTGAAGGGCATCGGCGCGTACGGCTCCGACCTCCGGACGAAGGGGTTCTCGGGCTACCTCACGGAGCTGCTCGTCCTGGAGTACGGCGGCTTCCGCGCCCTCTGCGAGGCCGCGGCCGACGAGTGGCACCCGCCCGTCGAACTCGACCCCTCTTGCCACGGCCGCGCCTCGTTCGACGACCCGCTCGTGGTCATCGACCCCACCGACCCCGAGCGGAACGTGGCCGCGGTCTGCAGCGCCGAGGCGGTCGGGCGGCTGATCCACTACGCCCGCGACCTGCTGGCGGACCCCCGCGCGGCGCCCTTCGAGCCCCGCGACCTCGAACCGCTGGACGCGGCGGCCGTCCGCGATGCGGTGGCGGACCGCGGGACCCACCCCGTGGCGATCCGGTTCCGCGCGCCCGACGTGGTCGATGACCAGCTCTACCCGCAGCTCGACCGCTCGCTGGCCGGCCTCCGCGACGAACTCGAACGGCGAGGGTTCGAGCCCGTCCGCGCCGACCGGTTCGCACAGGACGCCGCGACGAGCGATGCGGCCGGCGAGGGCGACGGCGAACCGGTCGCGGCCCTGCTCGTGGAGTGCGCGGTCGCCGAGTTGCCGGCGGTCGAGCGACACGGGGGGCCACCGGTCGCGGTGCGCCAGCACGCCGAGGGGTTCTACGGGAAGTACGCCGACGACGAGACCGTCTACGGCCCGTTCCTCGACGGCGACCGGTACGTGGTCGAGCGCCCGCGCGACGTGCGGACGCCCGCGGGGCTGGCCGAGACGGAACTGTTCGACTGCTCGCTCGGCCCTCACGTCGAATCGTCCCTGGAGGACGGCTACGACGTGCTCGCGGGCGCGGCGGTGGCGGAACTGGCCGAGCCGTTCGGGGCGGAACTGGCCGCGTACTTCGACCCCGTCCCGTGAGGCGGCAGGTCGCCCGGCTGGGGGCCCGGGCCCGGCAGCGCACGGCGTCCTACTGCACCTTCGAACTGGTCGCCCGTGAGAGCATGTAGACGGCCACCGCACCCAGCACGAGGTCGAGCGCCAGCAGCACCGCCAGCGCCGGAACGACGGTGTCGAGCGCGCCGCCGTAGCCCAGCGACACCTCGATGACCGTCATCACGTCGGCGTCGAGGATGATGGCGCGGGCGGCGTCCACGCCGTAGGTGACGGGGTTGAGCGTCGCGACCGTCTGGATCCACCCCGGTAGCGCCTCCAGCGGCAGGAACGCCGAGGAGAGGAACAGGAGCGGGAACTGCAGCAGGTTCGCCGCGATGATGGTCGACTCCTGGTCCTTCGTCAGCACGGCCAGCGTGTTCGAGAAGGCGATGAACCAGAGCGAGAACAGGACGCCGACGGCGACGATGCCCAGCGCGCCGAGGACACCCGTCGCGACGTTCGCCCCGAGCGCCACGCCCAGTACGAGGATGATGCAGATCTGGATGCCGATGCGCAGCAGCTCCGCCATCGTCTTCCCGAGGAAGACCGCCGCCCGGTTCATCGGGCTGACGAGCACCTTCTCGAACATCCCCTCCTCGATGTCGTTGACGAGGCCGATGCCCGAGGTGACCGCGGCGGCCAGCGACACCTGGATGGCGATGGCCGGAACGAGGTACGTCTCGTAGGAGATGCCGCCCGGCAGCGCGCGGCCGGCGATGTTGCCGAACACCTGCGTGAACAGGACGAGGAAGATGATGGGCTGGACCAGCGAGACGACCAGGACGAACGGGTTGCGGACGGCCTTCAGGTTCCAGCGCTTGAAGTTGGTCCACACGTCGCCGAGGAAGGAGTTGGCCGAGCGCTCCAGCGTCGGGCCCTCGGCGGCGGTGGCTGCAGCGGTCGTGCCGCCGTCAGAGCGAAGCTCTGACGAGGCTCCGCCTTCGGCGGAACCGCCGTCGGGCGCCACCACCGGGCCGTCCGAGCCGCCATCGCCGGGCGCGCTCATGCCGTCACCTCCGCGGCCTCGGCGTCCTCGTCGGCCTCGTCCAGTTCCTCGCCGGTGATGGCGAGGAACACATCGTCGAGCGTCGGCGCGCGGATGTTGAACCCCGTGACGCCGATGCCCGCGTCGCGCAGCGCGACCAGCAGGTCCGTCCCGTGGGCACGGGCGTCCTCCGCGGTGACGGTGAGGCCGTCGGCCGTCGTCTCGACGGCCGCGTCGGTGAACAGGTCCGCCTCGCGGGCGACCGCGACGGCACGCTGGCGGGGGTCGGCGTCGCCATCGTCCGCGCCGGCAGCGGCGTCCCCGCTCCCGGGGTCGACACCCTCGACGCCGGCCAGTTCGATGTCGAGGATCTCGCCGCCGACGCGGCGCTTCAGCTCGTCCGGCGAGCCCGTCGCGACGATCTCGCCCTCGGCGATGACCGAGAGGCGGTCGCAGAGCTGGTCGGCCTCCTCGAGGTACTGGGTCGTGAGGAAGACCGTCGTGCCCTGCTCGTTGATGCGCCGGAAGTAGTCCCAGAGGCGGTTGCGCGCCTTCGGGTCCAGCCCGGTGGTCGGCTCGTCGAGGAAGACCAGCGGCGGCCGGTGGACCAGGGCTGTCGCGGCGTCCAGCCGCTTCTTCATCCCGCCGGAGAACTCGTCGGCCTCCTTGTCGGCCACGTCCGCGAGGTCCGCCAGGTCGAGCAGCTCGTCGATGCGCTCGGCGCGCTCGCCCCGGGGGACCCCGTAGGCCTCGCACGCGAACCGGATGTTCTCGCGGGCGGTCAGCTCGGGGTCGACGCTGGTCTCCTGGGCCATGTAGCCGATGGATTCGCGGACCTTCCGGGACTCGGTCGCGACGTCGAAGCCGTTGACGCGCACGCTGCCGCCGGTCGGCGAGAGCAGCGTCGAGAGCGTCTTGATAGTAGTGGTCTTCCCGGCCCCGTTCGGCCCGAGGAAGCCGAAGAACTCCCCACGCGGGACGTGGAGGTCCACCCCCCGAACCGCGCGGGTGCCGTCGCTGTAGGTCACCTCGATGCCCTCCCCGGCGATGGCGTACGCGTCGTCCGTGGCGCGCTCGCGGTCCGTCGTGGCCCCGTCGGCCGTGACCGCCTCGCCAGTCCCGTTCGTCCGTCGTGTGTCTGTCTCCTGTGTCATGCTGCGGGGATGCCGCTCGTGTCGCGGGCGGCGCGCGTAGTTCCCAGTACGGCTCGTAGGGCCGCCTGCGGGTTATATGTGGGCGTTCACGGGGACGAACCTGCTACGAGTCCGTGAAGCCAGGGCGAGCCGGTGGGGCGTCACGGGGACGCGGTCAGTCGTCGTCCGCCTCGGCGCTCGCGCCGGGCGCGGCCGTCTCACCCTCGGCCCCGCCGTCGACGGGTTCGAGCCGGTGCTCGTGGGCCCAGCGGTGGATGTGGCCGAACGCGGGGAACAGGGCCTCGGCCTTCTCGGTCGCCTCGTACTCGACGCGCGGTGGGATCTCGTCGTAGGAGGTCCGGGTGAGCAGGCCCGCCCCGACGAGCTCCTTCAGGCGCGCGGAGAGCGTGTTCGGCGAGACGCCGAGTTCGTCCTCCAGCTCGGAGAACCGCCACGGCTCCGTCGACAGCGCGAACGTCCGCAGGATGCCGATGGTGTGGGCCCTGCCGAACAGCTCCAGCAGGTCCGAGACGGTCGCCTCCATCCGCTCGCGCTCCTCGGCAGAGAGGGACTCCCGCTTCGCGATGGCCGCCTCGCGGCCGCGGGGCAGATCCGGGTCCATACGTCCCGATGGTGCGCGACCGCCCTTACGCTTGTGTTCGGATAGTGTATGGCTTCTCTAAGCGTATCTATGGTCGAACACCCCCGCAGACCCCACTACGAGGTCGTGAAGTGGATCGTATATCTGCCATCGTGCCGTATCGGTGGGTATGCGAATCACCGTCTTCGGCGCGTCGGGGCGGACCGGCGTCCCACTCGTGCGGCAGGCGCTCGACCGCGGACACGAGGTCGTGGCCTTCGTCCGCTCGCCCGACGGGTTCCCCGTCGCCGGCGAGGGGCTGACCGTCGTCGAGGGCGACGCCTACACCGGCGATGGCGTGACCGAGGCGGTCTCCCCCCGAGGACAGTCTGTCGACGCCGTGGTGAGCGTCCTCGGGCAGACCGGGGACGGGCCGGACGACCTGCTGACGGTCGCCGGCGACCGCATCACGCAGGCGATGGCGGAGGCCGGCGTCGAACGGTTCGTCACGCTCGTCGGCGCGGGCGTCCGCGAGCCGGGCGAATCGCCGAGCCTCCAGGACCGCGTGATGGGCGGCCTCCTCAAACTGCTCGTCCGCGAGGTGCTCGCGGACGCCGAGACCCACGTCGAACACGTCCGCGCGACCGACCTCGACTGGACCGTCGTCCGGGCGCCCCGGCTGGTCGACGGCGAGGGCGAGGGGGACTACCGCGCCGGCGACATCGACCTCGGCTTCGAGTCCGTCGCGCGAGCGGACGTGGCCCGGCTCATCCTCGACTGCCTGGAGGGCGACCTGTATCGCCGCGAGCTCCCGAAGGTCGGGGGGCCGGAGTGATGGCCGGGAGGGTCCTCGTCACCGGCGCGACCGGGACGGTCGGTCGGCACGTCGTGGGCGAACTCCACGACCGCGGCGTCCCCGTCCGGGTCGCCTCGCGCGACCCGGAGCGCGCGCTGGCCGACCTCGGGTTCGACGTCGTCGAGGAGGCGACAGACGGCGGCGTCGCCGACGCTGCCGCGGGGGAGCGCGCCGGGACAGCGGGGGAGGCGGCCGGCGACCCCCCGGCCGTGGAGGCCGTCCGCTTCTCCTTCGACGAGCCCGAGACGTACGGCCCGGCGCTCGCGGGCGTGTCGGAGGTGTTCCTGGTCCGGCCGGGCGACGTGAGCGCCGTCGAGGACCGGATGTTCCCGTTCGTGGACCGCCTCGCGGAGGCGGGCGCGTCGTGCGTGCTGCTCTCCGTGCAGGGTGCCGACCGGAACCCGTGGCTCCCGCACGCGCGGCTGGAGGCACGCCTCCGCGAGCGCGGCGTGGCGTCGACGTTCGTCCGTGCGGGCTTCTTCATGGACAACCTGCACACGTTCCACCGGCGGGCCATCTGGGGGAGCGACGAGATCTGGGTGCCCGCCGGCGGCGCCGCGCTGGCGATGGTCGACGCCCGCGACGTGGCCGCCGTCGGCGTCGCGGCGCTGGTGGGGGAGGCCGGCCCCGGGGTCGACCCGACTGCGGAACTGGAGCCGGGGGTGGCGGCCTACGAGCCGACGGGGCCCGAGCGGCTCACGTTCGACGACGTGGCCGCGGTGCTGAGCGCGGAACTCGGTCGCGAGGTCGAGTACGTCCGACCCTCCGTCCCGCGGTTCCTCTGGCACTCCGACCGCCTGGGCGACGACCTCGGGTTCGCGCTCGTCCAGTGTGTCATCTACACCATCGCGCGCCTCCGGGGGCAGTCCGAGCCGACCGACGACGTGCGCCGCGCGACGGGGGCGGAGCCCCGTGAAATCCACGACTACGCCCGCTTCCACCGGGACGCGTGGGCCTAGAACGGACCCGGGGCGGCTCCGGATGACGCCCGATGGGGGGCACGGACCTCGGTGGGGCCATATGGCACTCTCAGGTTTATGCTCCTGGCGCGCGTACGTGCGGCATGGCAACTCGAATAGAGGAATCAGCGGTCGTGGAGTCGGAGCGGGAGTCCGTAGCGGCGACGCTCGGGTCGTTCCGCCGCCGGGTCGGCATCGGCTTCGTGGCCGCCGTCCTCGCCAACCTGCTGTTGCTCGGTGGCGCACGGGTCGCGGGCGTGGCCGCCTTCGAGCCGCTCGGCATCGTCCCCGTGGCCCTCGCCACCGCGGTCGCGGTGCTCGGCGGGGCCGTCCTCTACGCCGTACTCGCGCGGTACACAGCGCGTCCGAAGCGCAACTTCACCGCCCTCGCGACGGTCGTGGTGCTGGCCTCCGCCGTCACGCTCAACTTCGCGTCCACGCTCCCCGGCGCGACGACCGCGGGCGTGGCCGTGCTGGGCGTGATGCACGTCGTCGCGTACGCCGTCGTCGTGGCCGTGCTGACGGACCGGCAGCCGCTCGCGTGAGCGCCGCCGATCACGAGCTCCGGGTCACCGATGCCCGGGCCACTGGTTCTGCACCGTCTACGCCCCGGGGACGAACCCGAGCACGCCGAACGTCTCCAGTACCATCCAGACGATGAAGACGGCGTACAGCCCGAGCAGGGCGTAGGACTCCCGGACCGACAGGGTCAGCTCCGTCCGGAGGAAGCCGAAGACGATGACGGTCGCCACGGTGAGAAAGCCCAGCAGCGGCACCGCGACGCCGAAGTTGACCGGGACGGCGCCGACGATGAGGACGCCGACCGGCACGGCGACGAGCAGGTCGAAGACGTTGCTCCCGAGCACGTTCGCCAGCGAGGTCTCGCCGCGGTTCTCCTGGGCGGCACGGACGGAGACGAGCGTGTCCGGGAGCGAGGTCCCGGCCGCGATGACGGTGAGCCCCCAGAGGAAGGAGGGGGTCCCGAAGAAGTCGCCGAAGCCGACGGCCGCCTCCACCAGTCCCTCGACGGCGACCGCGATGACGACGAGACTGAGCGCGAGCCAGCCCCACTGGCGCGCGATGTCGATCTCGCCGGCGTCGGGCGCGTCGAAGTCGTTCGTGTCCTGGTACTGTGTGAAGACGTAGACGCCGTACAGCAGCACCGGGATGGCCGCCAGCGGCCGCGTGACGGTTCCGACGAGCCGGTCCTCGGGAACGGGGTAGTAGATGACCGCCAGCGCGAACGTGATCACGACGGCCGAGACGGCGACCATGTAGAACTGGGCCTCCTTGTAGACGATGGCGCGCGAGGCAGACACCTCGTCGCCGAGGATGCCCGACACTGCGGGGATGACGAGCAGGTTGAACACGGCCGAGCCGACGACGGCGCTCACGCCGAGGTCGAACTGCCCGGCGCCGATGGGCGGCGGGGCCGTGCTCAGGACGACGCTCACCAGCTCGGGGAACGACGACCCGATGGCCACGACGACGGCCCCCTGCACGACCGGCGGGAGGCCGTAGTGCGCCGAGAGGTTCTTGCTGGCGCCCTCGAGCCACTCGCTCCCCTTCCAGACGACGGCGGTCGCCACGACGGCGATGACCGAGAGTTCCAGCAACCGGAGCATCTGCCGGGCGTGCGACCGCCCCGAGCAAAAACGTCGTGGCATGGAGCGCACGGCCACCCCGGAGCGCACCGCCGTCCGGTCGAGGCGGACCGGCGCACCTGCGCACCACTCACTTTCCGGAGGTAACCTTATCTCGGGAGGGGATGGTAGCTCCGGGCATGAGCGAGCACGACGGTCGACTCGAGGTCTGGTGTGCGGGCGAGGAGTGGTGTCCCATCACCTCGACCGCGACCATCCTCGGGCGGAAGTGGCACCCGGTCATCGTCCACCGGCTGCTGAAGGAGGGCCCCCAGGGGTTCAACGCCCTGAAGGAGGCCGTCGACGGGGTCTCCTCGAAGGTACTGTCCGACTCACTGGAGGACCTGGAGGAGCACGGCCTCGTCACCCGCGAGGTCGTGAGCGAGAAGCCGTTCCGGGTGGAGTACTCCCTGACCGAGCGGGGCCGCTCGCTGGAGCCCATCATCGTGGCGATGCGGGAGTGGGGCCAGGAGCACCTCGCCGCGCCCACGGACGCCTGACCCCGGCCGTCGCCACCCACCGAACGCTCTTGCCGGGCGCCGGCGTACGCGTCGCCAATGACGACCGAGGTCATCGAGCAGGGAGAGTGCGACGCCGAGGAACTACTCGACAGCATCGAGAACGGGACCCGCGTGGTCGTCCGGACCGAGGCGTTCGGCGGCGAACACGAGGTGACGCTCCGCTTCGACGGCGAGACGTACTACTGCGACACCCCCACGCGACTCCACAAGCACACCGAGCGCGAGGAGATGCTGCAGTGCATCCGCAAACACGGCTACTGCGAGACGTAGTTCACCCAATCGAACGCAAATAGATGATCTCTGTCCAGAATGTTTGTCCGATCCTCTCGTTCGAGTATCTACCCCCGAGCCTCGACAACAGCGGAACCGGATAGGAAGCCCCGGTGGGCTCGACCGTCCGGGCCTCGTTGCGCTCCTCGGTCGCTCACTCCGTTCACTCCCTGCGGTGCTTACGTCGTCCGGGACGGGTCGAGCCCACCGCCCCTTCCATTCCCACCCGGAGGTGGCCTGCCGTGCGGAGCGGCGCCCCTGCCCTTCCCCAGGTCGCGCGGGCCTCGCTTGCGCTCGGCCACGCGGCTCACGGCTTCGCCGTTCGCTCGGGGCGCGTGGCGCCCCGCGCTCCCGGTCGGATGGCGGCTGGTCGGCCGGCTGGTTCCGAGCAAAGGAAGCGCGCGAGCGCGTCTCGGCCGAGTCGCCCGAGCGAAGCGAGGGGTGACGAGGCCTACCGCCGCGCTCGCGCGGGGAGGTGTGGGGACACCGTGCTCGCCCGGAACCACCACGCACGAACGCTCGGTGAGACGGGCAACAGGGTGGGACTGAAAGGGGCCGCCCGTCTCGACCCGGTCCGGAGGAAGCAAGCACCGCAGCGAGCAACGCGAGCGAGGAGCGCAGCGACTCCCGGCCGTTCTGGCGAGCGGAGCGAGCCAGAAGTCGTCAGAGCTTGCTCTGACGGAAGTCGAGCGGGCGGGGGCTTTCGAGGTGGTTCCGGTCCGGTCGTCGTGGTTGCCGCCATTGGTAGCACAGGGACCGTTGCGGGACGATTCCACCGCCCTCCAACACTCATCGGATCGAGCGGCAAGACCTGCCAGTTTTAGTACCCGCCGCGTGAGACCGGGTGCATGGTCGTCGGAGACATCTCAACCGGAACGGACCTCCTCGTCGTGGGCGCGGGCCCGGGTGGCTACGTGGCCGCCATCCGCGCCGCCCAGCAGGGCATCGACACGACACTCGTCGAGAAGGACGCGTACGGCGGGACCTGCCTCAACGAGGGCTGCATCCCCTCGAAGGCGTACATCACCGCCGCGGACCGCGCACACACGGCGGGCGAGTCCGAGGAGATGGGCATCCACGCCGACCCCGCCGTCGACATGGCCCGGCTGAAGGGCTGGAAGGACGAGGTGGTCGGCCAGCTCACGGGCGGCGTCGAGAAGCTCTGCAAGGCGAACGGCGTCAACCTCGTCGAGGGGCGCGCGGAGTTCGCCTCCGAGAACAAGGTCCGGGTGGCCCACCAGGGCGAGGGGCAGGGCAGCGAGTCGCTGGAGTTCGAGCACGCCATCATCGCGACCGGCTCGCGGCCGACGGCGGTCCCGTTCGACTTCGACGGCGAGCACGTCATCTCCTCGACCGGGGCGCTCGCGATGGACGAGGTGCCCGACCGGATGCTCGTGGTCGGGGCGGGCTACATCGGGATGGAGCTGTCGACGACGTTCGCGAAGCTCGGCGCCGACGTGACCGTCGTCGAGATGCTGGACTCGGCCCTGCCCGCGTACGAGGACGACATCTCGCGCGTGGTCCGCAAGCGCGCCGAGGAACTCGGCGTGGAGTTCCGGTTCGGTGAGGCCGCCGACGCCTGGACCGAGACGCCGACGGGCCTGCGCGTCACGACCGTCGACGAGGACGAGAACCAGACGGAGTTCGCCGCCGATGTCGTCCTCCAGGCGGTCGGGCGCGAACCCGTGACCGACACGATGAACCTCGAGGCGCTGGGCATCGAGACGGACGACAACGGCTTCATCCCGACCGACGACCAGTGCCGCACGGCCGTCGACCACGTGTTCGCCATCGGCGACGTGGCCGGCGAGCCGATGCTCGCACACAAGGCCTCGAAGGAGGGCGAGGTCGCCGCCGACGTGGTCGCCGGCGAACCCGCCGGCCTCGACTACCAGGCGATGCCGGCGGCCGTGTTCACGGACCCGGAGGTCGCCACCGTCGGCATGACCGCCGACGAGGCCACCGAGGCCGGCTTCGAGCCCGTCGTCGGGAAGATGCCGATGAACGCCTCCGGGCGCGCGCTCACGCTGAACGAGCCCGAGGGGTTCGTCCGCGTGGTCGCCGACGGGGAGTCCGAGTTCGTGCTGGGCGCGCAGATCGTCGCGCCCGAGGCGTCGGAACTCATCGCCGAGTTCGCGCTCGCCATCGAGATGGGCGCCCGGCTGGAGGACGTCGCCTCGACGGTCCACACGCACCCGACGCTCGCGGAGGCGTCGATGGAGGCCGTGATGAACGCGCGCGGCGAGGCCATCCACACGCTGAACCGGTAGGTCAGTCCCCCAGAAATCGGCAGAAAACCGATCATAGTTCGTTCATGGGTGGCCGACGTGACCGCACCCCTCGTCCGCTGGGTCGTCGTCATCTGCCTGGTAGCCGGTGTCGGGAGTCCTGCCGCCGCGCAATCGACCACGGACTCTCCGACACCGTGCTGTGACGACGATTTCGGCGGCAATTTCGGCCTCAGCCTCATTCTAGCGCTGGGTGGCGGATTCCTCGTCTTCGCGATAATCCTGCTCTCGCTGGTCGAGGCGGTCACACCTGACGTTGGAGCGGAGAGCCAGTCGGGGGATGAATGAGGTTCCGACGGTCACGACGGGTGGTTTGAGCACGGACTGGCGTCCGGGTATCCGCCGCATCAGGTATCCTCCGAGCGCCTGTATACCGCGCGAGCGGAGCGAGCGCGAGGAAACCCGACGAGTAGAAAGCTCGCTTCAGTCGATGAGTCCGTATCCGCGCCGGAACAGCGCCACGTTCGCCGCGATGACGACTACCGTCAGCCCCGTCAGGACGACCAGCGAGGCGTTCGGATCCACGTCTGCGTAGCCGAGGAAGCCGTAGCGGACGCCGTTGACCATGTAGATCATCGGGTTCAGCAGCGAGAGCGTCCGGTACAGCGGCGGCAGGACGTCCAGCGAGTAGAAGACGCCGCCGAAGAAGACGAGCGGCCGGAGGATGAACTGGTTGAGCACCGTCAGGTAGTCGAAGTCCTCGGCCCAGAGCCCGCCCATGACGCCGAACGAGGCGAACAGCGTGGTCACGACCAGCATGAACGCGACGAGGTAGAACGGCCGCTCGATGGGGACGAACGAGCGGTCGATGGCGAACGGCAGGAAGACGAGCCCGACCCCGACGATGATGAACCCGACCATCAGGCCCCGGAGCATCGACGCGAGGGTGTAGGCCGCAACCTGCTCGCGATAGGAGAGCGGCGAGGTGAGTACCTCGTGGATGTAGTCGTTCCTGTGCTATCTTACACAAGTTTTATTCATAGCCCGTGTGTCAGTAGAGTCGTAATGGCAGACAGGAAGCGCGTCAATCTGACGGTATCCCCCTCACAAAAGGAGGAGTGGGACGAAGCGGTATCTGAGTCGGTGGAGTATTCCAGCCTCTCCGATCTCATCCGTACTGCTGTCGCTCACGAGTTGTCCGAGGAGGGTCCCGCCGTGCCCAGAGGGCGGGATGAGAGTGGGACAGCCGATGATACTACCGAAGTGTTGGAATCGATTGACGGGACTCTCAGCAGCATACAGGATACCCTGAGCAGTCTTGACCGCCGGGTTAACACGCTGGAGGAGGAAGTCGGCGCTTCAGAGAAAACGAACCTTAAGAATGAAATATTCAAGTCTTTACCTCACTCTGGCTCTATCCAGCCAGCAGAAATCGCGGAAAGGATTGACCGCGATGAAATGGAGGTGACTCAGGCACTAACCCGGCTGGCAGAACAGACGAATATGGTGGAGATCGCCGGGCAGCCGGAGCAGGGTGGCCCGACGTACTACCGGAGGACTGAGGAATGACGGAGGCGTTTGAAAAGGCTGTAGACCGTTTCAAGAAGCGCAGAGGGCGTGGCTCGGCAGATTCGACCGTCAAGCGGTACGCCCGGCACGCAGAGAATTGGCGGGACTGGCTTTCGGAGAACCGAGACAAGAGTGTGTGGGATGCCGACTCTGTGGACTTGCTCGTTTTCATCGAGGAGTTGACTGACGAAGGGATGGCCCCCACCACTATCAGTCAGCGGGTGTCGGCTATCTCAAAATTCTATCAAGATATGGAGAAGTTGGAGGAACGGTTCGATATGCCGGACGTGCCGGAGAATCCGTATGACGGCCTTGATAGCGACGACAAACGCTTTCTCCGTGGTGATACGAAAAAGAAATCTGGCCTTTCGGACACTACACAGGACGAATTTCCGTACTTAATGTCTGACGAAGTTTCGGAGTTAGTGGATAATGTTCCGGCCCCGAGACTCAGGAATGAGTTGATGATTCGTCTGATGTTCAACTGCGGCTTTCGCCGGGGAGAATTAGCGAAGTGTAAGGTAGATAATATAGATCGCAAGGACAAATCTATCTTCATCCCTCCGATGAAATCAGAAAACAGCCGCCTTGTGTCCTATAACGAGGAATACATCGGGTTTCATCTCTCGCAATGGCTGGATTACGGCGGTCGAGAGAGTATGACCTACGCCGATGAATCCCCGTATCTGTTCCCGACGAACAAGCGCGAACACATCTCCGGTGCCTATATCGGACAGATGATCAAAGAGGCAGCAGAAGAAGCCGGTCTACAGGAGGTTATCGCAGAGTATTCCGATGGGCGGAAAATCCACCGGGTGACAGCTCACACACTCCGTCACTCCTTTGCGATGCAGGCTATCCGGTCAGATATCGATATTCGCTCACTTCAAAGCCTTCTCGGCCACGACGAACTCGATACAACTCTCATCTATCTCCAACAGTCGAAAGACGAAGCTAAAGAAGAATCCCGTCTGTTCGACCCTTACGCTTGACAGAAGGGGTTTGATTGGCGGAAGGCGGCGTTCCTCGGGCGCCGCAGGTGGACTAATCGGTTTCTGGCCTTGTTGAAACCCCCAGTGGGTGATAGGTTTCAGCAGTCCTGCTGTATACAGAGCGCGAGTCGGCCTGTGAATAGTTAGTCCTCGGAGAGCGTAAACCGGACTCCGACAGCGTATTCTTCATCGTCACTCTTGGCCCTCTGCTGAAACGATACTCCCCAGTAGACGAAGCGGTAGTCTCCTGCGGCAAGCGAGGTGCAGACCTGGAATCTATTGTACTCATCACCAGCATTCGACAGCCCCTGCTGGGTGAGAGGGAGTTTCCATGTGAACCCTTCTTCTGGCTCATGCCTCACTCCGTCGTCAAGGAAATCCGGCTGCTCATACTCGTTTCCAAGAATCGTGTGCCACCCATTCTCCGACCGATATTGGATATCGAATTTCGACTTGTTCCCGGTCAGTCGTGGTGTGCTGGTTACATTCGTCAGCGTGGCTGTAAGGGTGTCACCGTGCGCGAAGCTGTGCTGATCAAGAGAGAGTCTGAATCCTCCGACTGGCCCCGGGCCGACGACGACCCACCACGGACTAAGGGAGTAGTAGCCCTCACGGCACGTCGGGGCAGGTGAGGCGCGAGGGTTCTTAACAGGTGTTGGCAAGGGCGTCTCTTTGGGGGTCGATGTCAACGTACCGCTCTCTGGCGTACCAGAAGATGGTGACTCCTCGCTGGACATCCCAGTCAGCGAACTGCATCCCGAGATTGTAGTTGCACCTATAGCGAGGGCTTCGAGGAGGCGACGCCGGGAGGGCAGGGACATGGTTGTCTACTCTCAATCATGTGGATGAATATTTTGTGGGGCACCTGACGGATTTGCCCATGGCAGAGTGACTGAAACCCTCACCAATGTTTGCTGAACCCATCCTCTGTATCGGTCACGCCGGTACTGTCAGGTGTGGAGAATTTCAACAGAGTCACTACTGACTGACTATCTTCTATTCTCCCTCCGGGCCATCTTACCCGAGGATGGCCGGAGATCAACACTAAGCGTTCCGACGCATTGACGGGGCGTTCTAAAGCTGCACTCTCCCCCCTTAGTGGGGGTGACGACCAATCGAAGGCACTTTGCAACGTAGTTACCTCAACCAAGTCCTAACTCCCTGCTTCATATGCCGACCCCTTGTGGTCGGTCACGAATCGTTACCCTCCGCGCCTTTGTCGGCAACGGTCGGGCTCATCGAGGAAGCGGGAATCCGGTCTATTGGCCTACGTGGCCGGGAGGTATGCCTCGGTCGGAGACATACCCCCACAATCTGCGGTCGTCCGTGCTTCGGCGCCAGTCGTCGGCACCGCGTTACTGATATTAATGGTAAAGGGTTCAAATAGGGGGGCCTAATCCCTGTTCTCAGACTCTCTCGTGTCTGAATCCCCAAATCCAAATCCGGAGTTTATTGCTGGTTCTTAGATCGGGGAGAGCCAACCTAAAGACTAAAACCCCGAGGTTCGACCACAGAGGTTCCGAAACGTACCTTCTGACGCGCGCACACCGACTCATCAACCAAGGCCCTCAAAGTATATTGCAAAATATTCATTTTCTGCTCAAAGAATATCAGAATAGAAAACATCTTCCATACTCCCTGTTATTCTGTTTTGGTATTTCAAGAAAAAGCGCCACTTCCGAGATTGGAGTCAAATTTCAAATATTTCGGACGGTAGGTGACTAAATACTTGCTGCGCACGCGCGGTTAATGTTCTTACTGCCCCCGCTCTCGTCGGGCTGTGCCCCATCCCCAGCCGGTCCTCACTCCGGGGTACCTGTGCCGGCACGGGGCGCACGGATGGTCACACAACCGCCACAGGCCGCGCTCGTGGATAGCACAGGGGAAGGCCGTCAGCCCGAAGACGGCCGCTGGTGCTCTTTCGGGATGCGTCTCCCCACGCGCTTACTCAATTCCTACGTACTCTGGCGCAGGAAGTAGTCGTTCCAGCGGCCGTGGAAGATGGAGAACGCGCTGTTCTCGAAGGCGTTGGAGATGGCGCCCAGCACGACGAGGCCGGGCAGGATGAAGAGGATGTAGTCGAAGCCCGCGATCTGGTCGATGCGCCCGCCCAGCACGACCCCGAAGACGGCGAAGTAGAGGATGTTCGTGATGGCGGGCGGGAGGAAGGTGTTGCGCGGGCGCCGGACGAACCGGAGTATCTCGCGTTTGAGCAGCGACCGGAAGCCGACGCCGCGGGCGCTGGTCGAGGCGGACCCGGTGCCGACGCCGAGTGTCCCCCCGTCGGTCCGGGTGGCTCCGTCGTCCTCAGTCATCGCTCCCTCCGGTCGTGGCGGCGACCTCGCGCCCGGCGTCGTGGCCGTTCTCGGTGGTCTCGTCGTCCGCCTCGTCGGCCACCCGCGTCATGGCGACGAACACCTCCTCCAGCGAGGCCCGCCGGATGTCGAGGTCGACGACCCGGTGGCCCGCGGATTCGAGCGTCCGCATCAGGTCGGGCGCGACGCGCCCGCCGCCGGCGGCCGTCACGGACAGCACGTCCCCGTCGACGTGGGCGTCCTGCACGCCGCCGATGGCCAATACCTCCTCCGGGACCGCCGCGGGCCGCTCGCCGAGCGTCAGGCGGACCGTGTCGGTCCCACGGGCCCGTAACTCGTCGGGCGTGGCCACCTCGACGCGCCGCCCCTCGTCCATGATTGCCACGCGGTCGCAGAGGCGTTCGGCCTCCTCGATGTAGTGGGTCGTGAGGAGGATGGTCGTGCCGCCGGCGTTGAGCCGCTCGATGAGCTCCCAGAGGTCACGGCGCAGTTCGACGTCGACGCCGGCCGTGGGTTCGTCGAGGATGAGCAGGTCCGGATCCGTCACGAGCGCCCGGGCGAGCAGGAACCGCCGTTTCATCCCGCCCGAGAGCCAGTCGAACCGCGTGTCGCGCTTGTCGTAGATGCCGACGGTGCGGAGCGCCTCGTCGGCGCGCTCGCTCGCCTCGGCCGGCGGGACACCGTGGTAGCCGGCCTTGTGCTCGAGCACCTCGCGGATGGGAAAGAAGCGGTCCACGTTGAACTCCTGCGGAGCGAGGCCGATGCGGTTGCGGGCCTCGCGGTAGTCGGCCTCCACGTCGTGGCCGAACACCTCGGCGGTCCCGCTCGTCGCCCGCGCGAGGCCGACGAGCGTGTTGATGAACGTCGTCTTGCCGGCGCCGTTGGGCCCGAGCAGCCCGAAGAACTCCCCCTGCTCCACCTCCAGCGAGAGGCCGTCCAGCGCCCGGACGTCGCCGTAGTCCTTCACGAGGTCGTCGGTCCGGATGGCCAGTGACATTACCGGATGGAGGCCACGAGGCCGGTTAAGCGGCCCGGAACAGCCACCTCGTCGTGTTCCGTGCCACCGGTCGACGTGGCGGCGAAACCCCCTTTCCGGGGGCAGCGCTCGGGCCGATATGACCCGCTTCGTCGCCTCCGACCACCACTTCGGGCACGCCAACATCATCGAGTACTGCGACCGCCCGTTCTCGTCGGCCGGCGAGATGGACGACGCCCTCCTCGGGCGCCATCACGAGGTCGTCGGCCCCGACGACACGCTGCTCCACCTCGGCGACGTGGCGATGGACATGCGCGACGGGGGCGAGACGGTCGAGCGGTTCGAGCGCCTCGGCGGCGGCCTGCTCGTCCGCGGGAACCACGACGTGGGACTGGATCCGGGAGACGCCCCGTTCCCGGTGGTCGAGGCCTGCGTCGTCGAGGCCGGCGACTACCGGTTCTACTGCACCCACCGGCCGGCGGACGCGCCCGAGTGGTGGGACGGCTGGGTGCTCCACGGCCACCACCACGACAACGACACCGAGCGGTTCCCGTTCGTGGCGTACGACGAGCGGCGGGTGAACGTCGCCGTCGAGCTGCTCGACTACCGCCCGGTCGCACTCGACGCGCTGGCGGCCCTGCTGGACGCCTGCGTCCCCGGTGACCACCTCCGGGACGTGGCAGCGGCCCGAGAGCGACTCGACGGGTTCGGGGACGCTACGGACTGGGAATCGCCGCGGGGACGACCGACCGGGCGGTCAGGCTCTTCGGCACCGAGTAGCGGGACCCCTGGGCGCCGTCACGTGGCGTTCCAGGCCGCGTGCTCGCTCAGGAACGCCCGCACCGTCTCCGTGAAGAACGCGGGGTTGTCGAGGTTCGAGGCGTGCCCCGCGTCCGGGACGATCACCGGTCCGGCGACGGCGTTCGGGAGATGCTCCTGTATGTACACGGCCATCTCACCCAGGAGGCCCGGCTCGTGCTCGCCGTACAGCACCTGTGTCGGTGCCGTCACCGTCGAGACATCGAAGTCGTCGTCGGCGAACGCACCGAGCGAGCGGACGACCTTCCGCAGCTCCGCGGGCGCCATCGTCGGCCCGTCGTCGATGAGCCCCTGGACCGTCCCGATATCGCCGGAGACACCCGGCGCGAGCAGGTTCCCGAGGCGCATCTTGAGTCGGTTCAGCCGCTTGTAGCTGACGTACGGGCTGAGCCGGGCGATGAGGCGGTCGCCGGCGAAGATGGCCCGCCCGGACGGGCCGACGGGCGCCGCCGTGAACGTGTCCGCGAGGACGAGCCCGGCCACGTTCTCGGGGTGCTCGGCGGCGTACGCCTGGGCGATCATCCCGCCCATCGAGAGCCCGCAGATGACCGGCCGCTCGATATCGAGCGCCCCCAGGAGCGCGTGGAGGTCCGCGGCGAACAGCTCGGCCGCGTACTCGTCGACGCCGGAGCCCCCGGTCCGGCCGTGGCCCCGCACATCGTACGAGACGACGGTGTAGGCGTCGGCGAGTGCGTCCACCTGTGGCGCCCACATCCGCGTGTCCATGACGGCGCCGTGGACGAACACGACCGGCGGTCCGTCGCCGCGGCGTTCGTAGTACGTCTCGACCCCGTTCGTCTCGACGAAGCCCGTGACTGTCCCCGGCGACCGGGTCCGTCCGCTCGAATCGACGGCTTCTGCGCTCATGCCCTCCAGAACGCGCGCAGAGGAGATAAGCGTAGTTCGCCAGATTCCCTCCGAATATCCAGAATATCCGAGAAATATTGACGATTCTCGATTTCTGTCGTGTTCCGATGGGAGAGCCGCCGCTCGACGTGCGTGTCGGTGGGCACCGGTGACGTGTGAACGTCGCCGGTCAGCCCGTGAGCCAGTCCCGGAAGCGGGAGAGTGGGCCCCAGTTCCGGGGCTCGTCCGCCGGTCGCTGGTCGATGATGGACTCGTACTGGTCGATGACCTGCTGGACCCGGTTCCGGTTGCGGTCCAGCTCGGCCTCCAGTTCGGCCACCTTCGCCCGCAGATGTCGCTCGCGGCTCTCGGGCGGCCCCGTCGCGGGGTCCCGATGTGCGGTCGCGGTCGGTTCCTCGTCGTCGTCTCCCCATCCGTCCCCAGCGGCCTCGGGGGAGCGTGACGCCATCCGACCGACGGTTTGGTACGGAGTATCAAGTATCCCCGTCAGACACGCGGCGGACGGGGCATCGACCGAGGTGGGCTGGTGGGGCGAGGCGGGACTGGAGAAATCGAGGCCGGCGGCCCGTCTACTCCGCTTCGGCCGGCTCGGCGAGCGGCTCCTGGGCCCGCTCGACCAGCTCGCCCAGCGACAGGTCCGAGGGCTGGTTCTCGATGAGCACGTCCAGCGGGAGCGTCGGGGCCCCGTTGATGAGGTTCTCCATGATGACCAGGCGCTCGCGGGCACGCGACATGCCGACGTAGAAGACACGGCGCTCGTTGTCCGTCAGGACGGGCACGGGGTCGGCGCGCTTGTCGAACTCGACGCCCGGCGGGAGGTCCTCCTCGTCGACGGAGGCCGACATCTGCTCGACCACCTTCTCCGTGAGATCGGTGCCGACGAAGACGTGGTCGGCCTCGCGACCCTTCGCGGAGTGGATGGTGCCCACCCGGATGCGGTTCGGGTCCATCCCGCGGTAGCCGCCCTTGAAGTAGGCCTCGACGGAGCGCTCCTGGAAGTTCGAGACCCGCGTGAGCATGTCGCCGGCGCTGGCCGGGCCGGGCGCGAAGGGGGCGTGCTCCTGGACGAACTCGGGGGCGACCTGCATCTCGGCGAGGTCGTCGACCCCGTTCTGCTCCTGCAGGTCGTCGATGGCGTCGAACATGTCGTCGCGGCCGCCGGTGCCGAAGGCCGAGTCCGCGAGCATCTCCGCCAGCCGGCGCGCCTCCAGTCCGGTGATGTGCTCGTCCTCGTCGAGTTTCTCGACGGCGGAGACGTAGCCCTGCAGGCGGTCCGTCCACAGCCGCGTGTCCGTCAGTGAGACGAACGGCATCCCCTGCTTGATGAACTCGTCGACGAACTGGAACATCTGGTAGCGCGCGCGGAACAGGATCATCGCGGTGCCGTCCTCGTCCTCCTCGACGGTGTTGCGGACGTTCCGCGAGAGCTCGACGATGGAGGGGTTCCGGACGGCCTCGAAGGAGCCACCCTGTTTCCGCGGCTTGAGGTCCTTCTCCTGGCGCTTCTCGATGTGTCGGATCTGCCGGTTGACGACGTTGAGGATGCGCGAGGGGAGCCGGTAGGAGTTCGGGAGGACGTTGTCGTCGTCGACCTGCTCGTCGAGCAGGAGGTTCGGGTCGGCGCCCTGCCAGGCGTAGACGACCTGGTCGTCGTCGCCGGCGATGAGGACCGAGTCCATGTGGGGCCGCCACTCCTCGTACACCGAGTACTGCAGCGTCGTGATGTCCTGGAACTCGTCGATGACGAGGTGGTCGACGTTCGGGACCTTCGAGCGCTGCTGGACCCGCTCGAGCATGTCGGCGAAGCCGACGACGCCCTGTTCGCCCTTGAACGTGCGCCACGCCCGGATGGCCTCGGGCACGTCGATGCGGTCGTCGTCGCTCGACCACGTCGGCGTGTACTTGTTGCCGGTCTGGGCCTTCTCGTCGATATCCGGCGGGAGGCGGACCTCCTCCTCGTCCCACTGGAAGGGGACGTCGTACCAGTCGGCCACGTCGCGGCGGGTCCGCTGGAGCCACTGCGAGGTGGCGATGATCTTGTTGCCGATGGTCGTCGAGCGGGCCGAGCGGCGGCGGCCACTGTCGTTCTCGTCCTCGAACTCGAGGCCGTAGTCGTCGCAGAACTCCTCCTTGTGCTCCTCGCCGACGACATCGCCACGCGAGAGGTTCAGCAGCTCGTACGCCTTCGCGTGCATCGTGCAGACGTTCCCCTTCAACGATTTGGGCGAGCGGTCCAGCCGCTCGGCAAGGCGTTCGCGGACCTCCTGGGCGGCGGCCCGGGTGTAGGAGACGACGAGGATGTCACGGATGTCGACCCCCTCGTCCAGCATCTCGTCCACCTTGTCGAGCAGGGCGGTGGTCTTCCCGCTCCCGGGACCACCGAAGAGGCGCGTTACGTGGGGCTGACTCATTATCGGGCACAGGCCCCCCTCCTGTATAACGCTGTTCGTCAGGAGAAGGCCGCTACGCGGCCGGGGTAGGAGGCCGCTACGCCCCCGGAACGGACGGCAGGCGAACCCGCCCCAGCGAGGGACGCAGACGGCCCTCCGGAGTGCAGGCCCGGCCCGTCAGGTCGGTGTCCAGCCGCACACCGAGCAGTCCGCGGCCTCGAGGTCGTGGATGCCAGAACACTCCGGGCAGCGCTTCTTGTTGTAGTCGCGCTCCCAGGTGGTGCTCTCGCTCTCGGTTTCGTGCCCACGGTCCGCCAGGAAGTCGTCGAAAACGCTCTCGTCGGCGGTCGCCATACGGTCCGTGGTATGCCACGACGTGACAAAACGTTTGTGACCGCGGCAGTCCGTGAATGTTTCACAGGGTACGGCCCCGGAGCAGGTCGTTCGGCACGTCACGGTGACGGACGCCGGGAGCGTTTTGTCCGTGCCGGCGGCAGGGTCGGACATGACCGGATCGGCCGCCGACCCACCCGACGCCCTGCCGGATGCCCCGGCGGACGTTCGCGCCCTGACCCGGGACCTGGTCGCCACCCCCAGCCACGAGGACGAGACGGCCGCCGGCGACCACCTCGAATCGTGGCTCCGCGAAGAGACCGACGCCGCCGTGGCCCGCGACGACCACGGGAACGTCCTCGCAGCCCGGTCCCCCGACGGCGATGCGATGGCGCCGCCCGCCGACACGGAGACGCCGACGCTCGCGCTCGTCGGGCACCACGACGTGGTCCCGCCGGACGACTCGCAGGTGGTCGACGACGGGGGCGACACCGGGACCGAGTACGTCGTGGCGGAGCGCGACGGTCGCCTGTACGGCCGCGGGAGTGCCGACATGAAGGGGTCGCTCGCCGCGCTCGTGGTCGCGTTCCGGGACGCGACGCTCCCCGACGGCGGCCCGCGGCTCGTCTTCGCTTCCTTCGTCGGCGAGGAGGTCGGGGGCGAGGGCTGTCGGGCGGCCATCGAGGACGGCTTCGCCCCCGAATGGGCCGTCGTCGGCGAGGGGTCGACCGGCTACTCCGCCGACGGCGTGACGGACGTGGCGGTCGCGCACAAGGGCCGGCGTGCGTCCACGCTCGTCGCGCACGGACGGGCCGCCCACGCGAGCGAACCCGAGCGCGGGGACAACGCCGTCTACCACGCGACCGACGCCGTCGACATCGTGCGCGACCTCGACGCGCCCACGGCGACCGTGCTGGGCCACGACCTCGCGAGCAGCGTCGCCGTCACCGGCATCGAGGGCGGCGACGCCTGGAACGTCATCCCCGAGCGCTGCGAGGTGACCGTCGACGAGCGGACGGTCCCGGGCGACCGCGCCGACATCGGGCGAGCGGCGGGCGACGAACACGTGGACTGGACCGTCGACCAGGACCTCCCGCCGATGGCCTGCCGTGACGGGGCGTTCGCCGACGCCGCGCTCGCGGCCGCCCGGGCGGCACACGGGCACCCGGACGACCCGCTCGGGCGCGACGCCGACGGAGTCGTTGCACCCGAACCGGCGCCCGAGCACGTCGTCAAACCACACGCGACCGATGCCGGGTGGCTGGCCGACCGCGCCGGCACCGACCCCGTGGTCTGTGGCGCCGCCGAACCCGGCGAGGCCCACACCGCCGACGAATCCGTCTCACTGGCCGTGCTGGACCGGTGTTACCGGGTCTACCGGCTCCTGGCCGAGACGTTCGGGGGAGGCACGAGCGGCGGGGACTGACACCGTACGCGGACTGCCCCCGCCGGGAGGTTGATACCGCACGCGGCCGTCCCACCGCCCATGGCGACCGAGCAACAGCCCTCCGACGCGGCTACCGACAGCGAGAGCCCCCACGCCGGGGCACCGGACGCGTACCACGACCTGCTCGACCGGTATCGACAGGTGACCTACCTCCAGGACGGCGGCATGGTCCTCTCCTGGGACCAGCAGGTGATGATGCCCGAGGGCGGCACGCCCGCCCGCTCGAAACAGCAGTCCGCGCTCTCCAGCGTCGGCCACGAGAAGCTCACCGCCGATGCCGTGGGCGACCTGCTGGACGACCTCGACGGGGCGGACCTCACCGACGAGCAGGCGGCCGTCGTCCGGGAGATCCGCCGCGAGTACGAGCGCGAGGCCTCCGTGCCGCAGGACCTCGTCGAGCGCATCTCCGAGGAGACGAGTAACGCCCTGCCGGTCTGGGAGCAGGCCCGCGAGGAGTCCGAGTGGGAGCAGTTCGCGCCGAAGGTCGAGACCCTCCTGGAGCTGAAGCGCGAGTACGCCGCGCACATCGACCCCGACGCCGACCCGTACGCGGTCCTGTTCGCCGACTACGAGCCCTACCTCGACCTCGAGGTCGCGGACCGGGTGCTCACCCGGCTCCGCGAGGAACTGGTCCCCATCATCGACGCCATCGCCGAGTCGGACGTGACGCTCGCCGCGGACGCCTTCGACGACGAGTACGACCCCGACATCCAGGAGGAGGTCGCGCGCGACGCGCTCGACGAACTCGGCTACCCCTGGGAGCACGGCCGCCTCGACCGCTCGACGCACCCGTTCTCGACGGGCAACCAGTTCGACGCCCGCGTCACGACGCGGTTCGACCCCGAGAACCCCGTCGACGCGCTCTCCTCGACGGTCCACGAGTTCGGCCACGCCACCTACACGCTCGGCCTGCGCGACGACGAGTACGGCACGCCCCTCGGCTCCCACCGGGGCCTCTCGGTCCACGAGTCGCAGTCCCGGCTCTGGGAGAACCACGTCGGGCGCTCGGCGGCGTGGTGGGAGCACTTCCTCCCGACCTTCGCCGAGCACTTCCCCTCGGCCGAGGACCTCACGCCGCGTGACGCCTTCGAGGCCGCCAATCAGGTGTACGACGACAACCTCATCCGGGTCGAGGCGGACGAGCTGACCTACCACATGCACATCGTCCTGCGCTACGAGATCGAGCAGGACCTCGTCCACGGCGACCTCGACGTGGCCGACGTGCCCGGCGTGTGGAACGAGAAGATGGAGGAGTATCTCGGCATCCGGCCGGAAAACGATGCGACAGGCTGCCTGCAGGACATCCACTGGTCGCACGGCTCCTTCGGCTACTTCCCGACCTACACGCTGGGCTCGGTACTGGCCGCCCAGCTCTACGCCGCCGCGGAGGACGACATCGACGACCTCGAGGGGAAGATCTCGCGGGGTGAGTTCGACGACCTCCACGACTGGCTCACCGAGAACGTCCACCGCCACGGCGCGAAGTACGAGACGAACGAACTGGTGAAGCAGGCGACCGGCGAGGAGTTCACCGCCGACTACTTCCTCGACTACGTCCGCGAGAAGTACGGGACGCTGTACGACCTAGACCTGTAGCGGTCCGCGCCGCTGAACCTGTAGCGGTCCCCTTTCCGTCGCGTGCCGTGCTCAGTCCGACGGTCGCTCGTGAGGGGTCGCCGGCGCCGGCGGCTCCGCCAGCGGCAGCGTCGGGACGGGCCGGCGCGCGAGCCGCCGTGGGCCGTACGTGGCGACGATGAGGACGACCAGGAGCGCCAGGACCACGAACGCGGCCAGCTGGCCCGTCGACGCGACCCACTCGTCGCGGATGCCGTCGACGAACAGCACGTTGTTGACGGGGTACCAGTTCATCGCGACGTTGTTGCCGGCGTGGAACAGCCCGGCAAGGAGGACGCTCCCGCCGGTGCTGTTGTAGACCCACGCGAGGATGACGGACTCGGCGAGGATGCCGCCGAAGTAGAGCGCGAAGTCGAACCCGCCCTGGGTCGCCCCGGGGAGGATGAACAGGGGCGCGTGCCACGTCGCCCAGACGACGCCGATTCCGAGCGCCGCGGCGAGCGCCCCGTAGCGCTCCTGAAGATACGGTTGGGCGAAGCCGCGCCAGCCCAGTTCCTCCTGCCCCCCACCGATGACGAGGACGTACAGCAGCAGGAACGGGTAGACGACCAGCGTCTCCAGCCCGGTGACGACGAGGTCACCGCCCAGCAGGACGAACACGCCCGTCGCCCCGACGATGATGAACGCCGGGAGCAGCAGCGCGACGGCCCACCAGACCGGGTGGACCCGCCACCGGAACGCCTGCCCGACCCACGACCGCAGGTCACCGCCGCTGGCCCAGACGACGACCGCCGCGCCCACGACCGGGCCGTAGGCGCCCAGCCCGGCCAGCACGGAGAAGGTCCACGACTGCGGCAGCCCGAGCTGGAAGAGGGCGGCGTGGAACGTCCACGTGAACGCGTACGTCACGAGGACGAAACTGACGAACCGGTGTTCGGATATCCAGTTGCGAACGTCCATAACGTCCGTATAGAGGCGTCGGCGTGGCATCTACTGGCCCACGGTTCTCGGCCGACGGGAATCACGAGGACCGAACGGGCAGACGAAGAGAGCGTTTCGCGCCGAACTCGCCATTCTCGGAATCAATCAGCCGTATAAACGCATAGAAATGGGAATAAATTATTTAATTTCGAATTATATGATTTATTCCACCATTTTCCCTACTCCCCCATCGCGGAGACGTGCTCGACCGCGATCTCCAGGATGACCCGCTCGGTCTGGATGGGGTTCGGGTAGTCTTCCTCTCCCATGTACTGTCCTGCGAGTTCGTCGATGTGCTCGCGGGCGCCCTCGGTCGTGATCTCGTCGACCTCGCCCCGGAGCGCGAGCATCCGGTAGGGGTTGTCGGGGTCGGTCATGCTGACCGCCACGCGCGGGTCGCCGCGGACGTTCTTCTCCTTGCGGCGGTCGCGCTCGGTGTTGACCAGCACCCGCTCGGCGTCGGCGTCGTAGTCGATCCATACCGGCGCGCTGTGGGGCGAACCGTCGGGCAACAGCGTCGAGAGATGGGCGATGGTCGGCTTCTCGAACAGGTCGTGGTACTCGTCGGGTATCGCGGCCATACCGTCCGCACGACGCCCGGACACATAGTTCGTCCCCGCATCGAGGGACGAACGCCGGCAGGTCGCCGGCGACCGGGCCGCCGTCGGCCGGAGTCCTTTTGCAGCGACTGGCCGACACGCCGACCGTGCGCGGCTACGTCCGGTTCGCCGTCGGCGCCGGCCTCGGAGCGGCGGCGCTGGCGGCGTACCTCTGGTTCGTCGGCGTCGGCACCGTCCTCGACCGCCTCGGGGCGGTGACGCTCTCGGTCGCCGCCGTCGTCGCCGTCCTCGTGGTGCTGGAGGGCGCCGCCGACGGCATCGGCGTGTGGGCCTCGGTGCGGCCGCTGGGCGACGGGCTCACCGGCCCGCAGGGGGTCCAGTTCGCGCTCGCGGGCGACTTCTTCGACACGCTCAGCCCGGCGGGCCCGGTCACCTCCGAGCCCATCATGGCGCGGTTCATCGGCGTGACGACCGACACCACCTACAGCGGCGCGCTCGCGGTGCGCTCGGTCGCGAAGTACGTCAAGTCCGGCTCGCAGGTGCTGGTGTCGCTGGCGCTCGGCGCGGTGCTCCTGCTCGGCGGGAACTCCCAGCGCGTCGTCCTGCTCACCCTGGCGGGCGCGCTCGGCGTCATCCTCGTCGTCGGCGTCGTCCTCGTGGTACTCCGCCGGCAGCTCTCGCGAGGTCTGGTCGCCGTCCTCGCGCCGGTCGTCGCCCGCGTCTCCGGCCTCTGGCGCGCGGAGCCGCTCGACCGCGCGGCCGTCGAGGCGGCCGTCGCCCGGTACCGCGAGCGGATCGGGCTGTTCCGCGACCGCCCGGACCTGCTCGCGCTCATCGCGCTCGGCGGGCTCCTCGAGCAGGTGCTGACGGCGACGGCGCTGTGGGTGGCGCTCTCGGGGGCCGGCGCGCCGGTCGCGTGGCTCCCCATCGTCGTGGTCATCCCGCTCCCGCAGGCCGCCAGCGTCGTCCCCGTGCCCGCGAGCCTGGGCGCCTACGACCTCCTGCTCGCGGGCGCGCTCACGCTCGTGACGGGTGCAGCCGCGGCCGCCGCAGCCGCCGCGGTCCTCCTCCTGCGGACCGCCGCCATCCCGTTCGCGCTGGGCGCCGGCGGGCTCTGTGTGGCGTTCCTGCGCGGCTGGCGGCCCGTATAGAAGCACGTCGCCCAGAGATACGGTTCCCGCCCGTGTGCGGGGGTCTTCGACGGTCCAGCCTCCACCACGGCCAGCTCGAAAGCCCCCGGCGGCTCGGGTCGGGGGGCTCGCTGCGGTCCGGGCATGCGGCGGCTCCCTGCGGTCGCCGCCGGTCCGGGCTTGCGCTGCGGTCCTTGCGTCGCCCGCCTTCCCCGAGCCGCCGGCCCCTTTCAGTCCCGCCCGGTGAGGTTCTCCGGAGCACGTACGCACCGAGCCAGCACTGTGCGTCGACTGCTCGTCCGTTGAGGTCGCGTCCACACCGAGCTAGCTTGGTGCGTCGCTCCGTGGGCCAGCGGCTTTCGGGTGGGAATGGAAGGGGCGGCGGGCTCGACCCGTCCCGGAGGACGCAAGGACCGCAGGGTGAGCGGAGCGAACCCGAGGACCGTGGTTCGAGAGAGCGAAGCTCTCTCGTCATATCGAGGGAACGGAGTTCCCTCGTAGCTCGCGAATCTTCGATTCGCTCACTCCCGAAAATCTCCGATTTTCGGAGACAGCGAGTCCCGGAGCGGTCGAGCCCGCCGGGGCTTCCTACGTCTCCCTGGTCGCCGCTGCCCGGTAGCTGTCGCGAGCGACAGTCTGGCTCGGCTCCTACTCCACGCCCTCGGCCGCGTCCATCGCGTCGTCCTCGTAGGCGTCCTCGTACAGCTCCATGGCGGTCTCGTGGCTCTGCACGGCCAGTTCGTACGTCTCGCGGAGGTCCGCGATGGGCGTCTCCGAGGCGTCGACCCGCAGGTCGTGCTGGTACGGCGCCGTGGCGGGGTCCGGGTGCGCGGTGTCGACGACCCGGAGCGCGGCGCTCTGGACCACGAGTTCCTCGCGCTTGTCGCCGCCCTCGTCGTGGCCGGCGGCGAGCGCGTCGACGAGGCGCTCGGGTAGCGGCTCGTCCCGGTCGCTCGCCTCGTACGTCTCGGTGACGGCGTCCAGCACCTCGGGCCCCGTCAGAAGGTTGCCGGCGACGGTGTAGCCGTCGCCCTCGCGGTCGCCGTAGTGGTCCCCGCACTCGTCGCCGGAGAACGCGAACGTCCCGTCGGCGTCGACGCCGTGGAGCTGGCGGGTCTCGCGGCCGTCGTCGGCGTTGAGCAGCGCCTCCAGTGCGTCCTCGACCGCGAGCCCGTCGGCGAGGTACTCGACGCCGCGCTCGCCCAGCGAGACGTTGACGAGCGACTGGGTGGCGACCGCCCCGTACTCGTTGACGAACGGACAGAGCGTGCCGACCCCGGCGAGGCGGGTGGTGACGGCGACGCCGAAGCGGCGCTGTTCGTCACCCGCCTCGTCCTCGTAGGACTCGTGGACACAGATGCTGAAGGTCACGTCGCGTGGTAGCGGCGGAGACGGCAAAAAGTCGGGTGGCGGGACGGCGGGCGCTGGGACCACCGGGCACTCCCTCGGCCGAAACACCGTGGAGCGCCGATGTGACGCGTGTCTGACGCGGATTTAAGCCCGAGGGGGCCAGTCGTCTCGTTATGGGACTGATGAGCAAACTCATCGGGGGAGGACAGCGGAGTGCCGACGAGTACGTCGAACTCGACATCGACGACTTCGACGCCGGTCCGAGCGAGGCCAGCACCCAGGTCCACATCGCCGAGATCAGCGACAAGCAGGACGTCGTGGACATCAAGGACGCCGTCTACGACGGCGGGCTCGTCATCGCGGACATCACCCGGCACACCACCTCCGACCGCACGATGGAGCACATCTACGACGAACTGAAGCAGGTCGCCACCGAGGTCGGCGGCGACGTCGTCCAGAAGGACGACGACCAGGTCATCATCACGCCGGGCGGCATGAAGGTCGCCCGCGAGAAGCTGGGCCGGTAGCGGATTCGCGGCCGACCCCCGCGGCAACCACCCTTTCTCTTCGCCGCCGCCTCCCGAGGCCGGGGCGGCGCGCACTCGGGCCGGACAGCCGCCGCTCGACCGTCGTGGTCGTGCGGTTTCACTCTGCAGCGTCGTCGACGTACGGGAAGCGGAGCGTGACGACCAGGCCCCGGGGATCGTTGTCCGCGAACTCGACCTCCCCACCGAGGCTCGTCATCACCCAGTTGACGACCCAGAGTCCGATACCCTCCGCGTGGAGCAGGGACGTTTCGCCCCCCAGTTCGATCGGCTTCCGGTCGAGGTCCGTGAGTCCGGGCCCGGTATCGCGGATCACGAGTTCCGCCATCGATTCCGTCTCGTCCACTCGCAGCTCCGCCTCGACACGCGGAGCGGAGGTGTCGTTGTGGATGATCGCGTTCTCGAGGACCTCACGGACGCACACCTCCACGCGTCCGGCCCCGTACACCCACAGCTCGTCCGGTGCCTCGAGTACGAGTGTCGCGTCCGGGTACTGGTCCCCCAGGACGTCCTGCTCGCGAGCGAGCACCTCGACCAGATTCGAGGCCGGCGTCTCGTCGTCGACCTCCAGCACGTGTCTCGCGATGTAGGCTTTCTCGCTCAGCTCCGCCAGTGTCGCGGCGGCCCGGTCGATCGCCTCGACGTGCTCTTCGAGGGGCGTCTCCAGCACCGCCGGCTCCATGAGCTCCGTATGGCCACGAATGATGTTCAGTTTGTTCCGCAGGTTGTGCCGGAGGATCCGCTGATAGACCTCGATCACCTGGTGGTTGATGCGCTCGTCGGTCACGTCCGACTGGATCGCGACGTAGCCCTCGACCACCCCGTCCTCGTCGAGATACGGGGCGATCGTCTGGTACGCGTAGTACAGCTCGCCGTTCTTTCGCCGATCGATGATCGATTCCTCCCACACCTCGCCACGCTGGAGGGTCCGGTAGAGCCGTCGGTAGTAGTCGTCGCTCATCCGGCCGGAGTTGATGATCGCCGGGGTCTCGCCGAGCGCCTCCGCTTCGGTGTAGCCGGTGATGCGCTCGAACGCCGGGTTCACGTACTCGATGATGGAGTCGGCGTTCGTGATGTAGACGGCCGGCGCTGCGTACTCGAGGGCCTGCGAGAGCCGTCGGAGTTCACTCTCCTGGGCCTCACGTTCCGTGATGTCCAGCAGCGTGCCGATGATCTGGACGCCGTCCGGTGTCTCGACCCGCCCCCCGTGAGCCTCCAGGACCAGCGGCTCCCCGTCAGTGCGTTCGCCCGCGAACGTGTAATGGACCGAGTCCTGGTCCCCGGTTTCCCGTGCAGCGAGACGGCTGCGGACCCGGTCCCTGTCGGTGGCGGCGACGTACTCGAAGACCGAGGTCCCGATCATCGCCGCCGGTGTCGTCCCGAAGATCTCGGCCATCTTCGGATTGACGTAGGTGAACACCTCGTCCTCGATGACGTACACGCCGACGACGTTCTGTTCGGCGAGGCGCTGGTAGTGGTTCCTCGCGCTGTGCAGATGGTGTTCGGCCTCCGTCCGGGCGGTGATGTCCTGGATGATGGAGAACAGGACCGTCCGGTCACCGTACTGGATGGACGTCGAGTTGACCTCGACCATGCGGAGGTCCCCGGATTTCGTCCGGTGCTCGAAGATGAACTGTTTGCCCGGCGAGTCGGCGGCCTGGCGGCGCCGGTCGGCCACTTCGGCAGGGTCGAGGGTGTTGATATCGTCGATCGACATCGCGGTGAGTTCGGCGATCGTGTACCCATAGAAGGCGACCGCGGCCCGGTTCGCATCGATGATGGCGCCGGTCTCCGGGTCGATAAGGAGCATGGGGAGGGCGTGTGCCTCGAACAGTGAATCGAGCGGCGCCTGACTGTCGCCCGTGCGCCGTCGGATGGCATCGACGACACGGTCTGCCAGGTCCGACCGGGAATCGGGGTCATCGCTCGCCGGACGGACGATGGTGACCTCGAGTGTGACGGGCGCGACGAGGCTGTCGAGTGGCTCCGTTGCGAGGAGCAGGACCGAACAGTCCGGCGCCCTGTCGTGAACGGTGGTGAGGTAATCGGTGGAGAGCCCGGCGTCGGCGGAGTCGACGACGAGCCAGTCGATGCGTCGCTGCTCGAGTTGTTCGAGCGTTGCCGCTGTCGAGGTCGTGACCGAGACATCGGCGGTCGGAAACGCCTGCGTGAGACGGTCGCGAAGGTGGCCCAACTCCCCCTCCTGTGCGATGACGATGTTCATTAGCCGAGCAGTTTCGTAGGTATTGCAGCCCACTACATATCAATCACCGTCTATGAACGGGCCCTCGATAACGACGACAGCGGGAGGTTCGGTTACAATTTCGCTACGACATATCTCCAATAATGGGGGATTTTCGACCGAATCTCGAGCTTAAGAGATTAACTCGTCCGCTTACGGCTCCTCGCCCACCTGCACCAGCGTCTTCCCGATGTTGACGCCCTCGAACAGTCCGAGGAACGCGTCGGGTGCGTTCTCGAAGCCCTCGACGACGTGCTCGCGGTACCGCAGGTCGTCGCTCGCGATGAGCCCGCCCAGCCGCCCCAGCGCGTGGGCCCAGCGGTCGTAGTCGCTGACGATGAACCCCTCGATGCGGAGGCGCTTCTGGACCGCGTCGGTCAGTTTGCGGGGTCCGGTCGGCAGTTCGGTCGCGTTGTAGAGCGAGATCTGCCCGCAGGCGACCACGCGCGCGAAGTCGTTGAGCGAGGGCCACACGGCGTCCGTGACGGGGCCGCCGACGTTGTCGAAGTAGATGTCGACGCCGCCCGGGGCCGCCTCGCGGACGGCACTCCGGACGTCCTCCTGCTTGTAGTTGACCGCGGCGTCGAAGCCCAGCTCGTCGGTCAGCCAGTCACATTTCTCCTCGGCGCCGGCGATGCCGACCACGTCACAGCCCTGGGCGCGGGCGAGCTGGCCGACGACGCTGCCGACCGCGCCCGCGGCCGCGCTCACGACGACGGTGTCGCCCGGTTCCGGCTGGCCCTTCTCGGTGAACCCGTAGAACGCCGTCACGCCGGGCATCCCGAGGACGCCGACCGCGGTCGAGATGGGTGCGAGCGACGGGTCCACCTTCCGCAACTCGTCGCCGTCGGCGACCGCGTACTCGGCCCACAGCAGGTCGCCCGTGACGATGTCGCCCTCGCTGAAGCGGCCGTGCTCGCTCGCCGCCACCTCGCCGACGACGCCTGCGCGCATCGGCTCGCCCGGCTCCCACGGCTCGGCGTAGGACTCGGCGTCGCGCATCCGCCCGCGCATGTACGGGTCCACGGACTGGTAGACCGTCCGGACGAGGACCTCGCCCGGACCGGGCTCGGGAACGTCGGCCTCGACGAGTTCGAAGGTGTCGTGGTCGGGTTCACCGGTCGGACGCTCCGCGAGGTGCCACTGGCGGTTTGTGTCTGCCATGGACGGGTGTCGAGCGGCGCCGGCTTGACCGTTGGGGCATAGGTCCGTCGCGACAGGCCCGACTCAGCAGGCCGGCGTCGGCCGCTGGACGGTCGCGTCGATGGCCACGGGGTCGGACGCGTCGGAGCGGTTCACCACGATGTGGACGCGGACCTGCCGGAGCCGCCCGTCGGGGACGGTGAACGTCTCCCGGCCGGTGACGTTCCCGACGGTCGCGCGGACGCGGTAGCGCCCGTCGCGCGAGGGGACCGTCGCCCGCGTCTCGAGGTGCTGGGTGGGTGCCAGCCCCACGGTCGAGTCGAACAGGACCGCCCGGCTCCCGTTCTCGCGCAGGTGGGTCGCGCGGATCTCCAGCGAGTGGGTCGACACGTCCTCGTTGTCGATGACGACGTACACCGGCGGCTCGGCGCGTGGCGTCGGAGAGGGCGTGGTCGTGCAGTCGGGCGTCGACCCCCCGAGCCCACCACAGCCGGCGAGGACGAGGCACGCGACGAGGGCGATTCGGGCGGCCCGGCACATCGCTCAGAGCAGTTCGCCCAGCCGCTCGACGTCGTCCTCGGTGTTGAACGCGTGGACGGAGGCCCGGACCCAGCCGTCGCGGGGGACCGAGCGGACGACGACGCCGGCCTCGCGGGCGCGCTCGACGAACGCCTCGTCGTCGTCGACCGCGAACGTCACGAGCCCGGATTCGGGCTCCCGGGGCGAGATGCGGCGCTCGCCCACCGCGTCCTGCAGGCGTTCGACCAGCCCGCGCTGGCGCTCGCGGATCACGTCGAGGCCGACCTCGTGGTGGATGTCGATGGCCTCGCGGAGCGCAGCGTAGGGTGCGAGCGAGTTGGTGCCGACCTCGAAGCGCTGGGCGCCGGGCATGTAGTCGACGCGGGCATCGTCGTAGTCGAAGGCGGCGTAGTAGCCGAAGTGGCGCGGCCGCCACCGCTCCGGGTCCCGGACGTAGAGGAACCCCGCGCCCCAGACGCCCGCGAGCCACTTGTGGCCGGCCGCGGCGACGAAGTCGGCCCCCCACGTCTCGACCGGGAGCGGCGCCTGCCCCGGGGACTGGACGGCGTCGACCAGCACGAGGGCCCCGGCGTCGTGTGCGATGTCGACCGCACGCGAGATGTCGAGATGGGTGCCGTGGAGCCAGGAGATGGCATTCAGGACGACCAGTTTCGACCCCTGGGCGGCGTCGCGGAGCGCGTCGAAGTCGAGGTGACCACCGGGACAGTCGAGCTCGTGGACGACGAGCCCGTCGTCCTGGCGGCGCCCCCAGGGGAGGGTCCCCGCCGGGTGGTCCATGTCCGTCCGGACGACGGTGTCGCCGTCGGCCCAGTCGATGGCGTTCGCCACCCGCGAGATGCCGTCGGCGGTCGAATCCGTGAGCGCGATGCGCTCGGACGCCGTGTCGAGCAGGCCCGCGACCGACTCTCGGGTCGCGGCGAACTGCTCGGCGGCGTACTCGTAGGGGTCCGCCGTCGAGTGGGCGTGGCGCTCGTGGCGACGCTGCTCGTCGCGGGCAGCGGCGAGCACCCGGTCGGGCGAGGGCCCGCTGGCGCCCCAGTTCAGGTACGCGATGTCGTCGAGGTCGATATCGGCGGCGACGTCGGCGGGGTCCATGCCGGGGGTTCGGACGGGTGGGTCAAGAAGCCGCCCCGTCCGCGCCGTCCTCGCCGCCGGGGGTGACTCCCCGGACCTCGAAGCGCGCGCCCCCCTCGTCGCTCTCGACGACCTCGAGCTCCCAGCCGTGGGCCGTGGCCACCTCCTCGACGATGGCCAGCCCGACCCCGGTGCCGCCGTCGGTGTCGCCGAGGTCGAACACCTCGTCGCGTCGGTCGGGTGGGATACCGGGGCCGTCGTCGGCCACGTAGAAGCCGTCACCGTCCGGGAGCCAGCCGATTCGGACGGTGAGGGCGGGTCCGTCGGCGTCCTGTCGGCCCTCCGAGTCGACGCCCCTCGATCCGTGTTCGACCGCGTTCGCGAACAGGTTCTCCAGGAGCTGTCGGAGCCGGTCGGGGTCGGCCAGCAGTCGCTCCCCGACATCGGTCTCGACCTCGAGTGTGGCGTCGACGGCCTCGCGGTCCGGGATGGAGGCCCAGGCCGTCCGGGCGATGGGCCCGAGCGCGACCGGCTCGGGCTCCTCGACGGTCCGCCCCTCGCGGGCCAGCGCGAGGAGATCGTCGATGAGCTCCCCCATGCGGTCGGTGGCGTCGACGGCGTCCGCCAGGTGGTCGAGGTCGCCCGTCTCGCGGGCGAGCTGGATGCGCCCGCGGACGACGCCGAGCGGGTTCCGGAGGTCGTGGCTGACGACCGTGGCGAACTGGTCGAGTTGCTCGTTGCGACGCTCCAGCGCCGCCGCGCGCTCGATCCGCTCGGTCTCGTCCCGGAGCGCCCCGACCAGCCGACCGGGCTCGCCGTCGCCGACGCCCTCGCCGGCGTCCACGACGTGTGCGTAGGAGCCGTCCGCGCGCCGGAGGCGGTAACGGCACTCGAAGCCCTGCTCGTCACCCTCCCGGACCGGCCGGCAGGCCGCCCGCAGGGCCTCGCGGTCCTCCGGGTGGACGCGCTCGAGCCACCAGGAACGGTCGTAGGAGCCGCTGCGGTCGAAGCCCAGGGCGGCCTCGACCCCGGCACCCCACCGGACGGCACCCGTCTCGAGGTCCCACTCCCAGACGACGTCCGAGACGGTGCGCCCGACGATCTCGTAGCGCTCGCGGACCCGCTCCAGCGCCGCCCGCTCGAAGTGCTCGGTGGCGTAGTCGGTCGCCCGGTCGACCACCAGCGGGACGGGGTTGGCACCGCTCCGGCGGAGGTAGTCGGTGGCGCCACGCCCGAGCGCCTCGGCGGCCAGTTGCTCGTCGCCGTCGGCGGCGAACAGGACGAACGGGAGCTCCGTGTGCGTCGCACGGATCTCGTCGAGCAGGTCCAGGCCGCTCATCTCGGGCAGGTCGTGGCTCGCGACGACGCAGTCGAACCGCGTCGCCTCGACCGCCGCCAGCGCCATCGCCCCGTCCAGCGCAGCCCAACTGGTCACGCCGGGGCGCCGCTCGAAGCCACGGCTCACGAGTTCGCGCATCGCAGGACCGTCGTCGACGTACAGCACCCGCGGCGTGTCGTCGGTCACGGAGTAGCGGCCGTAACGGCCCACCCCGTATAAATATCACCCTGTATGCTCGGTCAAAAAGCGACCATTATCAGACCAGCGGCGGCGAGCGATGCTCCGGCCCACCACGGGGGGCCCCCGCAAGCGGTATGTGCCGACCCGTCCCACGTACGGGACGTGCCGACCGCAACCACCGACGACGGGACGACGCTGCGCTACGCCGTGGCTGGCGAGGGCGAGGACCCGCCGGTGGCGCTCGTCAACGACGCCGGCTTCGGGGCGTGGGCCTGGGGCTGGCAGCACGAGCCGCTGGCGGGCCGCCGTCGCGTCGTCACCTTCGACCACCGCGGCACCGGCGACTCCGGGACCGACGGGGCCGTCGACATCGACACGCTTGCGGGCGACCTGAGCGCGGTGCTCGCGGCCGCCGACGCCAAGCCCGCCCACCTCGTCGGCTTCGGGCTGGGGGGCGCGGTGGCGCTTCGCTACGCCCGCGACCGGGGCATCCGCTCGCTCGTGCTCGTGGGGACCTGCGCGGGCAGCGATGTCGACGTGGACGGCCTGGCGCGGTGCTACCCGGACGGCGCCGACGAGGCCGCCGTGCGCGCGACCCTTCCGGCCCTGTTCTCCGACGCCTTCCGCGACGCCGACCCCTCGCTCCTGGAGCGGGTCGTCGACTGGCGCCGCGCCGAGGACGCCCCACCCCGGGTCCGCTCGGCACAGGTCGACGCCTGGCTCGGCTTCACCCCCGAGCCCCTGTACGAGCTGACCGAGCCCGCGTTCGTTCTCCGCGGAACCGACGACCCCGCCGTCGACCGGCCCACGGCCGAGGCGCTGGCGGAGGACCTGCCGCGCGGCCGGTTCGAGGCCATCGCCGGCCGCCGGCTCGCCCACGTCGAGTCCTCACGACCCGTCAACGACGCGCTGACCGCCTTCTTCGACGAGGTGGACGATGACGGGTGACGACCCCGGGACGGGCGAGGGGACCGACGGCGGCCGGAGTCCGTACGAACCGGAGCCGCCCCACCCGCCCGGCGACGATGCCGACGCCGACGACGGCCCGCCCCACGTCGCTCGCCTCGACCTCGACGCGGTCACCGCCCACCGGGCCCGCGAGGTGAGCGGCGTCGAGCGCGCGGAGTGGGCCGGCGTCCTCGTCCCGGTCATCGAGCGCGAGGACGGCCACCACCTCCTGTTCACGGAGCGCGCGGCCGACATGCGCAACCACGCCGGCGAGATGAGCTTCCCCGGCGGCGGCTACGAGGCCGACGACGGCGACCTGGAGACGACCGCGCTGCGGGAGGCCCGCGAGGAGGTCGGCCTCGAACCGATGACCGCCGACGTCGTCGGCCCGCTGGACGACCTGCCGGGGCCCTACGGCCACGTCGTCCGGCCGTTCGTCGCGCGGGTCCCCGACCGGACCTACGACCCCGACGAGCGGGAGGTCGCCGCCGTCGTTGTCATCTCGGTGTCGGACCTGACCTCGCCGGGCGTCTACGAGAGCGAGACCCGCTCGCACCCGGACCGCGGCACCGCGCGCCTCCCCTTCTTCCGTGTCGACGGGCACGTCGTCTGGGGGCTGACGGGGTTCATCGTCCGGACGCTGCTGGACCTGACGACCGACTGGGACCCGCCGGACCGGGGCGAACGGCTGGGGCCGCGGCCGGACGAGGGCCACGACGTGCCCGCCGGTTGGCCCGAAAAAGACAGATAATTTGATTATTCGAGTTATAAATCCCAGGTGGGCGACTTTACACGCTATTTTTCAGCTTTAGATGATTATTCCACAACAGGCGACAGAGAGACCTACGAAGCCCTCGCGCGCTCCACCGTCCGCGCCTCGCTGCGCTCCTCGCTCCCTGCGGTCGCTGTGGTGCTTGCGTCGTCGGGGACGGGTGGAGCGCGCTCGACGAAGGTGGACGACGCAAGCACCGCAGGGTGAGCGAAGCGAACCCGAGGAGCGGAGCGAGGTCGTTCGAGAGAGCGGAGCTCTCTCGTGATGACGAAAATCTCCGGTTTTCGAACCACCCCCGAGTCGAGAGCGCGAGGGCTTCGTAGCTGTCTCCGTCGTCGCCATCGTGATAGAGCGCGAGGGCTTCGTAGCCGTCTCCGTCGTCTTCGCTGTCACCGTGAGAGAGGACGAGGGGGCCGGAGGGCTTCGAAATCCGACCTGCCTCACACCACCTCGAAGACCCGCTCCACGGCCGTCTCCACGTCCGCACGGCTCACGTCCAGATGCGTACAGAACCGGACCTGGTGGTCGTCGAACGGGACCGCCAGCACGCCCGCGTCCGCACAGCGCGCCAGGACGTCCTCGGCCGGCTCGTCGGTGTCGACCAGCACGATGTTCGTCTCGGGGTCGTGCGCCGAGAGCCCGGCCAGCTCGTCCAGCCCGGCGGCCAGGCGCTCGGCGTTCCGGTGATCCTCGGCCAGCCGGTCGCGGTTCTCCAGCGCACGGAGGCCGGGCGCGGCGATGATGCCGGCCTGGCGCATCCCGCCACCGAACAGCTTCCGGTGCCGGCGGGCGGCCTCGATGAACTCGGCATCGCCCGCGAGCATCGAGCCGACGGGCGCGCCGAGCCCCTTCGAGAGGCAGAACATCACGGAATCGACCTCGCGCGCGATGCGGGCGGCCGGCACGTCCAGCGCAGCGGCGGCGTTGAACAGGCGCGCCCCGTCGAGGTGGACCGGCACGTCGTGGGAGTGGGCGGCCTCGGCCGCCGCGTCGATGCGCTCGGGGGCGATGGCAGTGCCCCCCTTCGCGTTGTGCGTGTTCTCCAGGCAGAGCAGGCCCGTTCCCGGGCGGTGGCCGTCGGCCTCGACGTACCCCTCGTGGACGGCCTCGGGCGCCACGACGCCGCGGTCGCCGCCGTCGACGGTGCGGACCTGCAGGCCCGAGTGCTGGGCGAGGCCGCCGAGTTCCCAGCGGTAGACGTGGCTGTCGCGCTCGACGAGCGCCTCCTGGCCCCGCTCGGTGTGGGTCCGAACGGCGACCTGGTTGCCCATCGTCCCCGTCGGGACGTACAGCGCGGCCGCCATCCCCACGAGGTCGGCCGCGCGCCGTTCGAGTTCGTTGACGGTGGGGTCCTCGCGGTAGACGTCGTCGCCCACGTCGGCGTCGCGGGCGGCCTCGCGCATCGCGTCGCTCGGGCGGGTGACCGTATCGGAGCGGCAGTCGATGGGGTCGTCGTGGTCGGTGTCGGCGGCGGGCATGGGCCACCGTTTCGGGTCGAGTGGCAAAGTCGCGTCGGGTATCCGCGTGGGAACGGTTTTGCCGCCCGCGAGCGGACGGCCGCCATGAGCGTGCTGACGGACGCGGACCCCACGGACGAAGAGCCAACAGCTGCACAGCCGCTGCGGGCCGTGGCGGCGAGCGTGGCGCTGACCGTCGCGGGGCTGGTCGCCTCCCTCGTCGGCGGGGTCGCGCTGGTCGTCCCGGTGCTCGTCCTCGGGCTGGAGGTCCAGAGCCTCCCGGTCTTCCTCGGGCTGGCTGTCGTGGGCCAGCTCGGGTTCCTCGTGGTCGGCTACGGTTACGCCCGGTACGCGGGCGTCCGGGTCCGGGTGGCGGTCCCGAGCGCCAGCGAGGCCGGCTACGCGCTCGGTGGCACCCTCCTCTCGCTCCTCCTCGTGTCGGTGCTGGCGGCCGTCGTCTCGGTGCTCGGGCTGCTCCCCGACTCCGTCATCGGTGGGGTCGCGGAGACGGACCCGACGCTGCTACTGTGGCTCGCGCTCCTCTCGGTCGTCCTCGTCGCGCCGGCCGAGGAGTTCCTGTTCCGGGGCGTGATCCAGACACGGCTCCGGCGCGCGTTCGGGCCGGTCGCCGCTATCGTGGGGGCGAGTATCCTCTTCGGCTCGCTCCACCTCGGCAACTACGTCGGCACGCTCGGGCCCGTGGTCGCGGGCGTCCTGCTGGTCTCCGTCGTCGGCGCGGTGATGGGCGGGCTCTACGAGCGAACCGGCAACCTGACGGTCCCGGTCGTCGCCCACGCCACGTACAACGTCGTCCTACTGGTGGGCGCGTACCTCGTGCCCTGACCGCCGGCTCCCGGGGGGCCGCGTGGGCCGCGGTGAGTCTCGTCGGTTCCTGCTGACTCCCGGCGACGTGCGACGCAGCGTTGCGGAAACGGTATGGCGGGCCCCGTCGAATCCGGGCGCATGGACCCCCGTATCCGAGAGCACGCGCAGACCCTCGCCGACGCCATCGACCTCGACGAGGGGGACGACCTCGTCATCAAGTCCGAACCCGTCGCAGAGGACCTCGTCGTCGCGCTGTACGAGGTGGCCGGCGACCGCGGCGCGAACCCGTTTCATATCACGACGAACCGGAGCGGCCGCGCCATCCGCAACTACCTCCGGGCCGCCGAGGAGCGCGGCACGGAGTTCGAGACGCCCGCTCACCAGCAGGCACTCATCGACGAGGCCGACTGCCACGTCATCATCCGCTCGCACGAGAACGTGACCGAGATGGTCGACGTGGACGACGAGACGAACGCCGACTACGAGAAGGCCCACAGCCCCATCCTCAACGAGCGGCTCGGCGACCGCTGGACGCTCACCCAGCACCCCGCCCCGGCGGACGCCCAGCTCGCCGAGATGAGCTTCGAGGCCTACCAGAACTTCGTCTACGACGCCATCCTCAAGGACTGGGACGAGCAGCGCGCGTTCCAGGAGCAGATGGTCGAGATCCTCGACGACGCCGACGAGGTCCGCATCGTCTCCGGCGAGACGACCGACGTGACGATGTCCGTCGCGGGCAACCACACCATCAACGACACCAACTCCAACAACATCCCCGGCGGCGAGGTGTTCACCGCCCCCATCCCGGACAGCGTCGAGGGCGAGGTGTTGTTCGACAAGCCGGTCTACCGGCGCGGCAAGGAGGTCACCGGCGCCCGCCTGGTCTTCGAGGGTGGCGAGGTCGTCGACTACAGCGCCGAGAAGAACGAGTCGTTCCTCGGGAGCATCCTCGATACGGACCCCGGCGCGCGCCGGCTGGGCGAGCTGGGCATCGGGATGAACCGCGACATCGACCGGTTCACCTACAACATGCTGTTCGACGAGAAGATGGGTGACACCGTCCACATGGCCGTCGGCCGGGCCTACGAGGCCAACGTCGGCGAGGGCAACGAGCAGAACCAGTCCGCCCAGCACGTCGACATGATCGTCGATATGAGCGAGGACTCGCGAATCGAGGTCGACGGCGAGGTCGTCCAGCGGGACGGGACGTTCGTGTTCGAGGAGTGAGTGGTTCCGAGCGCAGCGAGGAACCACATGGCGAGCGGGGAGCGAAGCGACCCGCGAGCAGTGAAGGGGCGCAGTGAGCGACGGGAACGAGCCCCGGCACTGCGAGCGGCGAACGAAGTGAGCCGCGAGGCCGGGGTCGAGGCGTAGCGGCGACCCGCCTGCCCGGGTGATGTCGCCAGGAGGCCGGGGGCGGGGACCGGCCGAACCCTGGCGCCCGCCCGGACGCTTCGGGCAATTTTTTCGCGCATGGCTCCGACCACCCGTGCATGGATCCCCGCATCCGTGACCACGCCGCGGTACTCGTCGACGACTGCACCGGCATCGAGGCCGGCGACCAGGTGGCCATCGTGGCTCCGCCGGCGGCCGAACCGCTCGTGACCGCGGTCGCCGAACTCGTCGGCGAGCACGGCGGTGTCGTCAGCACCTCCCTCGGGAGCCAGCGGAGCCAGCGCGCCTACAAGCTCGCCGCCGCCGAGGAGACGCTCGCCATGGAGAACGAGATGGCGCGCGCGAAGTACGAGGCGGCCGACGCCGTCGTCCAGATTCGCGGCGGCGAGAACCTCAGCGAGACGGGCGACATCCCACCCGAGAAGAACGCGACGAGCAAGCGAGCCAACCAGGCGGTCCAGGAGGCGCTGCTGGACTCGGAGTGGGTGCTCACCCAGTGGCCCTCTACGGGGTACGCCCAGAAGGCCGAGATGTCCACCCCGGCCTACGAGGACTTCGTCTGGAACGCCATCAACAAGGACTGGGACGCCGTCCGCGAGCACCAGGCACAGCTGGTCGAGCTACTGGACCCGGCCGAGGAGGTCCGCATCGTCTCCGGCGACACCACCGACGTGACGATGTCCGTCGCCGGCAACCATGCCGAGAACGACGCCGACGACAACAACATGCCCGGCGGCGAGGTGTTCACCGCCCCCATCCCGGACAGCGTCGAGGGCGAGGTGCTGTTCGACAAGCCGGTCATCATCCAGGGGCGAGAGATCCTCGACGTCCGGCTCGTCTTCGAGGACGGCAAGGTGGTCGAGCACGCGGCCTCGAAGAACGAGGACCTGCTGACAAGCCTGCTGGAGACCGACGAGGGCGCGCGCCGGCTGGGCGAGCTGGGCATCGGGATGAACCGCGACATCGACCGGTTCACCGGCAACATGCTGTTCGACGAGAAGATGGGCGATACCGTCCACATGGCCATCGGCCGGGGATACGAGGAGACCGTCGGCGAGGGCAACGAGCGCAACGAGTCGACCGTCCACGAGGACATGATCGTCGACATGAGCGAGGACTCCCGCATCGAGTTCGACGGTGAGGTCGTCCAGAAGGACGGCGCGTTCGTCTTCGAGGACGGATTCTAAGGTGAGGTCCTGCGGGGAGGTCGGAACGCCGAGCGGGGCAGCGCTCCCGTCGATGCCGCCGCGAGTCGCGAGGGGAGGGAGCCGCTACCGGCCCCACCCGCGACCGGACGGCGGCCCACCATGCCCACGGCCGCCCGTCCTCGTAGCGGACCTCCTCGACCGCGATACGGACGGTGGAACCGCCGACGGCGAACGCGTACTCGTCACCCGTCTCGGGCCGGCCCTCCACCTTCCCGAACCGGACACAGTCCACACGGGGGTCGGTCGCGGCGGCGCTCTGCGGTGCGATGGCGTGCCGGCGGAGAACGCCGCCGGCGGTGGACAGCAGGAATCGGCGCGGGAGCGCCGGGCATGGACTTCGGTGCCGGCGCGGTGGGAGCGCCGGCGGGTGGACGGGCGCCACTGACGGACGCCCGTCCCTGCAGGAACGGTGTGGAGTTCGATGGGATGTGGGCCGACCACGGTCAGATCCCCTCCTTGCAGATCGAGCAGCGGCTCTCCCGGGCCTCGTGGTCCCAGACCAGCGTACCCTCGTTGCACTCGTAGCACGGCGCGTAACTCGCAGATGGGCCCGATGGGGGCAGTGACGCGGACATTACACTTGACGAACATCGATTGATACGCATAAATCTTGGGCATAATGGTGTTAATATGCTCTAGAAGTTCTTGTATGGCGCCGAAAAACGCAACTTATGAAAATTATAGAAAATTACAGACGGAGGTTGCTGGACGGCCGTCCGGTTCCCGGTCGGTTCGGGCTGGCGGATTGGACGACCCACGGAATCCGGCCGAGGAACCGGGCACGCGTTCGCCCATCCCGGGCGGGACCGGCAGTCGTATGACGATGCCGGGGGAACCACCGCCCATGCTCGAACCGGGTGACCCGGCACCGGACGTGAGTGCGCCCAACCAGCACGGCGAGACCGTCAGCCCCGAGTGGGCGGGCGTGACGGTCGTCTACTTCTACCCCGAGGACGAGACGCCCGGCTGCACGGTCGAGGCCCAGCAGTTCACGACCGAGGCCGAGAGCTACGCCGACGCTGGGGTCACCGTCTACGGCGTCTCGACCGACGATGTGGAGAGCCACGCGGACTTCGCCGAGGCCGAGGGCATCGAGTTCGACCTGCTGGCCGACCCCGACGAGGACGTGTGCGAGGCGTTCGGCGTCCCGCGCATCACGGGCCGCGCGAAGCGGACCACGTTCGTCGTCGTCGACGGCGAGGTCGAGCGCGTCTACGAGGGCGTGAACCCGGACGGCCACGCCCGGGACCTGCTGCTCGACCTGATAGACGACGGCGTGGTGTCGCTGTAGGGGCGCACGGCGACGACCGAGGGATGCACAACTATACAACCCCCGACCGAAGCGGGGGCCATGCTCGAATCCGGCGACCCGGCACCCGAGGTCAGCGCACCCAACCAGCACGGCGACACCGTCACCCTCGACTTCTCCGACCCGGCGGTGGTCTACTTCTACCCCAAGGACTTCACCGGCGGCTGCACCATCGAGGCCAACGACTTCGAGGAGCACCTCCCCGCGTTCGAGGACGCCGGCGTCTCCGTCTACGGCGTCTCGATGGACGACGTGGAGAGCCACGCCGACTTCGCCGAGGAGGAGGGCGTCACCTTCGAACTGCTGGCCGACCCCGAGGGCGAGGTGGCGGCCGCGTTCGGCATCGACACCAGCGAGGGGTACACCGACCGCGTCACCTTCCTCCTGAACGACGGCGCGGTCGTCGCCAGCTACGACCCCGAACTCGCGGACCCCGCCGGGCACGCCCAGGAGGTGCTGGAGGACGCGCGGTCGCTCTGAGGCGGGTCGGAGGCTGGATTCGGAGCGCCGGTCGTCCGAGCGTAGCTCGGCTCCGGGGCAGTTACGGCGCGACTCCAGCCACGGTGCCCGACCGCCACGACTGCAGTGGCGACCGCAGGACCACGTCCGTCGGACCCGGCCGGGCCCACCCGCCGCCGGCTCCGCCCGCGCCCCCTGTCACGCGTTCCCGACGATGAGACGAGTATTTAGGCCCCGCCCCACGCAGTGGAGGTATGAGCTACGACCCCGCCAGTATCGAGGCCCGGTGGCGCGATCGCTGGCGCCAGCAGGGCTACTACGAGGCCGACCCCGAGGACGACGGGGACGCGACGTTCATCACCGTCCCGTACCCGTACCCCTCGGGCGGGATGCACGTCGGGCACGCCCGCACGTACACGGTCCCGGACGTGTACGCCCGCTACCGGCGGCTGCAGGGCGACAACGTCCTGTTCCCCATCGCGTGGCACGTCACGGGCACACCCATCATCGGCGCCGTCGAGCGCCTGAAGAAGGGCGAGGAGGAGCAGCTCTCGGTCCTGCGTGACACGTACAACGTCCCGGAGGACACCCTGCAGGACCTGGAGACGCCGATGGGGTTCGCGCGCTACTTCATCGAGGAGCACTACAAGAAGGGGATGCGGCAGCTGGGGCTCTCGGTCGACTGGCGCCGGGAGTTCACCACCAACGACGAGCGCTACTCGAGGTTCATCACCTGGCAGTACCGCACCCTGAAGGAGCGCGGTCTGCTGGAGAAGGGCCTCCACCCGGTCAAGTTCTGCACGAACGAGAACAACCCCGTCACCACGCACGACCTGCTGGAGGGCGAGGAGGCCGAGTTCCAGGAGTACACGCTGGTCCGGTTCCGTGACTCGGAGGGCACCGTCCTGCCGATGGCGACCCTGCGCCCGGAGACGGTGCGCGGCGTGACGAACGCGTTCGTCGACCCCGAGGGCGACTACGTCCGCGCCGAGGTCGACGGCGAGACGTGGGTCGTCTCGCGGGAGGCGACCGAGAAACTGCGTCTGCAGGACCACGACGTCGAGGTCGTCGAGGAGCTGTCGGGTGCCGAACTGGTCGGCGAGCGCGTCACCAACCCCATCACGGAGGACGAGGTGCTCATCCTGCCCGCGTCGTTCGTCGACACGGACAACGCGACCGGGGTGGTGATGTCGGTCCCGGCGCACTCGCCGGACGACTACGTCGCCCTGCGGGAGGCCAAGGAGCGCGCCGACGAGATGACGCAGTACGGCATCGACCCCGACGAAGTACGGGCCATCGAGCCGGTCCCCATCCTCACCATCGAGGGGTACGGCGAGGTTCCGGCCCGCGACGCCGTCGAGGAGTACGACGTGGCTAGCCAGAACGACCCCGCGCTGGAGGAGGCGACCCAGGAGCTGTACAACCGCGAGTTCCACCAGGGGAAGCTCATCGACGCCTACGGCGAGTACGCCGGCGAGACCGTCGAGGACGTGCGCGAGCGCTTCCGCGAGGACTACAAGGGTCGTGGCGCGTTCGGCTCGATGCAGGAGTTCACCGAGGAGGTCGTCTGCCGCTGTGGCGGCGCCGTCGAGGTGGCCAAACAGGAGACGTGGTTCCTGCGCTACAACGACGCGGACTGGAAGCAGAAGACCAAGCGCCTCGTCGAGGACCTGGACGCCATCCCGGAGAACACGCGCGAGCAGTACACCCACACCGTCGACTGGCTGAACGAGTGGCCCTGCATCCGCAACTACGGGCTGGGCACGCGCCTGCCGTGGGACGAGGACTTCGTCATCGAGCCGCTGAGCGACTCGACCATCTACATGGCCTACTACACCATCGCCCACCGGCTGGAGGACATCCCACCCGAGGCGATGGACCAGCAGTTCTTCGACACGCTGTTCTACGGCGCCGACGCCGTCGACGAGCCGGACGAGCGGGCGCTGGACCTGCGCGAGGAGTGGGACCACTGGTACCCCGTCGACTACCGCGTCTCCGCGAACGACCTCATCTCGAACCACCTGACGTTCTACCTGTATCACCACGCCGAACTGTTCGACGAGCGCAACTGGCCGGAGGGCATCACCATCATGGGGATGGGCCTGCTGGAGGGCCAGAAGATGTCCTCCTCGAAGGGCCACGTCGTCCTGCCGGGCGAGGCCATCGACGAGTACGGGGCCGACACCGTCCGGTTCTTCCTGCTGAACTCCGCGGAGCCGTGGCAGGACTACGACTGGCGCGACGAGGCCGTCTCCTCGGCACACGGGCAGCTGCGCCGGTTCTACAACCGCGCGACGGAGGTGATCGAGCAGGATGCGCCCGAGGAGCAGCCCGACCTGCGCCCCATCGACGAGTGGCTGCTCTCGAAACTGCAGGGCGTGATTCGCGAGGCGACGGCGGCGCTGGAGGGCTTCGAGACCCGGACGGCCTCGCAGGCCGCGTTCTACGCGATGGAGGAGCACCTGCGCTGGTACCGCCGCCGCGCGGACCAGGACCGCGAGGGCGCACGCTGGACGCTCCGGCACGTCCTGGGCCAGCGCCTGCGCCTGCTGGCGCCGTTCACGCCGTTCCTGGCGAACGAACTGCACGAGGAGCTGACCGGCGAGTCCGCCGAGGACGCGGGCTGGCCCGAGGTGGACGAGGCCCGCGAGGACCCGACCGTCGAGGTGCGGGAGTCGCTGGTCGAGTCGCTCACCGACGACATCAACGACATCGTGGATGTGACCGGCACCGACCCCGACGTGGTTCGGGTCTACACCGCCGCGGAGTGGAAGCGCTCGGTGTTCGAGCAGGTCGTCGAGACCGGTCCCGACGTGGGCGCGGTGATGTCCGAAGTGATGTCGGACCCGGACCTGCGCGAGCGCGGCAACGAGGTCAACCAGCTGGTGCAGGAACTGGTGGAGTTCGTCCGCGAGCAGGACGAAGGCCGCCTCTCGATTCTGGAGGACGCCGACGAGGCCGAGGTGTACGCCGACGCCGTCGGCTTCTACGAGCGCGAGTTCGACGCCGACGTGCAGGTGCTCGACGAGGGCGCCGACCCCGAGGACCCCGGCGGGAAGGCCGGCGACGCGGTGCCGTTCCGCCCGGCCATCCACATCGAGTGATCGGCTGAGCGGCCCCCTCACGGCCGCCAGAGACCCTCCACTGCTGTATTGATATCCTCAGCGCGCGTACAGTGGGTATGAGCCCAGAACAGCTCCCGGAACCGCCCCGCACCGTCTCCGAGACCCTCGGCCGCCACCTGAACGTCGAGATGCACGGATTCGGCCTGCTGATGGTCGCCATCATGGCCATCCTCGCCCTGCCGCTGCTCCCGTTCGTGGCGGTCGGCTGGCTCCTCTGGCGGGCCTACGTAATCGTCCGCCGGACCGTCGGCGGCAGCGAGCCGGTCCGCCCCGGCGACGACGTGCGCCAGCGGCAGGCGCGACGCCGGGCGCAGGGTCGCTGAATTAGCAGCGTATCAGCTATGTTTTAAGCTTATCAACTATATTTTACAGTAATTCCTGAACTGCGAGATATATCCGCCGATTTCTTCACCGAACCCGCGTGTCCACCAGTTCGAAGGGGTAGCCGTTGTCGTTGTCGTCGGCGTGCTCGTAGACGACGTGGGCGGTCGCCACGTCCTGGATCGCGAGTCCGGTCGAGTCGAACAGGGTGATGCCGTCGCCGGGTTCGCGGCCGGGTTTCTCGCCAGTGACGATCTCCCCGAGTTCGCCGTACAGGTCGTCGTCGTCCAGTATCCCGGCGGCCCAGGGGACGTTGATCTCGCCGGAGTGAGTGCACTGCTCGTAGTCGTCGATGACGACCTTCGCGTCCAGCAGCGTCTGGTCGTCGTGCTCGTGCTTGTCGGGCGCGTCGGCGCCCATCGCGTTGATGTGGGTGTGCTCGCCGAGCGCCGAGCGCGGGACGATGGGCTCCTCGACCGGCGTCACGGTCGAGAGCACGTCGCACTCCGCGGCCTCCTCGATACTCCCGCCACGCACGTCGAACTCGTCCTCGTAGCGCTCGACGAACGCGGCGACGGCCGCCTCGCGCACGTCCGCGACGACGACCTCCTCGATGTCGCGGACGCAGGCGATGCCCTCCAGTTGCGTGTAGGACTGGACGCCCGCGCCGACGATGCCCAGCGAGCGCGCCTCGGGGATGGCGAGGTGGTCGGTGGCGACGGCGGCGGCGGCGCCCGTCCGGAGGCGGGTGAGCGTCGTGCCGTCCATGATCGCGAGCGGGAAGGCGTTGCGCGGGTCGGAGTAGATCATCGTCCCCAGGACGGTCGGCAGGTCGTACTGCTCGACGTTGTCCGTGTGGACGTTGACCCACTTGATGCCGGCCGCGTCCCAGTCCTCGGCCTGCATGTACGCCGGCATCGACCGGAAGTCGCCGTTGTACTCCGGCAGGTCGATGTAGGACTTGGCGGGCATCTGCGTGTCGCCGCGCTGGTACGCGCCGAACGCCTCCTCGACGGCACGGATGACCTCCGGCATCTGGGCGTTCTCGCGCACGTCCGCGGGGTTCAGGAGGAGCGTCTGCATGGCCGGCAATTCTTGCTACCCCCACTTGCCTGTTCCCCTCCCATCGTCGGGTGGGTCGGAGTCGCACCCGCGGCGGAACCGGTATGCCGCGTGCATCCGGATACCGGGTATGCACCGGCTCGGGACCGTCGCGCTCTGTGGCCTGCTCGTCCTCGCGGGCTGCAGCGCGGTCCCCGGTGGCGGTCCCGACGACCCCGGCGGCCCGACGCCCACCCTGACCCCGGCGCCGGTTCCCGAGCCCACGGAGGCGCCGGAGGAGCTGGCCCCCGGGCTCACGACCGACGGCGTGACGGACCCGCTCGCGCTCGCGAACGCCCACGGCGAGGCCCTGGGTGCCCGGTACCGCTTCACCTCGAACTGGACCGTCCGGTACCCCAACGGCACGGTCTTCGCCCGGGCCGACCAGTCGGCCACGGTGACGCCGGACGCCTTCGTCGCCCGCGTGGCGGCCGTCGGCCGTCCGGGGTTCATCACCTCGGGCGCGGAGACGACCGCCGTCTTCTGGTCGAACCGGACGGCGCTCGCCACCCGGGTCGAGCGGGATGGCCGGGTCAGCTACCGCTACGCCGACGGGGTCGCGTACGCGGATGCCGCCGGGTTCTACACCTCGCTCCGGCGCCCCCGGCCCTGGCTCAACCACTACGCGCTGTTCTCGTCCGTGGAGACCCGGACCGTCGGCCGGGTCGACGGGGCCCCGACCCGGTACCGTGTCGTCGGCGAGACGCTGCGCGACCCGGCGACGTTCGGTGCGACCAGCGGGCTCCGTCGGGCGACGAACGTCTCCCTCGAGGCCATCGTCTCCGAGCGCGGCATCGTCCGGTCGCTGCACCTCTCGTACAGCGGCCGGCTCCCGGAGGGTGAACGGGTCCGCGTCACCCGGCGCATCATCTACCGGAGCGACGCGCCCGAGGTCACGCGGCCGGCCTGGTTCGACCGGGCGGTCAACGACAGCCGCGAGGCCCGGAACGCCGCCGCCCGTCGCATCGCGGCCCCGCGCACGGGCCTCCGCTGAGCCCTCGCCCCGCCCCGACCGCGGCCGGGCCGGGGTCGGGGACGCACGCCGTCTCAGAAGAACTTGAACAGGTCGTCGCGTTTGGCCTCGTGGAGGTGGTGGCGGACGGCCTGGTTCAGCGGCTCGATGTTCCCCCGCTTCGCGGAGATGGGCGCGATGACCTCCTCCTCCCACTGCTGCCACGGCGGGTAGAGGCCGAACCGGTCGGCGATGGCGTCGAGGCGCTCGTCGCGGTCATCGACCTTGTCCATCTTGTTGACCGCCAGCACCGCCGGGATGCCGACCTCCTGCAGGAACGAGAACAGCTCGACCGTGTGCGGGATCTCGTCCGGGCCGGAGTGGCGGTCGATGATGTCGACCGCGGCCTTCCCGTCGAGGACGACCACACCGACGAGGATCTGCTCGGCGTACTGCTCGACGTACCGGACGATGTCGGTCTTGATGGCCTCGCGGCGCCCCTCGTCGACGCCGGCCATGAACCCGAACCCGGGCAGGTCGGTGACGACGAAGTCCTCCGGGGCCCAGTCGTAGTGGTTCGGCTCGCGCGTGACGCCCGGCTTCCCGCCGGTGTCGAACTTGTGGCCCGTGATCTCCCGCATCAACGTCGACTTGCCCACGTTCGACCGCCCGAGGAGGGCCACCTCGGCGTCGCGGTCCGGGCGTGTCTCGAACATGTACGAGTGGAGTTGGTTGGTGGGGATAAGCCGTGCGGGTCGGGGATGGAGGGACAATCTCAGCGGCCGGAACGGCTGCGACAGCGACGGAATCGGCCACTATGCTCTCCTCTTCACGATGACAGCGACTCCGACAACAGAACGACCTACGAAGCCCTCGCGCGCTCAGGGTTCCGGGACTCGCTGCGCTCCTCGGGTTCCGGGACTGCGGCGGCTCCCTTCGGTCGCCGCCGTTCCGGGCATGCCCTGCGGTGCTTGCGTCGTCCGGGAACCGCTGAGCGCGCTCGCCCTTCGAGTCCGCCAGGAAATCAGATGTGTCACGGCGCGGTTCCCCTGCCCTTCCCCGAGTCGCGCGGCCTCGCTTGCGCTCGGCACGCGCTCCCGGCCGGAGAGCGGTTGCTCGGCCGGCCGGTTCCGGAAATCAGGAAGCGCGCTCGCGCCATCCCCGTGGAGGTCGTTCGAGAGAGCGAAGCTCTCTCGTGATCACGAAAATCTCCGATTTTCGGACGACCGCGACCGGAGGGAGCGTGCCGGAACACGCCCGGCGCGAGCGCGGGGAGGTGTGGGGACACTACGCAACCCACTGGAACCACCACGGCAGAACGCTCGGCTGGTCAAGCGTCTCCTGGCGGACTCGAAGGGCGAGCGCTCTCGATCCCTCCCGGCCGACGCAAGCACCGCAACGAGCGACCGCAGGGAGCGAGTGAGGAGCGCAGCGAGGCCCGGAGTGGTCGAGAGCGCGAGGGCTTCGTAAGTGGTTCCCCTGTGGTTGTTGCTGTCGTAGTGAGAGAGCGCGAGGAGTTCCGAGACTTCGCTGCTAATACCCCACAATAAAATAATAAAATTCAATATAGAATAATTATCCGAGACTTAATCAGATTATAATGCCCAAACCATATGAGATATTATTTTAGTGAGTTATCCTACAGCCGAGTCTCGACCGCGGAACACGCCCACCCAACACCCAACGTCCGGACGCGGACTTTAAACGGCAGAGCGACCCACCTCGTGGTAATGAGCGAATCGGACGAGCAACGAGACGACCGGGGCGAGCGGGGGTTCTGCCCGCGCTGTGGCGACCCCATCGAGCGGCCGCCCGGCGTGGACCTGCCCGGGAGTCCCAGCAGTCGGGACGCCGTCCTCTGTGACGCCTGCTACTTCGAGGACTTCGACCTCGTGGACGCCCCCGACCGCGTGGAGGTGCAGGTCTGCTCTGACTGCGGGGCGGTCCACCGCGGCAACCGCTGGGTCGACGTCGGGGCGCGCGACTACACCGACATCGCCATCGAGGAGGTGACGGGCGCGCTGGGCGTCCACATCGACGCCCAGGCCGTCGAGTGGGTCGTCGACCCCGAACAGGTCGACGAGAACACCATCCGGATGCACACGATGTTCACCGGCGTCATCCGTGGCACCCCCGTCGAGGAGGAGGCCACCGTGCCGGTCTACATCTCCCGGGGAACGTGCGACCGCTGCGGGCGCATCGCGGGCGACTACTGGGAGGCGCTCGTCCAGGTCCGCGCGACCGAACGCACGCCCACGGACGCGGAGTGCGACCGGGCGACCGAGATCGCCGAGGCCTACATCGCCGAGCGCGAGCAGAAGGGCGACCGGAACGCGTTCATCACCTCCGTCGACCGCACGGACAGCGGCGTGAACATGAAGATAAGCGCGAACCAGATGGGCGAGGCCATCGCCCACCGCATCGTCCGCGAGTTCGGCGGCGAGGTGAGCGCCGCGGAGACGCTCGCGACCGAGGACTCCGACGGGAACGAACTCTACCGCGTCACGTTCGTGGCACGCCTGCCGCCCTACACGCCGGGCGATATCATCGACCCGGACGACGACGCGGGACCGGTGCTCGTCACGAGCGCGCACGGGAACCTGAAGGGGGTCCGGCTGACGACGGGCGAGCGGTACGAGGCGAGCTACGAGGAGGGCATCGACCCGGACGCGCGCCGCCTCGGAACCCGCGAGGACGGCCAGCGCACCACCGTCGTCACCGTCGAGGACGAACACGCCGTGCAGGTGCTCGACCCCGAGACGTACGAGGCCCGCACCATCCCGCGGCCCGACTACATGGATCCGGACGCCGAGGAGGTGCCCGTGCTGCGCTCGCGGGCGGGCCTGCACGTGCTGCCGGCGGACGACGACGAGGCCGATGACCGAGACTGACGGCGCGGCCGACCCCAGCCGAGCACCCGGGCTCGCGGCGCTCGTTCCCAAACCCGCGGCCGAGCGCGCCGAGCGCGAGCTGTCGGCACTGGGCGTCTACGACGACAGCCGCGGCATCGCCTCCTACGACGACGAGCGGGTCGCGCTCCCCGTCGTCGGCGAGGCCCCGACCGACCGCGAGGGGACCGTCGAGGCGGTCGCCGCGGTCGAGGATGTCGTCGCGTACGACCTGCCCTCGCGGGACACGACGCTGGCCGACCGCCTGCGGGCACGCGGGTTCACGGAGGCCGAGATCGACGCCGCCCCCGCGTCGTGGGCCGTCGTCGGGACCGTCCTCCTGGCCGATTTCGACGGCTGCCCCCGGGCGGGCGAGGTGGGCGACGCGCTGCTCGAACTCCACGGCGAGGCCGACACCGTTCTCGACCGCGGCGGCATCGCCGGGCGCACCCGCGACCCCGACGTGACCGTCGTCGCGGGCGCGGGCGACACGGAGACGGTCCACACCGAGTACGGCACGAGGTACGCGCTCGACCTCGCGAAGACGATGTTCTCGCCGGGCAACAAGGCCGAGCGCGCGCGGATGGGCGACGTGACGGGGCCGGAGGAGCGCGTCTTCGACATGTTCGCCGGGGTGGGCTACTTCGCGCTCCCGATGGCCCGGGCAGGTGCCGAGGTCGTCGCCGCCGAACTCGACCCGACCACGTACCAGTACCTCGTCGAGAACGCCGTCCTCAACGACGTGACCGACCGCTTCCGCGCGGTGCGGGCGGACTGTGCGGACGTGGAACTCGCCCCGGTCGACCGCGTCGTGATGGGCCACTACGACGCCTACGAGCGGCTGTCCGCGGGCGTCGCCGCCGTGCGCGAGGGCGGGACCCTCCACCTGCACGAGGCCACACCCGAGGCCGAACTCCCGGACCGCCCGGTCGGGCGGCTGGAGCGGGCGGTCGCGGACGCCGACCGGGACTGCGAGGTGCTCGCGGTGCGCGAGGTCAAGAGCTACGCCGAGGGCGTCCAGCACGTCGTGGTGGACGCGCGGGTCGAGTGAGGGGGCGCCACGTCCCGGCCAGCCGGACGGAACGCCCCGGAATCCACCGTGCTGCGCCGGGGACGATGGATTGATTCCTGTTCGGGTCCTGGCCTCGCACACACGATGACCGACGACTCACCCGTCGCCAGACACCGGAAGGGAGAGCGCGAGTGGTGGCCGAACATGCTCGACCTGACGCCCCTCGACCAGAACGCCCGCGGCGCCGGGCCGGTGGACGAGGAGTTCGACTACGCCGAGGCGTTCGAGTCCCTCGACCTCGATGCGGTGAAGGCCGACATCGAGGAGGTCATGACGACCTCGCAGGACTGGTGGCCGGCCGACTACGGCCACTACGGCCCGCTGTTCATCCGGATGGCCTGGCACAGTGCCGGGACGTACCGCACCACCGACGGGCGCGGCGGCGCGGCCGGCGGCACCCAGCGGTTCGCGCCGCTCAACAGCTGGCCCGATAACGCCAACCTCGACAAGGCCCGCCGGCTGCTCGAGCCGGTCAAGCAGAAGTACGGCCGCAAGCTCTCGTGGGCCGACCTCATCGTCCTGGCGGGCAACGTCGCGCTGGAGTCGATGGGGTTCGACACCTTCGGCTTCGCCGGCGGTCGCGAGGACGAGTTCGAGCCCGACGCGGCCGTCGACTGGGGCCCCGAGGGCGAGATGGAGTCCTGGGACCGGTTCGACGAGGACGACCTCCTCGCGGAGCCGCTCGGCGCGACCGTCATGGGGCTCATCTACGTCAACCCCGAGGGCCCCGAGGGCGAGCCGGACCCCGAGTGGTCGGCCGAGCGCATCCGGCAGTCGTTCAGCCGGATGGCGATGAACGACAAGGAGACGGCCGCGCTCATCGCCGGCGGCCACACCTTCGGGAAGGTCCACGGCGCGGCCGACCCCGACGACCACGTCGGCCCCGAACCCGAGGCCGCCCCTATCGAGGACATGGGGCTGGGCTGGGAGAGCGACTACGGCTCCGGGAAGGGTGACGACACCATCACCAGCGGCATCGAGGGCCCCTGGAACAGCACGCCGACGGTGTGGGACACCTCCTATCTCGACAACCTCCTCAACAACGAGTGGGAGCCGGAGAAGGGCCCCGGTGGCGCGTGGCAGTGGACCCCCGTCGACGCGGACGCGGTCGAGGACGCGCCCGAGGCCCACGGCGACGGCGAGCAGACGCCGATGATGCTGACGACGGACGTCGCCCTGAAGAAGGACCCCGACTACCGCGAGATCATCGAGGAGTTCCAGAACGACCCCATGGAGTTCCTCGACGCCTTCGCGAAGGCGTGGTACAAGCTCATCCACCGCGACATGGGCCCGCCGGAGCGGTTCCTCGGCCCGGAGGTCCCGGACGAGACGATGCTCTGGCAGGACCCCGTCCCGGACGCCGACTACGGCCTCGTCGGCGACGAGTCGGTCGCCCAGCTGAAGGAGGAGCTGCTCGACTCGGACCTCTCGCGCCAGCAACTCGTGAAGACCGCGTGGGCCGCGGCGTCGACGTACCGCGACAGCGACAAGCGCGGCGGCGCGAACGGCGCCCGCATCCGGCTCGAACCCCAGCGCAGCTGGGATGTCAACGAGCCCGAGGCGCTCGAGACGGTGCTGGAGACCCTGGAGGGCATCCAGCAGGAGTTCAACGACTCGCGCTCGGACGGCACCCGCGTCTCGCTGGCCGACCTCATCGTGCTGGGCGGCAACGCGGCCATCGAACAGGCGGCCGCCGACGCCGGCCACGACATCGAGGTCCCGTTCGAGCCGGGGCGCACCGACGCCAGCCAGGAGCAGACCGATGTCGACTCGTTCGAGGCGCTCGAGCCCGATGTCGACGGCTTCCGCAACTACCTCCCGGACGACCTCGACCACGAGCAGCCCGAGGAGCTGCTGGTCGACAAGGCCGACCTGCTGGACCTGTCGGCGACGGAGATGACGGTCCTGGTCGGCGGGCTGCGGACGCTGGGCGCGACCTACGGTGACGACGACATCGGCGTCCTCACCGACGAGCCGGGGACGCTGACGACGGAGTTCTTCGAGACCCTGCTCGACATGTCCTACGAGTGGGAGCCGGCCGAGAACGGCGTCTACGAAGGCTACGACCGCGAGACCGGAGAGGTCGAGTGGGAGGCGACCCGCTTCGACCTCGCCTTCGGCTCGAACTCCCGGCTCCGCGCCATCGCGGAGGTCTACGCGGCCGACGACGGCGACGAGCAGTTCGTCGAGGACTTCGTCGACACCTGGCACAAGGTGATGACGCTGGACCGCTTCGACCTGGAGTAGACCGCTCGCGCTCGACGTCCCGGCACTCGCCTCCGTTTTCACCGTTTCCGCTCCCGCTACGACCTGAGCTACTGGTTTCGGCGTCTCCCGGCGTCCCTCTCGGGTCGGTTGGCCCCGGTGCGATAAATCACATATCGCGATATCGAATCCACTGGCAGCAGCCGACCCAGCCCACGGCAAGCGGCCGTCTCGTGGGGTCGAGCGTACCCGGAACAGCCGATGAAGGGGATTCCGGGATGGCTCGCGGAGCCCCGGGTGTGGCCGAACGCCTCCCGCAGCCGCGAGATCAGGGGGCCGGGGCGTCACGACGACCGGAACCCCCGGCGGTTAAGCCGCACCCCCACACACGTCCGCCAATGTCGCTGCTCGGAACGGTGGTCGGTGCGCTGTGGGCGATGCTCCCCGCGTACGTCCCCAACAACGCGGCCGTGCTGTTCGGGGGTGGCCGGCCGCTCGACGGTGGCCGCAACCTCGGCGAGCGCCGCATCCTCGGCGACGGGAAGACCTGGCGCGGGACCGTCGCCGGCATCACGACCGGGGTCGTGCTGGCCGGGGTGCTCAACGCCGTCCGCGAGCGGGCGAGCGAGGCCGCGGGCGTGGCGCTCCCGTCGTTCCCGGCGCCCGCGGCGGTCGCGCTCGCGGCGGGCGCGATGCTTGGGGACATCCTCGCCTCGTTCCTGAAGCGCCGGACGGGGCGGGACCGGGGCGCGGCGTTCCCTGGGCTCGACCAGCTCGACTTCGTCGTGGCCGCGCTCGCGCTGGCCGCCGTCGTCGTCCCGGACTGGACGAGGGAGACGTTCACGCCCGGACGCCTCCTCGTCGTGACGGTCGTCACGCCCGCGCTCCACCTGCTCACGAACGCGGGGGCCTACGTGCTCGGGCTGAAGGACGAGCCCTGGTAGCCGTCGGCCGCCGCCTGTTCACAGAACTCACGGATCGCCGCCGCCACCGCAGCCGGTCGTTCCTCGGGCACGAAGTGCCCCGTCCGCTCGTACACCGTCAGCATCCCGTCCAGCGCCGCGGCCGTCCGCTCGCCCACGTCGACCCCGAAGAACGGGTCGCTGTCGCCCCAGAGCACGAGCGTCGGCACCGCAACCTCGGGGAGGGACCGCTCGATGGGCCCGTAGTTCCCCTCGAGGTCCGCGAGGCTCCGCTGGAAGATCCGCCGGGTCGTCGTGATGCCCGATGGCGTGAGGTGGCGCTGGAACGCCGACCACGGCACCGTGTCGCGACGCTTCGTCGCCGCCCGGTGGAGGAGCCGGAGCCCGAGGCGGTTCCCGACCATCGCGGTGAACACGAGCCGACCGAGGACCGGGACACCGGCGACCCGGAGCGGCGGCGGGACGTACGTGTCCGTGAACAGGTTCGTGTCCGAGACGACGAGGCCGCGCATCTCGAGGTCGGGGAACAGCCGGAGCATCGTCAGCCCGACGGGGCCGCCGAAGTCGTGGGTGACCAGCGAGAACGAGTCGATGTCGAGCGTGTCGAGCAGGTCACGGACTGCCTGTGCCTGCCCTTCGAGATAGTAGTCGTCGGCAGGCTCTGACTGGCCGAACCCGCGGAGGTCGGGGACGACGACGTGGTACGCGTCCGCGAGCCGACCAGCCACGGGCGCCCAGGTGAGCGCCGAGCCGGGGATGCCGTGGAGGAAGACGAGCGTGGGGCCCTCGCCGCCCGTCAGGTAGCTGGTCCCGCCGGTGCGCTCGCGCCGAAGACCGTGGCTCACGCCTCCGCCTCCGCTTCCGCGAGCGCCGTCTCGTAGCTCGCCTCGACGTACGGGAGGAGGGCATCGAGCCCGTCGGCGTCGACAGGCACCTGCACCCACTTCGTCACGGTCCGCTCGCCGGCCTGGAACGAGCCGGTCTCGAACGCCTCGGCCAGCCGCTCGCGCTCCGCGTCGGGGAGTCGCGTGAGCGCCACACCGTCGGTGACGAGGACGGCGAACAGTGTCCCGTCGGCCAGATACGACGGGCAGCCGAACATCGTCCGGTTCGTCACGTCCGGCCAGTCAGCGACGGCGCGCTCGAACGCCTCCTGCAGCTCCCGGCCGGCGTCTGCATCGAAATATTCCATGAGATAGCTAGTGAACGATTCCAGGCCCGATAACCCTGCCGCCGGGCAGGCGTTCTGTCGGCCGTGATTGGGGAAGACGGGCGCTCTCTGTACGGAACGCGCACTCTCGACACCCCACCCCGGGCCCGACGGTACCGTTTTCCGTCCTCGCTCCGCGCCCCCGGGACATGCGCCGGACGTTCACCACCGCGCTGTTGCTCGTGCTCGCGGGCGGCTTCCTCGTGACCACCGCCGACGTTCGAGTGCTGGGCTTCGAGGCGACGGCGGTCGGCCTGCTGTTCCTGACCATCGGCCTCGGCGTCGGCATCGCGGGCGAGCTGGCCGACCTGGACGAAGAGGCCAAGGTCGCGGGCGCGGGGCTCGCCCTCACGGTCGTCGTCACCATCGCCGTACTCGCGCTCAGCGGGGGCCTGCTGCCGGCGCTCGGTGTCGGCCTCCTCCTGTCACTGGTCGTGGGCTACCTCCTGAGCCGGCAGCGCCCGCCGAGCACTGCGTGAGCCGTCAGTTCCCCTCGTCGAGGTCGCGGTAACACCGGAAGTCGAGTGCGACCTCGTCGACCGACTCGCCGTCGCCGTCGAGCGCGACGATGCGGATGCGGCCGTTCTGCGGGGCGTGGCCCAGCGACTGGGCGTACTCGATGACGTCGTCGGCCTCGTAGCGCTGGACGTCCCCGACCGATTCGTCGTTGTTCGGGTCGACGGGGATACGGTGGTGCGTCTCCTCGCCGCTCCGGACCTCGATGCGGTCGATCTCCCGGTTCGAGAGCACCTGCCGCCGGACCGGGATCGTGAGTTCGACCACCGGCGGCTCGGTCGTGCCGTACGTGCTGACCTGCGGGGTGAGCGAGAAGACGGCGTCACCGCCCGAGAGCCCCGCTGCACAGACCCAGCTCACGCCCCCTTCCTGTCGCCCGATGGCACACCCCGCCAGGAGCGAGAGACCGCCAGCCGCCCCCGCGCCGAGGAATCGTCGTCGTCGGACCATTGTCGGCGTCTCACGGGCGCACGGGAAAAGTAGCGGGGGACCGGTCAGCTAGAGGTATGCTGTCGGGCAGCGTATCACGGCCATGTTAGACGACCGCCTCTACCGCCGCATCGACCTGTTCCTGCTCCTCGTCGGGGGGTGGTTCGTCCTCTCGCTCGTGGTCGCGAGCCTCGCGCTGATGGCCGTCGACACCGCTCTCGGCCTCACCGCGCTCGTGACGGTCGTGCTCGTGGGCGTGGTCGGAACGCTGTCGTACCTCCGGACGACCGGTGCCGACCCCGACATCCGCTTCGAAGTTCGCTGATATTCTATTATTGTCTCCATAACCATACAAACCCGCCATTTATTCTATAATGTGAATCTCCACGAGTCATCTCTGTAGATATGTCTCTTTCCGAGCGGCCCGCTGAAGCGCCACGGCGAGGTTCGCTATCGCGATATGTGGTTTACCACCTGGGATACCTCGAACACCCTTTCTCCAACCCGACAGCGGTTTCACGCCCGCTCGCGGAGGCAGACGTATGCCAGAGACACGAACGGTCCGGCTGGCGACACGGGGCTCCGACCTGGCGCTACGCCAGGCCGCCGCGGTCGCCGAGCGACTGGAGGACCGTCACACGGAGGTCGAACTAATCGAGGTGGAGACGGAGGGCGACCGCATCAAGGACGAACTCATCCACCGGCTGGGCAAGACCGGCGCGTTCGTCCGCGCGCTCGACGAGCGCGTCCTCGACGGCGAGGTCGACGCCGCCGTCCACTCGATGAAGGACGTTCCCACCGACTTTCCGGACGACCTCGTCGTCGCGGGCGTCCCCGAGCGCGCCCCCGCGAACGACGTGCTCCTGACGCCGGGCGGCCGGGGGCTCGAGGAACTGCCGGAGGGCGCGACCGTCGGTACCTCCAGTCTCCGGCGGCAGGCCCAGCTGCTCGCCGCACGTCCGGACCTCGACGTCCAGCCGCTGCGGGGCAACGTCGACACGCGCGTCGAGAAGCTCCTCGCGACGGGCATCGGCCGCGAACACGACCGCCGGGTCGCCGCGGAAGAGGAGGAGGACCCGGACGAGACGTTCGACGAATCGACCGACGAGTGGTTCGAGTCGCTGTCGGTGCTCGAGCAGGACGCGCTGGCGCGGTACCCGGTCGAGACGGAGTACGACGCCATCGTCCTCGCGGAGGCCGGCCTCGAACGGATGGGCCTGCTGCACCACGTCCCGCACGAGCGGCTGGAGCCGAACGAGTTCGTCCCCGCGCCGGGGCAGGGTGCCATCGCCGTGACCGCGCTCGCCGACGACGCCGAGTCGTTCCGGGAGGCCATCGACCACCCGCGAACGCGGGTGGAGACCACGGTCGAGCGGACGGTCCTGAAGGAACTCGGCGGCGGCTGCGTGGCGCCACTGGGCGTCTACGCCACCGTCCGCGGCGAGTACGTCCACGTCGTCGCACGAGTGCTCGACCGCGCGGGCGAGGAGCCCATCCGTGAGACCCGGGACCTGCCCGCGAACGACCACGCCGACGCCGCCCGCCGGTTCGCGGCCGACATCGCGGACCGCGGCGGCGCGGAACTGGTCGAAGCAGCCCGCAAGACCGCCGAGGAGCACGAGGAGACGGAGGGCGCCCGATGAGCGGGGCGGACGAAGGTGAGGACCCGCCGGTCGGCACCGTCTACCTCGTCGGCAGCGGTCCCGGCGACCCCGAACTCATGACGGTGAAGGCGAAGCGCCTGCTCGAGGAGGCCGACGTCGTCCTCCACGACAAGCTCCCGGGCCCGGAGATCCTCGGCTCCATCCCCGAGGCGAAGCGCGAGGACGTGGGCAAGCGCGCGGGCGGCGAGCGCACCTCCCAGGAGTACACCAACGACCGGCTCGTCGAACTCGCCCGCGAGGGGAAGCGAGTCGTCCGGCTGAAGGGCGGCGACCCGTTCGTCTTCGGCCGTGGGGGCGAGGAGGCCGAACACCTCGCCAGCGAGGGCATCCCGTTCGAGTACGTCCCCGGTATCACCAGCGCCATCGCTGGCCCTGGCGTCGCGGGCATCCCCGTCACGCACCGCGACCACACCTCCTCGGTGTCGTTCGTCACGGGCCACGAGGACCCCACCAAGGAGGAGTCGATGGTCGACTGGGAGGCGCTCGCGGCCACAGGTGGCACCATCGTCGTCCTGATGGGGGTCGGCAAGCTCCCGGCCTACACCGACGCCCTCCGGGAAGCCGGGATGGCCGGCGACACGCCCGTCGCGCTGGTCGAGCGCGCCACCTGGCCGGACCAGCGCGTCGCCACGGGCACCCTGGACACCATCGTCGACGTGCGCGACCGCGAGGGCATCGAGCCGCCCGCCATCACCGTCATCGGCGGGGTCGCGGGCACGCGAGAGCGCGTTCGGGAGTTCCTCGCCAACGAACTCGGAGAGTACGGGGACGAGACATGATCAGGGGCCACGCATCCGATAAACCGGTGGGCGCGATACAGAATCCGGACGGGGCGGCCACCCCCGGCCCGGAGGTGACCCGATGAAGATCGCCGTCTTCCGGCCGGACGACGGCCGTGCGGCCGCTGCAGCCGAGACGATCCGCGACCTCGGGGCCGAACCCGTCCTCGACCCGATGCTCGCCATCGAGCCGACCGGGGACGCGCCCCGCGAGGACGCCGAGTTCGCCGTCTTCACCAGCACCTCCGGCGTCGAGCTGCTGGCGGATGCGGGCTGGACGGCGGGCGAGACGATGGTCTGTGCCATCGGTTCCTCGACGGCCGACGCGCTGCGCGAGGCCGGCTACACGGTCGACGTGGTGCCCGAGCAGTACTCCTCGGCGGGGCTGGTCGACGCGCTCGCCGACCGGGTCGGCGGGGCCCGTGTCGAGGTCGCGCGCTCGGACCACGGGAGCGACGTGCTACTCGACGGGTTGGAGGACGCGGGGGCGTACGTCCACGAGACGGTCCTCTACCGGCTCGTCCGGCCCGAGGGTGCGGGCTCGTCGGCCGACCTCGCCGCCCGCGGCCAGCTCGCGGGCGCCTGCTTCACCGCCTCGATGACCGTCGAGAACTTCCTCGCGGCCGCCGACGACCGGGGTATCCGGGCACCCGCCATCGCCGGGCTGAACGACGCCGTCGTCGGCTGCATCGGCGAGCCCACGCGCGAGCGCGCGGAGCGCGCGGGTATCGAGGTGGACGTGGTACCCGACGTGGCCGAGTTCGAGGCGCTGGCCGCGGCGGTCGTCGAGCGCGCCGAGCGCTGAGCGCCACTACGCCGAGCGACCCCTTCGGCCGGCTCTGTTGAGTCCCTCAGGACCGGACAGATGTCGTGTGCTGAATAGAGGGGATGGATTCAGCAAATCGGTCTCAACCGAATGGTCGATTTCGAGTGGGCAGAGGGATTATCACTGTCGGCCGCCAACCCCATTGTTACCATGTCACAGGCAGAGTGTTATCCGGACAAGGCCCCGACGATCAACAGATTGCTGGATACCCTTCGTCATCACCTCCGTCGGGAGGCCATCCACTATTTCGAGAACATCGAATCAACGGATACAGCCACGCTGGAGGAGGTGGCCGAGCACATTACCCGGCGCGTCCCTGAGATGGACCGAGAGCGAGTCGTTCTCGAACTGACGCACATCCACCTCCCGCAGCTCGAATCGAACGGGTGGGTTGAGTACGACACTCGCACTCACCAGATCCGATACCATGGTCATGATTCGGCAGAGTCACTACTGACCGAACTCGCCGAGATGTTCTCCAACCAACCGTATTCCGCTCACTCGGGCTGAGAAGAGTCGGGCCACCGGGACGACGCGCCGGAGAATTACCACCCGTAGGCATGCTGTAGATGCGCCCTGTATTCAGCACGGCCGCAACAACCGATCAGCGGTCGAGGCGGGCAACAGAGCCCTTCTGTCCGGATGTCACTACCACGAGTACGGAGCGCGCCGTCTCAGGGCGTTCGCTGCCGTGACGGATGGAGCCGGAGAGCGGAGTTTCGTATCGTCGTCTCCGGTTTATCCGCCGGAACCCCCGTCGGTGGGCGTCTCGATGCAGCCGGCGCAGTTCGGTGGTCCACACCCCACCGCCCCACCTTCAGGGCTGGGACAGGCATAACCGTCCTGCGCCCCTTACACTAGGAGTCATCATGGATATCTCCGAGATACTCTCTCCGAAGTTTACCGAGTTCGATATCGGAACCCCGCTCTCGAAAGTCGCCGGGGCGTTCGAGAATCAGGAACTCGATGCCGTCGTCGTAACCGACGGCGACGAGTACCGCGGCATCGTGAGTCGCCGGCAGCTGGCGTCCTCGTCCAACCAGCCGTCCGCGAAGGTCGGCTCACAGGTCCAGCACGTCCCGACGGTCGACCGCACCGAGGACGTCCGCGAGGTCGCGCGACTCATGATCGGGAGCGACGCCAGGACGCTCCCCGTACTCCGCGACGGCCAGGTCGTCGGTGTGGTGACCGGGGATGCCGTGCTCGAGGCCGTCCGTCCGTTCCTCGACGCGGCGACCGTCGACGACGCGTACAGTTCGGACCTGATCAGCGCGACCCCCGATACCACGATCGGGAAGGCGCTCAATCTCCTTCGGGAGGCCGGAATCGCCCATCTGCCGGTCGTCGACGGGGACGACCTCGTGGGCATGCTGAGCCTGTACGACGTCATCGAGTTCACGATGCGGGGCGGCAACAAGAGCCAGGGCGGCTCGGCGGGTGGCCGCGGTGGCCGCGGCGGTGGCGGGCGTCGTGGCGGTGGGGGCGCGCGAGAGGGCGATTCCGATCGACTGCTCGACCTGCCGGTACGGAACCTGATGTCCGACGCGGTCGTCACCGTCGCGCGGAACGCGCCGCTCGACGAGGTCGTCGAGACGATGTTCGAGCGGGAGATCTCCTCGCTCGTCGTCACGGCCGACGGGACCGGAGACCCGGTCGGTATCATCACGAAGACGGACGTCATCGAGGCGCTCACCTGGGAGCGCGACGACCGGAACGCCGTGCAGGTGTTCGGCCTCGAGTTGCTGGAGGGGATGGACTACGACGACGTCGCCGCGCTGATCGAGGACATGACCGCGAAGTACGGCGAGATGAGCGTCATCAAGGCCAGTATCGAACTGCAGGAGCACAAGGAGCAGACGCGTGGCGTGCCGCTGGTGCTGGCACGGATCCGGCTGGTCACCGACCGCGGGTACTTCACGGCCGACGGGGAGGGGTACGGGGCCTCCCACGCCCTCCGTCTGGCCGCGAACGCCGTCGAACGCCAGCTGCTCAAGGGGAAGACCTACGGCCAGTCGAAGAAGCGTCCCGACCCCGACGAGCAGGCACAGCTCTACGGCTGGTGGCTCGGCAGCTGAGCTGACCGAGCGCTACGACCGATCGAGAACCGATCCGGAGAACGCCACGACTGGTTTTTCGCATCCGCTCACCGCCGCCCGCGCCACCCCAGGAGCGCACCGAGTGCGAACGCCACGAGGAGTGGCCACCGGCGTCCATCGCCTGGAGCCGCCTCCGCATCGACGAACCGGGTCCCGTCGGGCGAGACCTCGAGTGCACCGGCCGGTTCGGCGGTGACGCCCCCGCCGCCACCGCCACCGTAGCCCCCGGGCTGGCCCTCGCCACTACCACCGAACCCGCCGCCGAACCGGTGGCTGATGCGCGCCGCCGGGACGACCGTCCGGTCGCCCTGTGTCACCGGGTCGCCGTACACCGTCCGGGCGTCGGCGTCGGGGAGCTGTCCTGCGAGGTCGCGCATCGCGTCGAAGCCGTCCGCCGGGGTGTCGGTGCGGTCGTCGCTCATACCGACTCTGGACCGGGTGTCCTAATCAAGGTGGGCGCCCGGTCAGGACCGCTCGTGTGGCGTCAGCGCCGGAAGCCAGCCCCGCAGCACCGGCCGGAGGACGACGACCGCGCTCGACAGCGCGAGCAGCGGGAACAGCACCCACGCGGCGAGCGTCGAGAGGCCCCGTAGCGTCGGGGCGGCCACGAGGCCGAACACCAGCACGAGGTGGACGGGTGCGTGGACCAGAGCCACGACGGCCAGCAGCGTCCCGGGGCCGGTCCGGTCGGGGCTCCCGAGGTGGTGGAGCGCGGCAGCTGCCATCGCCACCGCCAGCGCCGTCGTCGTCCAGGCGAGGAACTGGAGGCCGAAGAACAGCTCCGGGCGCCACGGCGAGCCGTCGAACAGCCCCCACGCGACCGCCATCAGCGACGCGAACGCCAGGGCCAGCCACGCGAGCACCTGGTCGGACGCGTCGACGAGCCGGACGATACCACTCATGGATGGTCGTTCGTCGCCGGCGGGGAAAACCCCGGTACGTTCCTCCCGCCCCCTGAGAACCAGGGCTACGTCGCGTCGTCGGGCGGCCACTCGGCCGCGAGGTCGAACCCGCCGGGAGTGTGACCACCCCGCTCCAGCGCCTGCTCGTGGTACTCGGTGAGTGCCTCGCGGAAGTCGGGATGGGCCACGTCCAGCATCGCACGCATCCGTTCGCGGGGCGACAGGCCGCGCAGGTCCGCGACGCCCTGGTCGGTGACGACGACGTCCACGTCGTGCTCGGTGTGGTCGACGTGTGCGACCCGGGGGACGACGCGAGAGATGTCGCCCCCGGCCGCCGTCGAGGGGAGCGCGACGACCGAGAGCAGCGCCGCCCGGAAGAAGTCACCCGAGCCGCCGACGCCGCCGACGACATCGGTGCCGATGTGGGTGGAGTTGACCTGGCCCGTCAGGTCGACCTCGACGGCGCCGTTGACCGCGATCACGCCGAACGAGTCGATGAGGCCGGCGTCGTTCGAGACGTCGACCGGCCGGAGTACCACCTGCTCGGCGTAGCGGTCCAGGTTCGCGAACAGGCGGTCCTGCCCCTCGTCCGAGAGTGCGAGCGAGGTGGCGCTCGCGGCCGCGAGCGTGCCGTCGTCGAGCGCGTCGAGGACGGCGTCCTGCACCACCTCGCCGAAGTAGGCCACGTCCCCCGCCCCGAGGTCGACGGCGTCGAGTGCCGAGACGACGGCGTTCCCGACGCTCCCGACCCCGAACTGGAGATTCAGGCTGTCGGCGAACGCGGGATTGCGGTCGAGTTCGGCGTCGAGGAAGCCAGCGAACTGGTCCGCGAGCGCCCGGTCCACGGCGGTCGGGTCGCGGAAGGTGTAGGTCGTGTCGGCGCGGTCCGTGTGGACGACGGCGGCGAGTTTCCCGGGGTCGAAATCGATGCGTGTCGAGCCGATGCGGTCGTCGACCGCGTCGAGCGCGAGCGGTTCGCGCCCGGGCGGCGCCGCCCGCACCAGCAGGTCGTGCAGGCCCTCCAGGTCGCGTGGCTGGGCCGCGTTCACCTCGACCACGAGCCGGTCGGCCGCGTCCACGAGCGTCGGCGTCGAACCGACCGACGGGGAGGGGACGAGCCAGTCCTCGCCGACGGCGACGGCCTCGACGATGGCCCAGTCGGGCGCGGGCAGGCCGCCGAACCGGACCTCGTCGGCCACCCCGGCGACGTGGCGGTCGTGGAACGCGATGACGCCGTCGTTGATGGCCTCGCGTAGTGCCTCGTGGCCGATGAACGGGTAGCGCCGCGCCATCGCGTCCGACTCGACGAGCGCCTCGTCCACTTCGGGGCCGACGCTCCCGCCGCTGATGACCGTCAGGTCGAGGGCGGCGGCGTCCCCGCGGGCGGCCAGTGCCTCCGGCACGAGCTTCGGGTAGCCGACGCTCCCGAACCCCGAGATGCCGAGCACGTCGCCGGCCTCGATGCGGGCGGCAGCGTCCGTCGCGGACTCGACCGGGAGGTCGCCCTCGATGCGCCCACCGGTCCCGTCGTCTGTCATGGCCCGACCGTCGGCGGGCGGGTAGTTAGCGTTGGGTGTCCGCCGGCGGGCAGCCGCACCGCGGTTGCGCACCGGCCCGGGACATCACGGCCCGTACTGCGCCCGGACGGCGTCCCACAGCGGGGTGAACCGGCCACAGGGTGCCGTCTCCCATCGGCCACCGTTCGCCAGGTCCAGCCGCTTGACGAGCCGGAACTGGTTCGCGCCCCCGAACGCGCGGCAGGTCGAGATGGACACCCGGTTCCAGTAGACGTACTGGTACTCGACACCGTCGAGGTCGTCGGGGGCCGACACGTTCGGCGAGTGGGTCCGGGTGGTGTCGTACGTCTTCGGGTCGGTCCGACCCGACCAGACACCGAAGCCGCCCATCGTCGCGACGGAGACGGTCGCCAGCACCAGCACGCCCGCCGCGAGGACCCGTGCGGCGGTTTCCCTCCCGACCGGCGCGTCGCGGTCGTGGAGACCCGCGGGCGCCCACCGCGTAGCAGCGGCGGGCATCCAGCCCCGCACGTCGGCGGCGGATGCCCAGTCCCGCAGGTCGGCGATGGTCAGCCCGACACCGACCGAGACGACCGCGACCCAGGGGAACAGGTCGGGCGGGTTGTCGTAGTCGAGCGCGAGGAGCTGGACGGTGAACCAGCCCGCGACGACGAGGAGTGGCCACGTGCGGGCCAGCCGACTCCACCCGTGCCGGACGAGGCCGACGAGCCCGAGGAGTGCGACCGGCAGCCAGACCCAGAGCGCGTCGGCGAGCGCCAGCACCCGCGCTGGCAGGGGCTGCTCGCCGACGAGCAACAGCGGCACCAGGAGCGTCTCGGCGGCCATCGCCGGCAGCGCGCCCCAGTAGACGACCGGCAGCAGGATGACAGCGGCCGTCGCGAGCCCGCCGAGCACGACCCGTCCGGCGCCACGTCGCCCGTCCCGCTGCCAGCACAGACCGAGCGCGCAGGCCGGAAACACCAGTGCGAACTGCCAGAGGCCGACGGCCGCCGCACCCGCGACGCCGGCGGCGAGTGGACGGTCGCGGTACGAGAGGTACAGGCAGCCCAGCCCCGCCGCGACGATGAGGTACTTCGGCTTGAATCCGACGAGCGCACGGTAGAAGTACATCGGTAGCACGAACGGGGCGACGCCCGCGACGACGGCGCCGAGCGCGTCGTCCGTCAGGTGGTCCACGATGCCGGCGGCGACCGCGGCCCCGACGGCGATGGCAGCGGCGTTGGCCGCGAGGTTGAGTAGGTGGTAGCGCACGACGTTCTCGCCCGCGAGCAGCGCCAGCGCGGCGGTCACCTCGAAGGCGAGCGGTGGCTTCACCTCCCAGACGTCGATGTAGAGGCGGTTCCCCTCGGTCAGGAACCAGCCGATGTACTCGAAGATGACCGAGTCACCCAGCCACGGCCACGTGCCCGCGGGGAGCGGGGCGAACAGGCGGGCGGCGGCGTATCCCAGCGCGAGCAGCGCCAGCGCGGCCGCGAGGACGGGCGGACGGGCCGCGAGCCACGCACCCGTCGCCGTCAGTGCGGCCCGCACCTCGCCGGCGTATCGGCCGACCCGGGAGGGGAGGGTCTCGTCGGGGACCATACCGGCAGCACCGGGAGCGGCGACAAAAAAGAGGGGGCGCTCCCCCCGACGAACCCTTATCCGTGAAGCCGACCAACGCCGACGCGAGATGGCACGTTCCGAACCGTCCGACGGCCGTCGGGAGGGCGTCGAGTTCGTCCACGAGGACGACGGCCGCATCACCGCCCGCGACATCGAGACGGGAGTCGCCTCCTACGGGGAGACGAAGGCCGAGGCCCTGGCGATGCTGGCGGAGGCGCTGGAACTGCACGCGGGCGGCAGTGAGCCTGTCGACGATGAGGACCTCCGGGAGTTCGGGCTGGACCCCGACGGGGACGGGGACGATGACCTCCCCGAGTTCATGCGGTAGCGTGGTCCGGGCATCGTTCTCCGGTCGCGAGATCGCGAGCGTCCTCCGGAGCCACGGGTTTCGCCCGGTCGGCCGGACAGGGAGCCACCTGAAACTGCGCTACGAGCATCTCGAAACAGACGAGGTACGGGTCGTCTCGGTGCCGATGGCCCCGGCCGACGATATCCCGACGGGAACACTCCAGTCCATCGCGGACCAGTGCGGTGCCGAGGACTTCCGCGCCTGGTGCGAGTGGATCGACGCGAATCGCTGACAGCCCCGACCGCGAGGTCCGAGGGGTGGGACCACTCTCTTCAAGAAGGCGGCCGCTCGCGACCGGTGAAAACAGCGAGAAGCGGAAGAACGGAAGCTAGAACGGCGCCTCGGGCCCCTCGTCCGAATCGGACGAGGAGGAGGACTCGCCGGGGAACGACGGGGACATGCTGCCGCCGCCGGCGCCGCCGGCCATGCCCTCCGAGCCGCCCATGCCGGTCTCGGCGTGGACGGTGTTGATCTCGGGGATCTCCTTGGTCATGCGGGACTTGATGGCCTGGATGGTCATCGGAGAGATACCACAGCCCGAGCAGGCGCCGCCGAGCATGATCGTCACCGACCCCTCCTCGCGGTCGAGGTTCTGGATGGCGGCGCTACCGCCGTGCATCTGGATCTGCGGGAAGTTCCGGCGGAGGAAGTTGCTGATGCGCTCGCGCAGCTCGTCCTCGCCGCCGTCCTCGCTCTGGGTGCTCATGGTCCGGGGTTGGCGGCGACGGCGCTTAGACCTTTGGTTGGGACGTGGGATGGAGTCGGGGACGTGTTCGCCTCGTGAGCGGTACAGGGAGGGGCTGGCTGTATCGATTGGTTCGAGGTCCTCTGTGACGGGAACGAACGGATTGGAAGCCCCTGGCCGCTCGACCATCCGGGGCTCGCTGCGCTCCTCGCCTCGCTCCCGTCGGTCGCTCGGCTGCGGTGCTTGCGTCGCCCGGGATGGGTCGACCGGTCAGCCCCTTCCATTCCCACCCGATGTTGTCAGGTCCACGGAGCGCACGCATCGAGCTAGAATGGTGTGGAGCGACCCTGGAATGTCGAATTGGGCGGGACTGAAAGGGGCCGCGGGCTCGACCCGTCCCCGGCGACGCTAGCACCACAACGCACGCCCGGAACGGCGGGTGAGCGCCAGCGAACCCGCCGCATGCCCGGACCGTGAGGAGCGCAGCGAGCCGCGGACGGTCGAGCACGCGGGGGCTTTCAACAGCCTGTCGCTGTTGTCTCCGTCCCCGACCAATTCGCTACAGACACGCGACACCGCTAACAGCACTCACTCCGCAGCGGTCGCCGACCCCTCGTCCGGGTCGAAGCCGAACTGGCGGGCGATCTCGCGCTCGACGGTCTCGCGGTACGCCGCCAGCACGCCCGCGAACTTCTCCTCGCCGACCACGACGCTCGTCACGCGCCCGTGCGGGTCCTCGGGCACCTCCAGCCGGAAGCGCCCGTCACCCTCGTAGAACGGTTCGGACTCGTTGAGCACCTCCTGGTCGATGGCGTGGACCAGTTTCGAGTCGTAGCGGTCGTTCATCCGGTCGAACGCGTTCTTGTAGGCCGTCTGCAGGTCGGTCAGGTAGTCGACGTACTTCGCCTCGGCGAAGCGGTCGGCGTCGAACTCGGGCATACACGTGGCTGGGGATGCGGGCAGGGAAAACTGGTCGGGTGTCGAACGGGCGGGTCAGTCCGACAGCGTCGGGTCACCACCGGGCCCCCCGGGCGTGGCGGGCTCCTCATACGGCAGTTCCAGGAGCCGCGACCCGCACTCCTGGCAGTTGGCCGCGACGACCTCGTGGGAGCGACAGCAGGACTCGACCGTCTCGCGGCCCGCCACCACGGGGCCGCTGCAGTCCGGGCACTCGTCGATGAAGATGCGGAGGCCGCCCAGCAGTTGCGAGCGGGCACCGATGGCGAGGTCGTCCCAGCCCCCGACCCACTCGGGGAGGACACGGGCGGCCGCGAGGTCGGCGATGAGCGCCGCGCGGGACTCCCACTGGCCGGCTCGGCGGCCATCGTAGAAGGCGACGAACGCGCCACCGTGCTCCTCGAACCGCACCTCCTCGGGGTCCAGGTCGAGCTGGTTCGCGAGCTCGGCGCGCTCGGCGCCCTCCTCGCGGATAGTGCCCATCCGGTCGCGCCACGACCCGCGGAACGCCGGCGACAGACAGAGGTCGTCCTCGTCGGCGCACGGCTCGACGACGCCCGCCTCCAGCAGGACGGCCTCCGAGTTCACCTGTCCCTGCAGTTCGCGCTCGTCGTCGGTCCCGTCGCCGGCGGCCCCACCGGCGCCCGCGGCCATCCCGCCAGCCGCGGCGGGCCCCTTGTCGAACTTCGCGAGGAGCCAGTCGGGGAAGTAGCGCTTCGTCAGCTCGGGCGTCCCGGGGACGAGATAACCACGGAGCCAGATGCTCAGCGCGCTCGCGACCAGGACGACGGCCGCGACGACCGCACCCCCGGTGACGGTCCCGACCAGCACCCACCACGCGGCCCCGACGACCGCCGCGAGGACGACCGCGATGACACTGTTGGCGAGCGTACAGGGGATACAGCGGTTCTCGCCGGTGTACTCCGGCTTGCGGACCCGCTCGACGATTGACATACCCATGGCTACGTCGCGGAGAGTATATCTCTGCTGCTCCCCCGGGGAAGAATCGGACCGGGCAGTGGTCACTCCTCAGTCGTCCGCGCTGGTCTCGTTCGCGGCCGGCCCCGGGGTAGGGGCCTCGAACGCGGGCAACGCGGCCTCGATCTCCTCGCGCTCGTCCTCCAGCCACTCCGGGAGCGCCAGGCGCTCGCCCAGCGACTCGACGGGCTCGTCGGCGTCGAACCCCGGCCCCATCGTGGCGAACTCGAACAGGACACCCCCCGGCTCCCGGGCGTAGATCGCCCTGAAGTACGTCCGGTCGATGATCTCGGTCGCGTCCATCCCGACCTCGTCGAGAGCGTCCTGCATCGCCCGCTGCTCGTCCTCGTCGGCGAGGCGGAAGGCGACGTGGTGGACCGTCCCGACGCCCATCCGGCCGCGCGGAGTGTCCGTCCCCACGAGGTCGACCCAGGTTCCCAGGCCGTCGGCGCCGGTGTCGTAGCGCGTGATGCCCGCGTCGGTATCACCCGAGACCCGCTCGTAGCCGATGGCTTCCAGCACCTCGCCCGTGACCGAGGGGTCCGCGAGCGCGAGCGTCACGCCCGCGAAGGCGAGTAGCTGGTGCTCCGCGGGGACCGGCGAGTCGGCCCACGGCTCGCCGGGCCGTTCGGCATCCGTCGCGACGAGTTCCAGGCCGATGCCGTCCGGGTCGGAGAAGCGCAGCCGCTCCTGGCCCAGCACCTCGACGCGCTCGGCGTCGACGCCGTGGGCCGCGAGCCGGTCGGCCCAGTATCCGAGCGAGCCCTCGGGGACCGCGTACGCCGTGTACTGCGTCTGCCCGGCGCCGAACTCGCCCTGTCGGCCGTCGTCGGTCCACGGGAAGAACGTGATGTTGGTACCGGGCGTCCCCTCGCCGTCACCGAAGTAGAGGTGGTAGGTGCCGGTGTCGTCGTGGTTGACCGTCCGCTTGACGAGGCGCAGTCCGAGCGTCTCGACGTAGAACCGCGCGTTCCGTGTCGGGTCCCCACCGATGGCTGTCACGTGGTGGATGCCCGTGGTTTCGGCCATACCAGACGTAGGAGTGCGAGCCGGAAATACTCGCGCGAACGCCCGTGTCGGCGGGTGACGCGGGTGTAACCGGCTCGGGCGGGGGGTCGGCGCCGGGAGGGCGAGTGGCTCACCACGCCCGCTCGGACACGGACCTCACCACGCCCGCTCCAGGACGGCCTCGATGGCGTCCGCGTCGGGGTCGTAGCCGCGCGGCCGGTTCGGCATGAAGCCGTCGTCGACGACGGCCTGGCCGATGTCGGGCAGGTCCTCGCGGGGGATGGCGGTGTCGCGCAGGCGTTCGGGCAGGCCGAGCGCTGCGCGGATGCCGTCGATGGCGTCGACCACGGCGTCGGCGGTGGCCTCGGGCCCGTCGGCCTCGTCGGCGACGCCGAGCGCCTCCGCGAGTTCGTCGCGCCGGCCGTCCACGGACGCGAAGATATCACGGACGGCGTGGGGGGCGATGACGCCATGGGCGGCGCCCTGCTGGATGTCGTACCCTCGCGCGAGGCCGTGGCCGAACGCGTGGATGACCGACAGCGTCGTCCCGTCGCCCCGGGAGGCGCCGTACTGGACGAGCACGGTCCCGACGATGGCGTCGTGCATGGTGTCGTCGTCGCGCTCGCCCGCGCCGAGCGCCGGGAGCCCCCGCGAGAGGAGCCGCAGGCCCCGCAGGGCGGTCCCGTCGGTGACGGGGGTCCCGTTCCGGGCGTAGACGGTCTCGAGCCCCTTGTCGAAGCCGTTCATCGCCGACGCGCACAGCACCCCGTCGGGCGTCGTGCGGAACAGGTCGGGGTCGTAGACGAGCGCCTCGGGCATCAGCCGGCCGTCGAAGACGCCGCCGCGAACGACCGGTTCCGTGTCGCGGCGGGCGGTGATACCCGCGACGACCGAGAGGTCCGCGCCCGCGAGCGTCGTCGGGACGGCGACGATGGGCGGCAACTCGTCGTCCGGCACCGGGACGGTCCCTGCCCGTTCGAGGTCCCGCAGTGCGCTCTCGTACGGTTGCCCGGAGGCGACGAGCGTGCTCGCGACCTTCACCACGTCGAGGCTGCTGCCGCCGCCCAGGGAGACGAACGCGTCGGCGTCGGCGTCCTCGAAGGCATCAGCGGCGGCCGCGGCCTGCGCCAGCCGCTTCTCGGGCGTCGTCCCGGCGAACACGTCGGCGAGCCGGTCGCCCAGACCCTCGCGGACGGGGCCGACGACGGCGTCGGTCGTGCCGACGGTCTCGCCCGCGACGACCAGGCCGCGCTCGGCCCCGATGGCGGCCAGCTCCCGTTCGAGGTCGGCCACCCGCCCCTCGCCGTAGACGACCGCCCCCGGCTCGTACGCGAACCGGAACCCCGCGTCGTCGTCACCGTCGGTCATGGCAGTCCCTCCGGCGACCGGCCCGTGGAACGAACGATGTGCACGGGCGGCGTTACTCGCGGCGAAGGCTTGAAACCCGCCGCCGGGGCGGCCGGGGACACGCTGCGCGGTCGGGGCCACCCACCGCTCGCCGGCGGCGCTTCTGTAAGGCCGGTAACCGACGGGCGCAACGTTATCCCTCCGGCGTCCGGCTCCCCGCTCGATGGCGACGGTCCACATCCTGCTGACGCTCGTCGGCGTGGGGGTGATGGGGGTCGGGTTCATGCTGGGCCGGGTCGGGGACCGCCGCCGCAAGCGCCACTCGCGGCTGGCCACGACCCTCCCGGCCGGGACCGGCCGGACGACCGAGCGCGGGCTCGTCGAGCTGACCGGGACCGTCGTCCCCGCGCCGGATGCGCCGGTCCGGACGGTCGAACCCGACCCGGACGGGACGTTCACGGCCCCCGTCTCCGGGACGGACGGCGCGGTCCTCACGGCGTGGCGGGCGACCCGCGGGCGTGGCGGGACGGGCATCGCCGGCACGCGACGGGTCGCGACGGGGTTCCGCTCCGTGCCGTTCTACGTCGACGACGGGACCAGCAAGGTGCTCGTGGACCCGGGCAACCTGGCGACCCGCGATCTCGAGTTCGACAGCGAACTCGGCGCACTCCCCTCGACCGTCCGGACCGGGCGCGCGACCATCGACCTGGGTGGGTTCGACGCCGAGGTGTTCGTCCCCTCGCAGGAGGCGGCCCCCCCGGAGCTGACCGAGTGGGTCCGGGACGCCCCGCATCTGAGTGCCGGCGACGGGCTGGCGGACCGGACCTACGAGGAGGCGACCCTGCGGGCCGGCGACGAGGTGTACGTCCTCGGCTACGCCCGGCGCGACACCGGCCGCGCGGGCGGCTCCTCGGAGCTGCTGGCCGGCGGCGACGACGACCGCTTCCCCACCGACGACGCCGTCGTCACGCATCCGGTCGACGGGTCGCGGATGCTGGTGTCGACGCGCGAGAAGCGGCTGCTGCTCGACGAGAGCGCCGACGGCCACCGCCTCTACCTGACCGGGAGCGCCGTCCTGCTGCTCGGCTTCGTGCTGGCGGTCGCGGCGACGATGCAGCTGGTGCCGTGAGACCCGGCAAACGGATCCGACCATTGCTCGAGAGGACCCACGAAAACATCAGAAAGTACACCACAGCCACGGTACGGGACACGTTACCCGATTATCCGGGTCGGCCTGTAACCCGGCTACTCCGTCGCCTTCAGATTGTGGACGGGGGCCAGCCGCTCGACCACCTCCGCGGTCGGTTCCAGCGCCCGCTCGATGGCGTCGGCGGGCTTGTACGCCGCGGGCGCCTCGTCGAGCACGTCCTCGACGACGGACTCGGAGTAGACACCCTCCATGGCGGCCTCGAAGTCGGCCATCGAGAGGCGGTCGTGCGCGTCGCGACGGCCCATCCGCCGGCCGGCGCCGTGCGGGGCCGTCGACAGCCACTCCTCGTTGCCCTTCCCGCGGGCGATGACGGCACCCTCCGCCATGTTGAAGGGGATCAGGAGGCGCTCGCCCTCGCGGGCCGGGGTGGCACCCTTCCGGATGGTCAGGTCGCGGAAGTCGATGTAGTTGTGCGTCGAGTGCCACTGCTCGTCCGGGTCGACGCCGAGCGCGTCGCAGATGGCGTCGGCCATCAGCTCACGGTTCCAGCGGGCGTACTGCTGGGCGAACAGCATGTCCACGTAGTAGCCGTGCGCCTCGCGGCCGACGAGCGGGTCGAGGTCGGTGTTGCGGCCCTCGTCGCCCGTCGCCGGGCGGAGGTCGCCCAGGCGGTCGAAGGTGTGTTCGATGGCCTTCCCGTCGAGTTCCTCGCGGACGCGCTCCTTGCGGATGTGGGACTCGCCCATCCCGCCGGTGACCCAGCGGAACAGGTCCGCGTCGCTCACCTCGTCGGGGTCGAACTTCAGGAAACGCGCGTCCTCGGGGTCGATGCGCTCGCGGACGCGGTCGGCGTTCCGGAGCTGGGTGGCCCGATTCTGCCAGAACTCCGCGACGGCCTTGCCGAGGTAGCGCGAGCCGCTGTGGATGACGAGGTAGTAGTCGCCAGAGTCGCGGGCACGGGCGAACTCGACGAAGTGATTGCCGCCGCCCAGGGTGCCGGCCGAGCGGATGACGTGGCCCATCCCCTGGCGCTGGTCCGCGAGGACGCGCTCGCAGAGCGTCTCGAAGTAGTCGCCGTCGTAGCCGTCGAACGCGAACGCGGGGTCGACCGGCTCGTCGAACCGATCGCGGAAGGCGCGGTCGAACTGCTCGAACCGTTCGTTCGCGCGGGCGAACGGGAACTCGTCGACGAGGTGGACCGCGTCGTCGTACTCGTGAACCGACCGCCCCATCGGGACGGCCTCGCGGACGCGGCGCTCGCGCTCGGCGTGCTCCAGGGGGAGCGCGTCGCCGAGGCGCGTGACCGTCATCCCGCAGCCGATGTCGACCCCGATGACGTTCGGGACGACCTGCTCGGCCAGCGGCATCGTGAACCCGACCGGCGCTCCAGCACCGATATGTCCGTCTGGTTGCACGACGACCGGCTCGGTGAACGCGGGGTGGTCGACGAACTCCTGCACCTGGTCGAGCAGGCCCTGCTCGACGAGGGACTCGTCCTCCACCATCACGCGTGCCGTCGTGTACTCGCCGGCCAGTTCGATGGGCATCGGCCGAGCGTAGCCGGGAGGGAGGGTTGAACCTGTCGTCACCCCGTGGCCGGATGACACGGCGTAGCGGGGGCCTAGGCACCCCCCTTATGTGGCGAGCAATCGGCCACGCGGTATGGCACTTCACGACACGACCGGGGACCCGGCGCTCGACCCGACCGCCGAGGGTGGCGCGACCGTCCACAACTGCGTGGCCGGCGAGTGGCGCGACCCGTCGGGCGAGCGACACCCCATCACGGACCCCGGCACCGGCGAACGGGTCGGCACGGTCGGCTACAGCACCGCCGCCGACGTGGACGACGCCGTCGCGGCCGCGAGCGAGGCGTTCGCGGACTGGTCACAGCGGCCCGTCGAGGAGCGCATCCAGCCCCTCTTCCGGTACAAGGCGCTGCTGGAGGAGCACCAGGAGGACCTCGCGCGGACGCTCGCGACCGAGCACGGCAAGACGCTCTCGGAGGCCCGCGGCGAGCTCCGGCGCGGCATCGAGAACGTCGAGGTGGCCTGCGGGATGCCCTCGCTGCTGAAGGAGGGCTCGGGCATCGTCGAGGGCGCCGCGCCCGACATCGACGAGGCCGGCGTCCGCCAGCCGCTCGGCGTCTTCGCCGCCATCACGCCGTTCAACTTCCCCGGGATGATCCCCCTCTGGTTCCTGCCCCACGCCGTCGCGACCGGGAACGCCTTCATCCTGAAGCCGAGCGAGCGCGACCCGATCACGCCCGCGCGGCTGGTGGCGCTGGCCCACGAGGCCGGCATCCCCGAGGGTGTCGTCAACCTCGTCAACGGCGGGCCCGAGTCGGTGAACGCCATCTGCGACCACGAGGCCATCGCCGGGGTGTCGTTCGTCGGGTCGACGGGCGTCGCCCGGCACGTCTACGAGCGCGCCGCGGCCGCGGGCAAGCGCGTCCAGGCCCAGGGCGGCGCGAAGAACCACGTCATCGTCAGCGACTCGGCCGCCCTCGACTTCGCCGCCGAGAAGACCGTCTCCTCGGCGTGTGCCTGTGCGGGCGAGCGCTGCCTCGCCAACGACGTGGTGCTGACGATGGACGCGGTGTACGACGAGTTCGCCGAGGCGGTCGTCGCCGAGGCCGAGGCCGCGGAGGTGGGCTACGGCCCGGACGACCCGGACGTGGGTGCGCTCATCACGTCCGAGCACCGCGACGAGGTGGCCGGCTACGTCGAGCGCGCCATCGAGGAGGGGGCCGAACTGCTCCGCGACGGCCGCGACGTGACCGTCCCGGGCCACGAGGACGGCATCTACATGGGCCCGACCGTGCTCGGGGGCGTGACTCCCGACATGGAGATCGCCCGCGAGGAGATCTTCGGCCCGGTCGTGGCGCTCTCCCGGGTCGAGTCGTTCGACGAGGCCATCGAGACGCTGAACGCCAGCGAGTACGGCAACGCCGCCAGCCTGTTCACCGAGCGCGGCCGCGAGGCCCAGCAGTTCCGCCGCGAGGCCGAGGCCGGCAACCTGGCCGTGAACGCCGGGACCGCGGCGCCGATGGCGTTCTACCACTTCGGCGGCCAGAAGGCCTCCTTCTTCGGCGACCTCCACGCGCAGGCCGACGACGCCGTGCGGTTCTACACCGACCAGACGGTCTACATCGAGCGCTGGCCGGGCGAATAATACTGATATATCCCATTTTCAGATTATATTTTCGGAATTGAGCGTGGGAGTTCTCCATTCGAATTTTATAACCAGTTCAACGCCAATCCGTCTGGCTGTGAGCCGCCCCGGGGCCTGTCGAAAGCCCCCGCCCGCTCTCCCTGCGACGACTCCGAACACACCGACGACAGCGACGATGAGACCCTGTTGAAAGCCCCCGCCCGCTCTCCCCGCGACGACTCCGAATACACCGACGACAGCGACGATGAGACCCTGTTGAAAGCCCCCGCCCGCTCGACCGGCCGGGAGTCGCTGCGCTCCTCGGCCTCACTTCGTTCGGCCTGCGGTGCTTGCTTCCTCCGGGCCGGGTCGAGCGGGCGGCCCCTTTCAGTCCCGCCCTGTGGCCCGTCACGCCGAGCGTTCGCGCGTGGTGGTTCCAGGCGAGCAGGGTGTCCCCACACCTCCCCGCGCGGGCGCCGCGGGTGTTCCGACCCCTCGCGGCGAGCGCTTCGGGGTCTCCGCGGAGCGGACGCCCGCGCGCTTCCTGGTCTCGGAACCGGTTACCGCGGGTGCTGGTCGTAGACCGCGTCCGCGAGTTTGTCCAGGTGCCCCTCGTTCGGCCCGCCGGCGATGGTCAGCAGCCGCGCATCCCGGAGGTGGCGCTCCACGTCGCGCTCGGTTGTGTAGCCGATGCCGCCGTGCAACTGGAGCGCGTCGTTGGCGTTCTCGACGGCGGCCTCCGTCGCGTACGTCTTCGCCATGGCGAACTCCCGGGCGGCGCCGGTCCCCGCGTCGAGACGGGCGGCCGCCCGGAGCACGAGCAGCCGCGCCACGTCGACCCGCTCGGCCATCTCCGCGACCCGCCAGCGGACGCCCTGGTGGTCGGCGATGCGCTGGCCGCCCTGCTCGCGGCCGCTCGTCTCCGCGACCGTGTCGTCCAGCGTGGCGCGGGCGATGCCGACGCCGCGGGCGGGGACGTTGATGCCGGTCCGGAGGCGGCCACGCTCGGTCAGGCCCTCCCCGACGGTCCCGACCTGCCGGTCGTCGTCCACGCGAACCCCCGAGAGCGTCGCCTTCGGCGATTTGACGGTGCGGGCACCGAGCGTATCCCAGACCGTCTCGACCTCGAACGCGTCGGCGGGCACGAGGAAGGCGGTGATGCCGTCGCCCTCACCTCCCTCACCGCGCTCGCCGGTGCGGGCGTAGGTGAGCACCTCGTCGGCGTGCTGGAGGTTGGTGACCCAGCGCTTGTGCCCGTCGAGGACCCACTCCTCGCCGTCGCGCTGAGCGGTCGTCTCGATGCCCGTCTTGTCGCTGCCGGCGTTGGTCTCGCTCAGGCCGAGCGCGCCGACGGTGTCGAACGCGGCCATCTCCGGGAGGAACCGCTCGCGCTGGGCGTCCGTGCCGAGGCGCTGGACGGCCTCGGCCACGCCGAGGTGGAGCGCGAGCGCGCTCGCGACCGGCATCAACTCGGCGGAGAGTTCCTCGGTCACGAGCGCCAGTTCGACCAGCCCCTCGCCCTGGCCGCCGTACCGCTCGGGGAGGGTGAGGCCGGCGTATCCGCGGTCCCCGGCCGCGTCGAGGACCTCGGTCGGGTGCTCGCCCGCCGCGTCGAGGGCGCGGGCGTGCGGTGCGATCCGCTCGCGGGCGAACTCGCGGGCGTCGGCCCGGACGGCCCGCTGGTGCTCGGTGAGTTCGAACTGCATGTGTCGGGCCCGCGGGCGGGGCGGTAATCAACGTTGGCGCGGGTGGCGTCGGTGGGAGCGCAACCGCCGCGTGCGCCGCCGGACCGAGGAGGAGGTCGCCACGCCGGCGCTCAGCTGTCTGCCCCGCCGCCGGCCAGCTCCCAGGCACCGCCCGTATCAGCGGACTCGGGCTCGGTCGTCGCCGCGTGCTCGACCGGCTCGACGCCGGTGAACTCGAACCGGGCGCCGCCGCCGGCGGCGTCGGTGATGGTGAGCGTCCAGCCGTGGGCCTCGGCGATGGTGTCGACGATGGCCAGTCCGAGGCCGCTGCCGTCGCCGCCGCTCTCGCCGAACTCCAGCAGGCGCTCGCGCTCGTCCGGCGGGATGCCGGGGCCGTCGTCGGCGACGAAGAAGCCCACATCGTCGCCGTCGGTGACATCGAGCGCGCCGACGGTGACCGTGACGGTGTCGGTGCCGTGCTCCGCGGCGTCGTCGGACGCCGTCCGACTGCCCGCCGAACCGTGTTCGACACTGTCGTCGGCCGGAGGCCGACTGCTCGTGGAGCCGTGCTCCACGCTGTTGCGGAACAGGTTCTCCAGAACCTGTCGGAGCCGGTCCGGGTCCGCCAGGAGGCGCACGTCGTCCTCGACGACGAGCTCGGCCCCGTCGGTATCGACCGTCGACCACGCGTCCTCGGCGAGCGTCGCCAGCGAGACGGGCGTCCGGTCGCCGACATCGAGCCCCTCCCGGGTCATCGTCAGCAGGTTCTCGATGAGGCGGCGCATCCGGTCGAGCGACATCGCGACGGCCTCGAGGTTCTCGTCGTCGCGCTGGTTGCGGACCATCTCCAGCCGCCCAGACGCCACGTTCAGCGGGTTCCGCAGGTCGTGCGAGATGACGCCGGCCAGCCGACCGAGTCGCTCGTTCTGATCCTCGATCTGGCGGCGGTAGCGCTCCTCGCGGGTGACATCGTTCACGAGGACCATCCGGCCGAGGCGCGTGTTCCCGACGGTGAATGGGTTCGTGGACACGTGGTAGTAGCGCGTCTCGCCGCCGCGCTCCAGTTGCATGATGTCGTCGGCCCCCTCCGTCAGTTCCCCGGCGAGTTCGGGGACCCGCTCGGTCAGCCGGTCGCCGACGGCGTCCTCCAGCGAGGGGAACAGGTCGACCGCGGCACCGTTCGTGTCGCGGATGACGCCGCCCTCGCCGAGGATGACCACGGGGTCCTCGATGTCGCCCGCCAGCCGGACGGCCTGGAAGCGTTCCGAGAAGACGAACAGGGTCCCGACCGCGAAGGCCGCGACCCCTAGCGGCTCGTAGGTCATATCGACCAGCAGGGGGCTCGAGCGGCCGAGGAGGTCGAAGCCGAGCGGGAGCCCCATCAGCCCGAGCAGCGCCACCAGCGACCGGGTGTCGTAGCCGGTCAGCGTGAACAGCTCGAGCAGCATGAACGCGCCGACGGCCGCGAGCGCGTACGAGAGACCCATCGCGAGCCAGTGGAGTAGCTGATGCTCGACCGCGAGGTGGGGGAACGGCGTCGTCGCGGTCGTCGTGGTGAAGTAGAGCCCGTGGACCGGGTTCGTCAGCTTCAGCGCGACGACGACGGCGAAGGCGGCGACTCCGATGCGCCGGTAGGTCGTGTTCCGGTGGAGGCCGCGGCCGGTGTAGGCCGAGCAGAAGTAGAGCCACGCGCCGACGGCCGCGAAGCCGGCGACGAGGCCGGCGTAGTAGGCCCCCAGCCGGACCGCCTCGACGGGAACGACGAGGAAGACGACGTGCGAGAGCGACCACAGGGCGCTCGTGACGAGGAGGCCGGCCATCCCTCGGCGGGTGTCGGCGTCCTCGATGACGGAGAGGCGGGCGAGCCCCGCCAGACAGGCCAGGGCCGCCGCCAGGAAGGCGCCGACGTAGGCCAGCAGCGGAACGGGGACCGAACCCGCGGCCTGCAGCGGCGCTGCTGGGACGGGGACCTGGATCATCCGTCAGGAATCAGGGGGCACCGGTATAAACGGATTCCGATTACTCGGGGCGGGAGAACGGAGAGTCGACGGCCGCTCAGAGGCCGTAGCGACCGGTCAGTCCGCATTCCTCGCAGGTGATCTCGACCGTGTCGTCGGCGTGGCGTGGGCCACGGACGACCTCACGGGAGCCACACGCCGGGCAGGCGAGCCAGGCGTAGATGGACTGCGGAGCGGGGGCCGAGTCCCGGGGCGGCGGAAGGGTGCTTTCGGACATGTTCGGTATTCACAGGTACGTGCTCGGCGCGTGAAGGCCTTCCGGCAGCAGTCGCCGGCGGACTTAAACGTGTCTTCCGTTTCCGACAGTGGATGCCGGTCGGCGGGTGGGGCCGTGTCGGGCGGCGAAGGCCCGTCAGTCGTCGGCCAGCACCCCTTCGTCGGCGGGCGTGCGCTCGTCCTCCGGCGTCACGGCGCGCAACCGGAACCGCTTGCGGACCACGTCGTAGCCGAACAGCAGCGTCCCGACGATGATGAGCGTGTCACCCGGTAGGCGCGCCCAGAACAGCGCCTGCACCAGCCCGCCCTCGTAGAACGCCAGCGACCGGGCGGCGTCGTACCCCTGCGTGAAGGCCGCCTCCAGCTGCAGGATGCCGACCGGCAGGACCGAGCCGAACACCATCACGGCGAGCCCGAGGTTCCAGCACCAGAACGCCCACCGGAGCCGGTGTTCGGTCCACCGCCCGGGGTCGACCGTGAGCCGAAGCATGTAGGTCGCGAGGCCGATGGCGAGGAAGCCGAACGCGCCGAACATCGCGGCGTGGGCGTGCGCGACGGTGAGGTAGGTGCCGTGCTCGTAGTAGTTGACGAGCGGGAGGTTGATGAAGAAGCCCAGCACGCCCGCGCCGACGAAGTTCCACACGCCGCTCGCGACGATGAACATGAACGGCAGGCGGTACGGGAACGACTCGCCCGCGTTCCCGAGGGTGCGGTACTCCGCGATGGCCTCGAACAGGATGAACACGAGCGGGATGAGTTCGAGCGTCGAGAAGACGCTCCCCAGCGGGACCCAGATGTCGGGCTGGCCGATCCACCAGTAGTGGTGCGAGACGCCGATGACGCCGGTCCCCATCACGAGCAGGGCCTCGACCATCACCGCCTTCTCGGCCGATTCGCGCCGCAGGAGGTTCATCGAGACCAGCGTCAGGCCGACGACGGCGACGATGAAGAACTCGAAGGCGCCCTCGACCCACATGTGGACGACCCACCACCGCCAGAACTCCGTCATCACGATGTTCGTCCCCGGCGTGTACAGCATCCCCGCGACGAACAGCAGGCCGATGGAGCCGCCGGCGTACAGGATCATGTGCGCCAGCCCGTACCGCGGCTCGTTGTCCAGCAGCGGCTTGAACCCGCGCGCGACCAGCAGGGTCCACAGGCCGAAGCCGACCAGCAGGCCGAACTGCCACACCTTCCCCACCTCCAGATACTCGAGCCCCTCGTTGCCGAGTAGCCACCACCAGTCCCCGAGGTAGCCGTTCGACCCGAGGTAGATGCCCGCGAACCCGCCGACCACGACGACGACGAGCGCGCCCAGCAGGACGTTCACGTAGCGCGCCTGGTTCGAGGGCTCGAACCGGGTGAACAGCGCCGGGAGGAACAGGCCGGCGCCCAGCCACAGGGTGGCGATCCACAGCACCGCGAGGTCGATGTGGTACGTCTTCGCCAGCGCGAACGGCAGGACCTGCAACACGTCGACGCCGACGAGCGCGCCCAGGCCGAAGAAGCCGTCGCGCTCGATGTAGAAGTGCGCCAGCAACCCGCCGAGCAACGTCTGCGCGGCGAACAGCCCCGCCGCGACGGGGATGAACCGCGTCGCCGCGCGCTGGCTCGGGAGCAGGTCCACCGCGTCAGGTTCCGGGACCGAGATGCCCGCGACCTCCGGGTCGGGGAGGTCCAGCGAGCGGTAGAGCCAGATGCCACCGCCGGCCGCCGCGACGAGCAGGACCATCGCGAGCACGCTCCACGTCATCGCCGCCGCCGTCGGCGCGTTGCCCGCGACGGGGTTGTACGGCCAGTCGTTGGTGTAGGTGTGCTCGCTCCCCGGGCGCTCGGTGTGGGCGATCCAGGCGGTCCAGAGCGCGAAGTCCGCGAACCGACGCGCGTCGTCGGCCGTCTCGATCATCCCGGCCGGAACACCGCGCTCCCGGTCGCCCTCGTAGTACCGCTCGACGTACGTCTCGCGCACCTGCTCGTGGGCGTACGCCTCCGCGGCCGACAGCTGGACGGGCGAGGTCGTGTCCGTGCTCGCGAGGTCCGCCTCGACGCGGTCGTCGACGGCGGCCTGCTCGGGCCCCGGGAGCGCCGCGTACTCGTCGCCGTAGCGCTCACGGGCGTAGTAGTCCCGCATCGCATCGACCTTCAGGTCGAGCGCGTCGGCGGTGTAGTCGACGCCGTAGTACGCGCCGTTGCCGAGGATCGACCCGTGGTTCATCAGCCCGTTGCGCTGGAACTGGACCTTCCCCGCCCGCACCTGCTCGGCGGTCGCGACCGTCTCCCCGTCGGGCCCCTCGAACTCGCGGGGGATGGGCGGCGCGTGCTCGTAGGAGTACCACGCCCCGGCACCCATCACGACGAGGTTCGCGACGAACGCGAACGCGAGCAGCTTCGCGATCGTTCGACGGGAGACCTGCATATGACCGGCTGCCACGGGATGGGTGAAGTATCTCGGGCCGGCTCCCCGACACACGGGAACGCCACCCGAAGGTGTTCGGGCGGTCGCGTATCGGGAGTGGCGCCGAGCCGCTCACCCCCGTCGGAGAGCAGCCGCCTCCGGCACGTTCAAGACGGTCGGTCCGTCAGATTGCGGTAGGGCCCTTAGCTTAGTCTGGTTCAAAGCCCCCGGCTCATACTTGACGCCCATCCGACAAGATGGGCTCAATGGGAGACCGGGTGAGCGCTGGTTCAAATCCGGCAGGGCCCATCAGAAATTTTATGTGTTCCGGGCCAACCCGGAACCGCGGAATAAACCCACAAGAGAGTCTGACGGGCGAGTTCTCGAATCTGAGAACCCCTCTCTGAGAGGAGAGCCCAACCAGACTCTGGTCGCGGGGCGCCGCCGTCCGGCGATTTCACAAATCGAGATTCGGGGCCCAGACCGGACAGCACTGGACGGGGGTGAGCGCTGATGGCGACCGGTAGTCACGAGGCCACCGACCAGGCCGTCCTCGCCACGTTCTTCCCCAACGACTCGGCGTTCCGCGCACTTACCGAGCCCCGCACGCTTCCCGAGTCGTGGCGCGCAGCCCGCTTCGACCAGGCCGACCGCCGGGCGACCGAACACGTCGGCTACGCCGTGCTGATGGTTCGGGGGCGCCTGAACGGCGAGCTGGGGAACCGCCACGTCATCCGCGTGCTGTACGTCACCGGCGACCGCTCGGCCACCACCTATCGCGACTACGAGTGCCAGGAGGACAGTGGCTACCGGCCCCGCGCCGACCGCTGGCGGTGTACGCTCGCCCTCTCGATGGGGTTCGACGCGGATCCCATCGCCGGCGTCGAGCGTGAGGTGCTCGACCGGCTGCTCGACACGCAGTACCCTGACCGAGGTGGTGCCTGATGGCGCTGAGTGCGTTCCCGTACGTCGGCGGGAAGACGCGGCTCGTCGACTGGGTGACCGACCACCTGCCCAACCACACCACGTACGTGGAGCCCTTCGGCGGCAGCGCGGCGGTCCTGCTGAACAAGCCCCGGAGCGCCATCGAGGTCTACAACGATTTAGACCGCGATATCGTCCAGTTCTTCGAGATCGCCCGGGACCGGCCCGACGACCTTCTCGCGTGGGTGCGGCGGACCCCCTTCAGCGAGGAGTTGCACGCCGAGTACGTCGAGGCGTTCTACAACGGGGAGCGACCCGAGGACCCCGTCGCGCGGGCCGGCCGCTTCCTCTTCTTGCGGTACAGCCAGTTCGGCGGCAAGTACGACACCCCGAGCGGGTTCAAGCGAGATACCATCGCGACCCTCTCGAGCGAGGCCTCGGCGTGGGCGAACGTCCCCGAGCACATCGAGGCGACCTGCGAGCGGCTGCAGGGCGTCTCGATTCAACACAACTCGTTCGAGGCGCTCATCGAGCGGTACGATTCGCCGAGTACCGTCTTCTACTGTGACCCGCCGTATCTCGACAAGGAGAGTACGTACCGCGTCGATGGCTTCGAACACGCTGACCTCGCCGCGGCGCTGACCGATATCGAGGGGTACGCGCTGGTCTCGTACACCGACCGGCCTCAGGACCTGTACACGGACTGGGACGAGGTCACCCGCGAGTACAACCACGACAGCGGGAAAGACGACGGCCGCACGAAGGAAGTCACCGAGCGGCTGCTGTGTAACTTCGACCCCGAGTACGCGCCCACGTTCGTCGATGCCAGCCAGCAGACCCTGACGGAGGTGTCGCCCGATGCCTGACTGGCGCGAAGCCCGATTCACAACCGACCGCGATGGCGATGCCGACGCGCCCTGTCCCGTGTGCGGTGCCCGCTCGGAGTTCGTGTATCGGTGTTCCGAGTGTGGCGCCGACCTCTGTGCGGGCCACGGCGACGACGACAAATCCCTCGCACCGGCTCGTGACAAGCCCGAGCGCTTCCTGGACGTCTCGCTCGAGCGCGGGGCCTACGTCGACGAGCCCGAGGCCATGCCGCCAAAGCAGAAGCTCCAGCAACGCATCCGGGGGCTCCGGACCGTCGCAGCCGTGCAGCGGTACCAGCGCGCCGAGGCCCAGCTCGACCGCCCCGAGTGTCCACGCGAGGAGGTCATGGCGGCGCTCAATCGCCGCCGGGCCGAGTTAGAGGGCGGTCATGTCGACGTCCGTGAGAACGGTGCGAGCGGCACGCAGGGCAATCGCTCTGATGCGACCGACCAGGCAGCGGCCCGCACTGATGGCGGCGTACAGGGCCGCAGCGACGCCGACGGAGGTGGCGACTGATGGCGTTGGTCGAGACCGCGCCCCACGAGGTGAAAGGCCACCTCGTCTACACCGAGCACGGCGCCAGCCCCTACTGGTTGCTCGGGAAACTCCTCATCGAGGGCCACGGCGGGTACGTCGGCAACCTCGAGGTGCCCGTCGACGGGGAGACCTGGGAGGTCATGCTGACCGACACCGACGGCGGGCTCGCACCCCGCGAGGAGGATCCCGTCGACGAGCCGCTCAACGAGTGGCAGCTCAAAGCCCGCGGCGCCGGCGAGCACAACCGCCGCAAGGTCACGTTCGAGGTGAAACCACGGTGGTCGGACATGGAGTCGTGGGAGGGCCAGGACGTGAACACGCCGTTCGACCACGACGACGGCCCGGACGAGGGCGTCGCGGTCCACTTCCAGGGGTCGAACATCGAGCCCGACGCGTATCCTGGGCTGCTGTGGGAGTTCGTCCAGGGCCTCGCCGAGGCGGCCGGCATGCAGGTCAGTCCCCACTACTTCGCGGCGCTGCACGACTGGTCGAGCATCTACGAGTACGAGCGCTACGTCCGGGTGCGCCGCGGGATGGCCAAGAAGTACATCTCGAACGACGGCATCATGCGCCGCTTGCTGATGCTCTGTGCCGACGAGCGCGGCTCGAAGGCCGAACTGAAGCTCGATAACGAGGACGTCGTCGGGTACAACCACCGGCTCATCCTCCCGCGAGCCGATGCCCAGCGGCTGATCGATGGGCACACGGCCGGGAAGCAGCTCAAGCACTACCATCCGAAGCACGTCCGGGACTCCGAGGACGACGGTGCCGACGAGGACCCACTCTACCATCCGAAGGTGGGTGCGCTCGCCCGGAAGTCGCTCGACGGGTCGGCGTGGTCGTGGTCGGACCGCCACGACCTCGGCGCCGAACTCGAGGAGTCGATCCTCAACACGCTGCGCTGGTCCGGCATCCCGGTGCGGCCCGACGCGACCACGTTCATCGCCGACGACCACTTCGAGCCGGCGGCGACGGACCGCAACGTCCGGCTGTACGACGACCCGACGCCCGAGGTCGAGGCCCAGCAGGAGGCGCTGGTCGTCACGGCGCTGCGGCAGATGACCGATGCCGATGTCGACCTCGTCGAGCGGCTCGTCGAGGATGGCGAGGGCCAGGACTACCGCGAGCTAGCCGATGGGGCCGGGCACTCGGTCTCGACGCTGTATCGCGCGCTCGAACGGATGGGTGATATCCTCCGGAGCGACGACGGCGAGATCCGGTTCGGGAGTCGGAAGATCGCCCAGGAGATCCGGGGCATCGTCGAGTCCACCGAGCACCACATCCGGAACGCCGCCGACCGGGCAAGCCAGCTGGTGACGATGAACCAGCAGCGGGCCGAGTCTTCGGCGTTCCAGCAGTGGCTCAACGAGTACGCCGTCGAGGTGCTCCAGCGCAAGGACGACGGCCGGGTCCGGGTGCGAATCGACACGGTTCTCTCGGACCTGAAGGCCGACCACTACCCGACGATCCGGGAGGCGCTGCTCGAGGGCTACTCGGCCTGGGTCCAGGACGGCCACGACGCGGCGGCGTTTCGGGAGATGCTCGTCCAGTGGTCGAATCGCGGCGATGCGACGACCTCGAAGCCCGGCGTCATCCTCGACTCGGCGTAGCGACTCGGTAGTGGCAACACTCGGCAGCAGTAGAATCGTTTAAATACGATAATCCTTCTTACCGCCTGTAGACGCTGGTCCAGTTCTCCCGCCATATTGCACGAGGCCCGTGGACGGCTGGATCGGCGTCTGCTGTTCCCAGGGAGCGGGAAAACCCCCTTAGGGAGTGCGCCTAAGGGCGCGAGCGAAAAACCATACCCCACACCGCTCAGCGCCCTCAAGAATACGGGCAGTTCCGCGTCGCGGCCAGGATTGTGTCCGTCGGCGAGGCCGACACCGTGATACCTCCTGTTTATCCGTTTTCAGGCCCAATCCTGTATATCTCCAACCCTGATCAATCGGCTGAGCGGCAGCTGCTCGCTGAATTGCATCGCGATGCTCGCCTGGCAAAATCGTATCTCAAGCAGAGAGTCGGTCTGGAGTAAGTTACTGTCGGCTCGCGGGGGCAGACGGCACCGTTATCAGCCGTCGAACGCTAGAATATGGAATGGCTCCCTCCAATACATCCGCCGAGCGACAGCCGCCCCTCAAGGCGACACTCTACTGTCCCAATTGTACGCATGCAAGTCGCATCAATGGCGACTGGATTATCGAAGTCCACGCCGACCATCTCGACTACGAGTGTCCCGAGTGTGGGACGATAATCGAGTCTCGTGGCGACGGGGCGCCCCTGGGTACCCAGAGTAGCGGGGCGCTTCGACTCGGTCTCGGCGATTGAGATACCGCGGCGTGCTCGGTGTAGATTCCTGCTTTGTTCCGATGTAAGGATTAGGCAACCCTATCGTCGGCCCGTCGTTTACACCTCCATCTCAGCTGCGGTGTCGAGGATTTGGTTCACAGGGAAGGTGGTTCGCGTCGACGGAAGCGCATCCACATTCTGCCGTGTGGATGTCCATCGCGATTCCGGATATGCACACAGGTACTCTCATGGCCGCTTCTTCCTGCTGACACAGGTCGGCTCCTCGTCTTCAACCACACCGAAGTCAGGGGGCGTTCAAGTAGTCGTGCTGCGCGATGTCCCTTACTGACCGCAGCCCGGCGGTAGAACTCACTCACACACGTCTCGGAGGTGAGAACCAAGGTCGTCGACGTACTCCTCGCAGCGCGGGCATTTCACCGTCTGTGGTTCGCCTCTCGACTCGGGACCGGTGTCGCCAGTCGACATCCCGTACTCGTCCTCCAATACGATTCGGGCGGCGTCTCGCCAGTCCGGCCCGTGCCCACCGAACCGTCGGACCAGGCCTTTCGCGGTGCCGTGCTCGAGGAGGTGGTCGTTCGTGTCGAGGAAGGCATCGATCACCTCGGTCGGCGTGTGCTCTGCGAGGTGATAGACCGGGACGACCTGTTTCCCGAAGTCCGCACCAGCGCCATTCCGTGCGCCTCGAATCGTAAGTAGCGGCTCGCCACCGAGCAGTCGGCGTCCACTCGTCTCGGTCGGCAGGTCCGCACCTGGTGCAGGGCCGTTCGCATCGAGATAGTCGATTACCTCATAGGGCGGCTCCTCACGCCCGCCACTGGTCATGGGTGAGGCGCTTCAGCCGCACCTAGTTGTACTCTTCGGGACCGCGGAATCAGAGGCCGGAGCGAGGGTCCGCCTTCAGGAGACGTGTCGATAGAGCCGATTCAGGCCTCCAGCCGCAACTGCTGCGTATCGTGAATCCGTACCTCGCGACCATCGGCCGACCGCTCGAAATACACCCGCTCCCCGCGCTCGAGGGCAGCCCACTCGGCGACCAGTTCCGGCACCGAGATGATGCTCGTTCCGTGCTGGTCCCGAACCTGCACCTCGAAGTCGACACGGTCGGCATCGTAGTCGGCCAGCCGGAGGACGAAGCACGGGTCGCCGGCATCGGTCGTCGCCCGGTCGATGCCGATCCTGTCGCCCACCTCGACGTCGACGGCCCCGAGCCACTCCGACACCAGCGAGAGGCCGTAGTTTCGCGTCGAGAGTTGGCGGTACTTCCGCATGCAGCAGTTCGCTGTGGCTGCCATACCAGGGCCACGTTTTCGTCCCCCTAGGACCCTCGAATCGTCTGCACAGTGTCCGGACAGTGTTTGCACAGTAGAATCGATACCTCACCCCCATCGATTCCGATGGTGGTTCCAGGGCAGTTCCTCACAGTTCGCTGACATCGCTCGTACGCGCGCGTGGTTGAATGTCGAGGGCGAGGGGGGTGCTCCCGACAGTGGGTTCGGATGGGATCGTCAGGGCTCGCGGCGAGGGGAATTGGAGGACATAAATCGGTGGCGTAGTCACTGGTCTGAGCTGCTGATAGGTTCCGGACACGGTGCTGAATACAGAGCGCATATCGCAGTGGTCCGTCGAGACAAAGGCAATACGTCTCGCGCTGCTATGCATGCTATGGAGCAACCCGAGCCCGCCGAGGGGTGGCCCGACAGACCCCTCTCGGAGGCGGAAGCAAAAGCCCATCTCACCGACCAGGGAGACGTTGTCGCTGTTTGGGTGATGGACCATACGACCGACATCCGCTCGGTGGTCATTCCACCTGGGTCACCAGACGACGCGGTCGTCGATGTCGTTCTGGAGACGAACACCGGGTTCGAGATGTATAGCTTCACCAGTGGACAGTGGATGGATTACGGGACCCAGCGCAAAGACGATGAGGAGAGTCCCTCGATGGCTGGGACGCTGGAAAGCTACCGAGTCCTCGCTGGAGAATCAGAGTCGTTCTGAGCGAACGTCCCGAACGCATCCATTGTAGTCGCTGACTCACTAACCATCCTCTATATTCAGCACGAGCGATCTGTCAGAGAGGCCCCATCTACCTCAGCAGGCATGGATTACTAGTTTGGGAGAAGAGTTTACTAGCCGCAGTCGAAGCTTGCAGCTATGCCCGTGCGCACACCGACGACCGGTCGCTCCGACTCACAGCCCTCACCGTGCCGGTGGTCACGATGAGTCCGCCTCGCGAGGCACCGACCACCCTGCAGGCGCAACTCGTCGACGCCCTCGAGTTGGAGGCGTTCCCCGCACGAGGCTACCGCGACAGGGCGTATCTCGAACAGGCGCTCGCGGCAGGGTTCGACGTGGCCGAGTTGGCCACCGCTCACGACGTCTCGAAGCGGACGGTGTATCGGGCCGCCGAGAAGCACGGCCTCGAGTTACGGCAACCACCCAGCAACGGGCTCTCCCGGCGATTGTACGAGGCCGACCCGGACGCCATCGGTGGGGACTGAGCATGGACGGCGACCAGCTCCCCGACGGTGTGGACACCCAGCCCGTCGCGCCGGCGCTCGCCGAGACGCTCACCGGACTCACCGCGGACGACCTCGTGGTGATCAACGGCGACCGGCGGACCTGGGCCGTCCAGGAGGTCGTCGAACAGGACCTCCAGCACACGCCCGACGCCCGCCAGCACAAGCACGCGGTGCGGGTTCGGACGAGCGGCCAGGGTGACGCGACCGCGTGTGGGTTGCTCCTCGAGACCTATGCCGACCGGCAGGAGGCGGGCGTCCACGTCCTCGAGGCCGCCAACTGGTACGAGGCAGACCGGCGGTACGCACTGGAATCACTCGAGGAGTTGGTCACGCAGGTACCATGGGTCGTGTGTCGGACGACCGGGAGTTCGGACGTGTATCACTTCCCCGAGCCCGTCGCTGCGGCCCGCGGAGAAGCGCAGCCCGCGTGTGGTGGGTGCAACGGGACGACCGACGTGGAGTATCGTATCGTCCGGGTGAACGCGGTGTATCCGGCGAAGCGAGCCTGTATGGACTGTGCCCGGCGGCATCGGCCACGCGAACTGGAGCCGGTGTCGTGCCCGGACTGTGGGCGCGCTATCGGTGTCGGGCTGTTGCAGGGACCGCGGGTGGACGCGGTCAGTGGGGTGACGGTGCAGTGTTCTGCTGAGGACTGCTCGTTCGCCGGGGAGGTGTCGCTCGACGTGGCGGGCGGTGTGTCAGTTGGGGCGGACTAATAGTCGAGAGAGGTCATGGCTCGATTTCGATGTACTCTGAGAGCGTGTCGTCGAGTACAGACGAGGAAATATCGGTATCGTAGCTCATCTTCGTCCCAACCACGCCCGTCTCTACGCTCCCGTCGGGGAACTCGATTCGTTCGCCCGTGTACTTGTAGTCGGTTAGTGTCGCCCGCCAACCATGATTCGTTGAGTGCCGTATCTTGATTGTATCCGAGCTTTCAGAATATACCTCGTACTTGGAATGCTTGGTTTCGATCACCCTGGCAGCCTTCTCTTTTGGAATAATGAGATAGACTGTCTTTGACATCCATCCCCGGCTTTCGGCCGAAATCCATTATATCTGTCCTCAGGTGGAATGGAGCTGTGCCAGTCGAGATGGCCTCGAGGTCGAGGCGGAAGATGGCGGACTGGCCTACTGTGATGTTCCGAAGAACGCGTCCGTGTCGTGCTCGATCTGCAACTGCTCGTTCTCGCGGTCGTAGGTCAACAGCACCTCGTCGCCTTTCTCGACACCCATCGCTTCGAGAGCCTCGGTCGGGATGGTGACGGCGTGGCTGTTGCCCGTCTGTTGGATGCGGCGCGACCCGAGCAGGACCAGTGGCGCGGCCTGGCTCATGGACAGGGGGACGGCTGGACCCGCACTAAAGCCCTATCCCGTTTTGACATCGTCCGGACAGCCGTCACTCGGCGGGCGGGGGTTTTCGGCGTGCCCCGTCACGGCGGGCTATGCCTTCTGCTGAGTGCCAGGGGTGTGGAGCAACCGTCAGTATGGCCTACGCACGCGTGTTCGGCGACCAGGACGATGCGCTCCATGCGTGTCCGGGGTGTACGAATCAGGCCGCGCTCGCGAACGGCGCCGGCGCCGCGCCCGACGCGGACGGGACGCGGCGGGTGCATCGGCCGGATGCGGACGGTCCCGTGCCCGCAGTGGTTCGGGAGGCGCCCTCGGATGGGCAAGAAGAGGCGTCGCCCGTGCTGCTCAAGTCAGTCAACGACTGGGCGCCCAGTAGCGGGGCAAGAGCGCCCGGCGATGGTACCTCCGGGGAGCAACAGTTCCGCCAGCTCGTCGCCGAGGATACGGCTCCCTGAAGGCCACCCTCACTGGCGTCACCGCTCTGGGAGCGTCCACGCCGCTTCCACGTCTACCAGGTCGTCGTCGGCCGGCAGCGCCTCGGCCGGTCGCTCAACGATCTCCATGACCTCCTCGGCCCGAAAGACGCGGTTCTGCTGGTTCCCCGTTATCTCTCGGATGACGCCGTCCGCTTCCAGCTCCCCAACGGCGTTGTTCGCGCTCTGGTAGGTCATCTCGATCATGTCGGCTGCCTCGGTGACCGAGAAGTACGGCTCCTCGAACAGCGCCGCCATGAGCCGCTGGACGGACTTCGGGGCGGCGGCATACTGCTGGTCGTACTCGTGACGGAGCTGAAGCAGGAGTTTCGCGCGGACGAACGCCTCCGTGGCCTGCTCGCGGATGCCCCGGAGGAAGAACTGCAACCACGCCTCCCAGTCGCCCTGCTCGCTCACGGCCAGTAGCCGATCGGCGTACTCGTCGCGGTGGCGCTCGATGTAGGAACTCAGGTAGAGCATCGGATAGTGGAGTAAATCCATCGCCAGAAGCATCAGCACCACCAGCAGTCGCCCTACCCGACCGTTGCCGTCCTTGAATGGATGAATCGTCTCGAACTGGTAGTGTGCGACCGCGATATCGATCAGTGGCGGCCACCGACTGCCCGACTGCAGATACTCCTCGAGGTTGTCCATCAGCCGCGGGACCATCTCCGCTTTCGGCGGGACGAATCGGATGCGTGTTCCGAGGGCGTTCGGATTCGACTCTTGGATGACCGCAAAGTCCGGGCGATACGCTCCAGGCAGTGGGTCCGGCTCGTCGGTCCGCCCGCCCGAGAGCAGCGTCGCATGGAGCTGTTTGATCAGTTCGGCGGTGAGGTTCTCGCGCGACCGACCAGCGGTCGTGAGGTAGTCGACCGCCTCGTCGAGTGCCCGGATGTAGTTACGCGCCTCTCGCACGTCGGCTTCGTACTCGTCGGTCGGCTGTCCCTCGCCGAGCTGGGCGCCCTCGACCTCGAATCGGTAGATATCCGAGAGCGTCACCGCCGTCCCCTCGACCTGCGAGGACTGTTCGGCCTCCTTGTAGACGAAGGAACCGAACACCGCGCCCGGGTTCGAGACTTCGCTTCCCAATCCGTCGAGGCGGCCCAGCGCCCACATCGCGTCGCCATACGCCTCGACTACGTCATCGGACAACGTGAGCGACGGTGGGAGCCGATCCGGAAAATACGCCTTCGACAGCTGCTTGTCCTCTCGCAACGGCATGTACTGACCCGGCGCTGAATCAGCCAAATCATAGCCGTCTTTCATCGGCTCGGCGTACGGCCATAGCAAATAAAAAATTTCGTGAAAATTTTCATGGCGCTGTTCAACGGCCGGTGCAATTCAACGATTCCGCTGAGAAATTGTCTGGCGTCGTTCGTGGCCCCGAGAGGTTGGTCGTTGACAGGCCTGCTGTGCGACGCGTCGTATGGTGCTCATCGTTTCCGACTGGTGGGCTGTCTACACGGTTGCGGGTAGCCGAGTTGTGGGACTACTCGGACCCGGAGCGAGGGACAATCCACTTACCATCTCGCAAAGTGACAGTTTGAGCGTGACCGATACAGAGGGTGTAGTCCGCAAATCGGTCTCAACCGTATGGTCGATTTGGAATGGGCGGAGGAATTATCACTGTTCTACACCAATAGTAATGTCACCGTGTCACATACAGCGTGTTATCCGGATAAGGCCCAGATGATGGACAGGTTGCTGGATACCCTTCGTCATCACCTCCGTCGGGAGGTCATCCACTATTTCGAGAACATCGAAGCAACGAATACAGCCACGCTGGAGGAGGTGGCCGAGCACATTACCCGGCGCGTCCCTGAGATGGACCGAGAGCGAGTCGTTCTCGAACTGACGCACACACACCTCCCGAAGCTCGAATCGAACAGGTGGATTGAGCACGACACTCGTACTCACCACATCCGATACCGGGGTCATGATTCGGCAGAGGCACTGCTGACCGAACTGGCCGCGATGCTCTCCAACCAACCGTATTCCTCTCACTCAGGCTGAAACGAGTCGGGTCACCGAGACGGTGCGCCGGAGAATTACCACTCGTAGGCATGGTGTAGATGCGCACTGTATTCAGCACGGTTTCTGAAACCTATCACTGACTGAGCGTTTCCTATCTCGTAATCGGGTTGGTAGACAACTCGTCTATTACTCCCCAGCTACCCCCCCGTTTCCACTGGATATCGGGGCGGACCGGCGAAAGAACTAGACGCATTGGCCTGCAAACCCGGCCATGGTTCGCCTGGACGATGGCGGGGCCGTGACGAAGTGCTGGCTCGATCGTGAGGAACTCGACCAGCTCGAAGCGGCCGCGGCTCGGTCGGATTGGGAACGAGAGATTGCGCTGCAGCTGATGGGGCGGTGTGGGTTGCGGGCCGACGAGGTGGCGTATCCTGGGGATGCCGAGTTACGCTGGAGTGAGAAAGGTGAGTGCTGGTTCCTCGAGGTCCGGGGCAAGAACACCTCGGGTGGGGCGCCGAAGGTGCGGGACGCCTGGATGCCCGAGCCGGTCGAGGCGAACGTCCGGCGGTTCTCACGGGAGCGCGGGCGGGAGACTGGTGAGGCGTGGGTGCAGGTCTCGAAATCGAGTGTGCGCCGGTGGGTGAAGGAGGCCGCTGCAGAGGTTGCCGAGGAGGCTTCTCAGCCCGATCGGTGGCGGGAAGTGTCGAGTCACGACCTCCGGCGGTCGTGGGCGACGTATCATCTCGTCGAGCGGCAGGTCGACGTCCGGACGATGATGGCCGTCGGCGGGTGGAGTGATTACTCGGCGATCGAGCCGTATCTCGCCGCGCCGACCGAGGGGCGGATTGGGGAAGCGATGAGTGTGTAATCGCCAGGACGACGAGGGTTATCCGTCGACGAATTCCCCGAGCGTCGTATTCTCGTCATCGTCACTCACGCTGGTGGCGAACGACTGCGTCCCGACATCGTCGAACTCGTCGATTCGTTCCATCATCACTTCCACCTCATCGCCGCTCCGAATCCGCCGTTCAGCGATGGTCTGTTGCATCTCCTGGAGTTCTTGGACCGAGAAATCGACTCCCAGGGCGTCGAGGATAATCTCGTCGAGCGCATCCTGTGCACCGTCATCACCGTCCAACAAGCGACGGACCGTCGCTTTGAACCGCTGGCGTTGGTCGCCTTCGATGAGGGCTGGGTCGACGAGTGGGAGCGACTCCATCTCGTAGGTCATCAACTGGAGCGCCCCACCGCCCTCTGCCCGCCCCCAACATTCCAGCATCACCTTGTGGACTGTCGAATTCAGGATCCCAATCATCACCTCGTCATCGATTCCCTCGTCGAGGTAGATGCCGTCGACGGCGTTACTCGGCGCTAACCGATCTCGATTCCACATCGGGATGATGCGGTCGTTGAAGAACTTCGGATGGAGAATCTCCGGCGTCTTCAGTTCGCCCAGGTTGAACCAGACCTCACGTGCTGCACACGTGTTCCGTTCGTGGTAGCCCTCACGCTCTCCAGCCTCTATGTACGACGCCAGCGTATCGTACCCATCGCGCTTCAGAGCGCGCTTGACGCGTTCGGTTAGGTCCGAGCCATCTGCGAGACCTCCGGTCCGTTCAACCTCAGCAACGTAGTCGTGGACGTCGAGGAGATATCGGTCGGTCGTCTCCGCCGTGACCTCTTGCGATTCGGTATCGCGGATGCTCTTAATCGCGGGCGTGAGGAACCGCTCGTCGATCGGCCACTCGTCGAGGTCCTCGCTATCGAGGAAGAAAAACGGGTTCGCACCAGTCTTGTTGCCGTACGCGACGTTGGCAATATCCGAGAGGCGAATCAGCTTCGGATGCTCGACGAGCCGAATGATATCCTGGGGAACACTGAGGAAGTGCCCGAGCTTGCCGGACTCGATTTCGGCGACATCCGATTGCTGGATGGCGACGGTCCGATAATTCGGGCGGGTCTTGATGAGCATGTCATCCCCCTCCGGAATCTCCTCGCCGAATCGAACCGTGTCGACGATGTGCTCAACCTCCATCGACTTCTTGAGTCGGATGAATTTCGTGACCGTGTTTGCTCGCTCCTCCGCATCCTCACACCGCTCAAGTAGGAGGAGCGCCGTATCCACCAGGGCGTCCTCGAAAGCACGAACGCTGAACCCGACCACAGCCTCGATTTTGAAGTGGTCGAAGAGGAACTCCTGGAACGATTTTCCGTAATCGGTCATCATCCACTTCGTCGGGATGATGTAACCGAGCCGGCCACCCTCACGAAGGAATTTCGCCCCGTGCGTCACGAAGTAGATGTAGGCGTCGCTCTTCTTACTCAGACTCTTGCTTCCATCGTAGTACGTGGTCCGGTCAGATCGGCCGAACGCTTTCAGATGCGCCCGGAAGTGCTCTTTCGAGGGGTAGAGATTCTCCTGGCGGATGTAGGGTGGATTCCCAACGACGGCATCGAACGTCCCGAGTTCTCCGAGCGAGGTCTCGGATTTCGAGAGGCGGCTCGAAATCAGCGGATCCGTCTCCGGATCGATGTCGAAGAACGAGGAATGGTAGGCGTGGATGCTGTCCGTCTCTTCCTCGATGTTCTGACTCGCGATGTTGAGCGAGGTGAGGTGCAGTGGAAACCGATTGATATCGACCGAGACGAGGTGGTCGACGATGTCCTGGTGAGTAGCTGCCCCGGAAAAATTCGCAACCTGTTGATACGCCTCGACGGTGAAGGTACCACTCCCGGAAGCCGGATCGAGCACGCGGGGGAGCGTATCGGCATCGTCGAGGCCCTGATGGTTCGCATCGTCGGGGAGCGCCCATCGGACGATCGTCTCGGCGATTTTCGGATGGGTATAGTACTGTCCCAGGGCTTTCCGCTCCTCTGCAGGGATGAGTTCCTCGTATATCTCTCCAAGCAGGTCCTCATCAATATCGGTAATCGAGCGGTGCTCGATGTTCTCGATGAGGTCCGCCATCGCTCGCCGTGTCTTCGTGTTGTGGGGGAAGGCCTCGAACAACCCGGTATCTGGGTCGAAAATCGGCTCATAGTCGACTTCACTGATGATTTCCTCAAACTTTCGCGAAAGGTGGTCCTCGAGGACATCAATCGAGGCCTCGCCAATGAGCGAGTCTAACTGGAAGCCGCTCTCCGTACTGATCGGCTCCGGAGTCCGCTCACGAACAACCTCGTAGAAGAGGACCCGATTCGTAAGGAGATACGCGTACTGCTTCGCGGCCAGTTCGAGCTGCTTGTCCTCCGGAAGGCCGACATAATCGTTCTCACGGACCCAGGTATCGAACAGTTGGATGAACTGCTCGTTGCTCTCGTACGCTCGGCCAGCGAGGTACTTCAGCGTGGGCCAGACTGATGAATGGAAGCTCCGGAGTATTCCGACGATTCGTTCGCGCTCGTGCTGCTGTGGGAGCCGGTTCTCCTGGTAGAGGTGGACGACCGTGTTCAGAATCTCGGGAATCGAGTCCGAGAGAGTCTGGCCGCGGAGATTGAGATAGTAGAAATCGACGTTGCGGACCTCAAATTCACCACGGTAGTCGAAGAGGAAGAAGTCGTTCGCGTTGCAGGTTGCGAAGAAGTCGGCTCCGACGGCATCCGCGTAGTTTCGGGCCTGGCGAATCACGTCTTTCGACCGCGGATTCACGTCGGTACGCTTGACCTCGATAACGACACTTCCGACCTCGTGGCTATCGACCAGGATATCGGCCCGTCCACCCGCCGTGTTCTCCTCGATGCTGACCTCGGAGAACGGCGCATCCGGCGTTGCGTCCAGGTAGTCCGCGAGCCGGACGTAGAGCCGACTGTGGAAGTCTGCCTCAGGGTTTGGATATTCAGTCATTTGTGCCGGGTCGGTCCTCCCGAATTCGACGGAGAACGAGGAGTCGGCGGCCTGTTCGGCATGCCCCCACTGGCGACCCCTTCGATGAAGAAGTTTCTGCAGCCCAGGCTGCCGCCCAATCGAGTGTCGTCAGGAAGCGTCCACCACGATCTTCAGCGGTCGTGGGCGACGTATCATCTTGTCGAGCGGCAGGTCGATGTCCGGACGATGATGGCCGTCAGCGGAGGGAGTGATTACTCGGCGAGCCGTATCTCGCCGAACCGACCGAGGGGCGGATCGGAGAGGCGATGAATTGACCCCCCACAGAAACAGTTTCATTTTGCTGATTTCGACGAAAAACATTAGTTGCGTCGGCACAATACTGATAGACTGAACCGGCTTGTGCCGGCGCAAACATGTCTAATCATTCGACAGAGGTCAACCGGGGCTACCCAGCAGAACGTTTTGAGGAAGCGGTAGTCAACCAGCTCAAGGTGACACCCGTCGTAACGTCGAGGTGGATTGCGGATCGGGTAAACTGTTCTCGAGAACGAGCACGCCAGTTCCTGAAGAGTCAATCCCGCTCTGGAATTTTGGAGGAAAGGCAGGTCGGAGGAGGGGCCATCATATACTACCCCTCTGGATTGGAGCAGCATGCGAGTCTTGATTCTGGTGAGCCGATGGCACCGCCGGAAACGGAGGTTCAGAAAGAGATTGCGCCGACGCAATCTTCCGATGAGCGCGTTCTGTTTTTCCCGAGCCGCCGGGAAATTGCCGTGGACAAGCCTGCACAGCAAACCCGTAGTATCCTCTCTCAAGCAGCCCATCTCGTAGACTCAACTGGGGACTCGTATCTCTACAAACTCGGAAAGCAAGACGTCTGGAACGCCCCATACGACGACTTTGAGCAGTACCGTGACGAGCTGAAGTTAGTCGTCGGAGAGGAGAGATGGGATGGCGGCTTCGAGTCACGAATCCAGGACGACTGGCAGCGGGCACACCAGTTCTATCTCCGGACCGAAATCGACTCTGAGGGACGAGAAATCACCGTCCTTGAGGCGAATGATTCTGAAGTGTTCGAGAACGTTGCTAAGCGAAAGCTCGAACACAATACGCACTACACGAGGTTCCTTTCGGACACAAAGCTCCGTGTCCGGAACGGCGGCGAAGCAGGCGTGAAAGAGCGCCTCTACGAAGAAGGCTACCCCGTTATCGATCAACGGCGGCTCGAGGATGGAGAGACACTCCATATCGAGTTGAACGATGATTTCGAGTTGCGAGACTATCAGAGCGAATGGGTTGACCACTTCCTAGAGCGTCGTTCCGGCGTCTTTGTCGGCCCGTCAGGTTCCGGTAAGACAGTCGCCGCCATCGCCTCGATGGAAGCAATCGGTGGCGAGACTCTCATTCTCGTTCCGACGCGAGAACTTGCCCAGCAGTGGGAAGACGAGCTGGCCGAGAAGACAACCCTGACACCCTACGATATCGGCCAATACCACGGAGGCGAGAAGAAAATCCGCTCGGTTACTATCGCCACATACGACACGGCCGCGATGAGCCGGCACCGGAAACTGTTCCAAGAGCGAGATTGGGGGCTCGTCATCGCAGACGAATGCCACCACTCGGTCGCGAGTACCTGGAAGCGATTCCGAGAGATTCAGTCAAAAGCACGGTTGGGCCTCAGCGCGACACCCATCCGTGAGAGCGGCGACGCCAAGGAGATCTACACACTCATCGGGCCGCCAGTCGGAACAGACTGGGGCTCTCTCTTCGCCGAGGGATGGGTCTCCCAGCCGGATGTGGAACTTCTGATGGTCCCATGGGCGTCCGAACGGGCCAGAGAGCGGTATCAGCAGGCAGAAGGCAGCCAGAAACTCATCGAAGCAGCGAAAAACCCAGCGAAAGCAAGCGTCGTCAGAGAACTGCTCACGGAGCATTCTGAGGAGAAGACTCTCGTATTTGTTGATTGGGTGGATCAGGGTAAGGAACTTTCCAGCGAACTAGGAATCCCCTTCATCTACGGTGAAACGGCACACGACGAACGCGAGGAACGATACCGACAATTCAGAGACGGCAATCTCGACAGCCTAATCATTTCGAGAATTGGAGATGAAGGCATCGACCTACCCGACGCAGAAGTTGCGATTCTCGCCTCTACACGAGGGGCATCCCGCGCACAAACAGGACAGCGTGCAGGCCGTACGATGCGTCCTTTCGGTGATTCAAAGGTGTACGTCCTTCTCACTAAGGGATCTGGAGAAGAAGACTGGGGACGAGAGAGTACCCAGTACTTAGCAGAGAAAGGGATTGATATCAGTAAGAGGAGCGCAGAATTAGAGTAGCCCTTGAGGCTTGTATCTGAATGCAGATTTCTATCTTCCACCTATCTAACTTAAACCGTTGCAGATATCAGATGGTAGCCAAGCCCCAAGTAAGAATTATGTGTATGGCTACATCTAGGCCCGCATATGTCGGAGCAATCGACATTAGAAGATCTCCTCGTTGATGAGGAGGCGCTCAACGAAGAACTCCTCGCGGAAACGGTCGGCAGGTACGCTCAAATCGGTAAAGACAGCGGGGACCTCATCCCGAACGAGAGGTACAACGACCTCAATTCGAAGCGGAAGATTGTTGTCGCGCTCATGGCGCAAAAGGCACTGCACGAACTCGGCATGGCCGACGATGAATGGGTCACACCGTCTGATATCAGCTCCATGAGTGGCGTCAAGAAGGGCACTGTATACCCCTCTGTCCGCGACCTCGACGATGAAGGGATTCTCCGTAGCGAGGATGGCGAGTACATGCTCCCGTCAGTCAATCTGGAGAAAGCGAAAGAATTCCTCGCAGAGGATTGAATCATGAGTGAGAGCGAACTTCAAGACGAAATCGAGAATCTAAAAAAGCGCGTTGCTGCACTTGAGGCGAAACTGGAGGAGAACCCAGGGGCAGCGAATGAAGCGACGGACATGCAGTCATTCATCCGTGAATTCGACCCCAGCACGCACAAGGAGCGTGCTGCTGGAATCGCGTACTATCTCGAGGAATACGAGAACCAAGACCGCTTCACCACAGGGGATATCGAAGAAGGATATCGCACCTGCCGGATGAACCTGCCGGCGAACATGAGCGACGTACTCAACGCCTGCGAGGAGAATGGCTGGGTGATGCGTGATGGAAAGGAGGGGCAGTCTACGGTTCGGAAGCTCACTATGGACGGTCTCGATATGGTTGAGGAGGTGATGGCTGATGGGGCTTGAGGACCGCATCAACGAGGAGATGGTTGCTGACCCAGAGTCGTTCCTCGAGAGCCACTTCGACGAAGCTGCCAGATTGTTCCGTATCTTCCAAGACGGATCAATTGGCCTAAAAGACGACTTCGAAGACGCCCCCTGGAGGGAACGTATTCTGATTCACCTCATCGGGCGACGGTACGCCTTCGAGGGCGGAAAAGCCGATACGCCCACGCTCCCATACGACTACTTCTACTCGAAGGCTGATGTCGACGATAGCACGGTTCGGAAGTTCATGAATGGGCTCAACGACGACCACATCGTCGAGAAGGACGACGAGAGCGGCGAGTGGAAGCTCGTCGCAGAGAGCCTCCCAAAAGCCCTCGGTCGCATCGAAGGGTTGAACGGATGAGCGTCGAGCTCGTTCGCGAGCAGCTGATTGGTGCCGGCCTTCACCAAGAATCAGTCAACCGATTGCTACGGCACTATCAGGACATGCGGTTTCACCTCTCCAACGGCAAGTACGAGGAGGCCGGAGCCCACATCGGAAACTTCTGCGAGAACCTCGCCAACGCCATTCTGAGCGACACTGACGAAGGCGTGCAAAATCACCTGAGCGTCGGGACCTTCATCGACACAATCGAGAGTAACAACTACGACGGCACAGCAAATCTGGACTACGAGATCCGTATCAGCATCCCCCGAGCGATGCGTGTAGCATATGATATGCGGAACAACCGCGATTCCGTCCATATCAATCTGGAAGTCCCGGTCAATCACTCCGACACCCAGACTGCGGTGAGGCTATGTACGTGGATGTTGGCCGAACTACTCCGGATCTACGGGGATGAGGACGAGGTTGACCAAATTGCCGAACTGATTGAGGAACTGTCGCAGCCGCTGAATCCGTATATTGATAGCTATAATGGGAAGCGAGTCATTATGAGCCGCGAACTCGACGTGGAGCAGGAACTTCTCGTGCACCTACACGCTATCGGTCGCGAGGTGGAGGCTGACAAGTTGACAGAGTGGATTCTCGGCGCAGACGGCCACACTGTGAAGAGCAAACTCGGGAACATGAAGCAGGCACGGAAGGTACACTACGACGAAGGGATGGCGAAAATCACGTCAATAGGATCGGAAGAGGCCGAGTCGATTATTGAAGAACACTTCGATGAGGGCATTCCAGAAGTCTCCCGTCGAGAACAGGAACAGGTCAGCTAATATTGGGGGGAGTCTATTCCTCCGAATCCGACCGATATTCATCTACGAGCCGCTCTATTTGCTCGTAGCCAACCGCTTTGCCTGGAGGGCGGATTTCGACGGTTGCGGATCCCCCTCTGCCTCGGGAATTGAAATAGACATCACGTTCTTCAACCCGAGAAGTGTTCTTCCAGACACTTTCAGCGATTCCTGATTCCCCAACTGCACTCTTAAGGTCGCTTGTTTTTATACGTTCGATATCATGTATATCTGAAAGAACAGTCATGATGACTGCTGCAGCGTTAATTGCCCTCTCCTGTTCGGAGTCGCCAAGAACATCAGGAGCCGTCAGAATTGCTGGAAACTCTTCCACTTCGTCTTCATTAACCCGCCCTTCCTGAAGCACGCTGTAAAATTCGAATTCTGTGGCATCAATCTCAGCCACCACTGGATTTGAAACATCCTCATCTGACTCTTCAGAAGACTCACTCAGGGTCACCTGCTGAGGGTCTTCTTCAGTCTCCGGCTCCGATCCGTCTTCCGCAGGCTCTTGTTGCCTGTGGACTGGTCCGTATCCGTCAACGAACTCTGCCAGCTCGGTAAGCACCTTGTCATAATCCTCTTCCTCCGATGTTCGGATTTCGGCCTCAATCGGACCGTCCCGAAATGTGATAGTTATCTCCATTGATTCCTTCAACAATTAAGCGGAGCATAATAAACACCTAGTCAGCAGGAGCATAGATTTGGGGCCCTCACCCGCTATCACGAGCCATCCCAGGCGTCGTTGAATTCCGGCTCCCCCAGTCCACAGACCTCACAGAGTTCGCTGATTTTGCTCCGCTTTCCCCGAGAATTCAGGCTGGTGTAGAGATAGACGTTCCCTCGGAGTTGCTCATGCGAACGGTATTCGGAGGGATAATCATCAGACCGTCTCCATTCATCTGGCCGCCCCTCATTCAGCAGTGGAATCTTCGTTGACCGGCCCAGAAACGGCAGCTCCACCTTCCCCAGCAGGCCATGTTCCCGGTCCAGATACTTCGCGACCTGTGCCATCGCCTCGCTCTGACTGTCCCCACCGACGCGAACCGGTGCCCCACCAACTGACAATTCCACGGTATAGCGGAATGACGAGGTTTCCGTTCGTCCGAAGAGATTACCGAGGAATCGCTCCACGTCCGGCTGCGGACAGCCGACTGCCTGTAATGCGGCTTCCACGCGATCGGGACGACGCTTGAGCCACGTCCGAACGGTGTCGAGTTGCAATAGGTCGTCCGCCCGGTCTTCGGCGTGCCCTGAGGCCATGTGCTCCCGATCCACTATCTCGGGGATTGGACTATCGACCAGGCTGTCGAGGCGTTCCTGGGCAAGTAAGGTAATCGTCGGCGCGTCCTCCCCACCCGGGACGAGGTAGTACAGCTCGAACGAGATACCGTTGCTCAAGAGCCCGAACTGGACCCATTCCTGGACCATATAGCTCTTGAGCTGGTCGACGTCGGTTGTGTTCAGGTCCTTAGCTGCTGCCTTCGCCTCGACGAACACGTCGGGATGGTCTCCTGTCGCAAGGGCGCTATCGACCTTCTTCGTGGCAGAACCCATCTGTACGTCGTACTCGTGCCGGATGTCGATCGGGCGCCACCCGACCGCCGTCAGGAGTGGGTCGATGATTCCGTGCCTCGTTTCAGCCTCGTTCAATTCCGCACCCCCATCCCGTGAGTCCAGATACTCCTGGGCCTCTGTGACAGTGCCCTGAAGATCGTCAGTCATGCCCCAACCCGTGTTGCCGAGTCTCATAGTCCCTCTGCAGACGCCGCCACCGGAACCGCCCAGATGGGCTGTCGATTCTCCGGCACGCCGCTCGCGAAGCCAGCGACCGGGGGCAGGAGCACGTTACGACCAAGGTGATCGATGCGGTGGCCGAGGCGGCGCGGGCCGACGTCCGGCAGAAGCGGCTGGAGCGGTTAGACGATCATCCCCGGGAAGTGTGGGACGTGCTGGATGCTGCTGGGGAGGCGCTGAGTAGTCGCGAGGTGCACGCGGGGTATGCTGAGGCGGTTGCGGAGCCGCGGGGCGAGCGCCAGGTGCGGAACTACCTGCGGGCGCTTGCGGACTACAATCTCGTCGAGCGCGTTGGGGCGGGGCGGAGTGCCGGGTGGCGGGCTGTGGAGCCGTTGTCCTGATGCGCTTAGTCAGGACCAGGTTGTGCCGGAATCAGAGTACCGGACGCGCACCAGTGAAGCATAGTAATCCCACTCGGGGGTAATTATATGGGAAACGCTTGACACTCACCTAATAAATGGATTCGACGATTCTCCAGACGCTTCCTCCAGACTTCTGGAATGTTAGATTCACCGATATAATTTCACTTTTAGTGACGATTGGATTGTTTATACTTTATTGGCGAATGAAGAATATTCAGGATGAACAGAACAAAATACAGAGACAACAGAATCGGTTGATGAATCGCCAGACCGACCTAATGGCGGCGAATCACCAGCCTCGACTCGCCCGAGAGTCAATTCGAGGAGAGGCAGACAAGCTCATAACTAGGATCACGAACAGAGGTAATGGCCCTGCAGAGAATCTCCACATTCAATGTGTAGTGTACGAACAAACGGAGTCTGAAGATGGGGAGCGGCAGTTTAGGAAAGGGTACGAACGACAAGGGACTGCTGTGGTTCCACGATGGAACCCCTTAACTCGTCACACAGGAACCCTCACCGATGGTGGAGAACCCAATCTTTCTGGAAGCCGTATTGAGGAAGGCGACGATGGCGTTCAATTTGAAGCAACCATCAAAATGAAGCCCCTTTCGATGGGATCGGGAGGATACGAGGCCCCATTCTCCGAGGTAATGCAGCGTATCTACCGAGAGTGGGACTCAGATAAAGTCGCAATAGAGTTCTGGTTGTTATTCAGCGACGTGACTGGGAACCCGTTTGGATTCTGGTTCGGGAGTTTTCACGATATTGAAATGGATGGTGAATTAGATATAGGGGACGCCATCGATTCGGGAGCAGAAAGGGGGCGAATTGGAGATCCTGTCGGTGAGGAGGAAGGGGCCTCTATGATGTTAATTGAGCCTGACGATATTGATTTCAGCAGTTAGATACTATCAGGTACCTACACCGCTGTCCCGTCATCTGCTTGTTGTACTGTCTGTGATATCTGTCAAAAATCGATAGTCCCAACCTCGGAGTTTACCGATTTGAGAGGATATTCAATACCAGATCCTCGTGAACGGCTCATACCCGTCATGGACCACGGTTGCTGAACCCAGTCGGCGATGGCGAATCTCTCCATAGCCGCTAATCTGGAAATCTGGAAATGCTGGAAACGAACGCCTGAGGCTCTTCTTCCACCCGTTCGCACACGCTGATATGGCGACAGACAGCAGCGACGTCGACGCTCAGACCGTGCTGGCGGCGCTGAACGAGCTGCGCCGTGCACGCGGTGCCGAGTGCACGGTCACGAGCGCGACCCTCCAGCAGCGCGCGGCGACCGGCGCCACCACCGTCGAGCGCGTGCTGCACCGGCTCCAGGCCCAGGCCGCCATGGTCGTTCGCGAGAACGGCACCGGCCAGTGGACGGTGCGTCGGTCATGACCCGACGGCCGTATCGGAGCGGGGCTCCCCCGCAGCCGCCGGCACGGCCCGCTCGGGGGCGGGCGTGGCGATGGTGAGCGGACTTCGCCGGGCCACCGGACCGGTGGCCAGCAGTGCCTGGACTCGGCCCAGCACGCCACTTTCGGAACCGCCCCGTGTTGGAAAGATATTCGAGAGAGCGGCTCGCTCGCAGACGATTTCAGCGTTTCAGCGCAACTTCGGTCACTTCCAACACCGCGCACTCAGCCTTACCATACCCGCCGTGCTGGGCTCGGGCATGGTCTCGCACTCGACGCCCCGTCCTGGCATCGCTCTCCAACCACGCACCACCTGGCCGGGTGACGGCGCCGACGACCGGGGTGGAGGACGATGATTCAGGACGCCCGCGTGTTCGACACGCAGGAGTTCGTGCCACTCGCGGCACTGGTGGTGGCCAGCGAGGCGCCGATCCGAGCCAGTCAGGCCTGCTTCCCTCGAATCGAAGCAAACGAAGCAAACGAAACGTGGCCTTTCGTTTTATCCTTCGGCCAGCGGAATCACCGCCGATGACCGTCAACTGGCGCGCCCTGAATCCCGAGGTCGCACCCCGACAGGTGCGCCACCGGAACGCCGAACTCCAACAGCTCTCCCGCAGTCTCATGCCACTGGTCGATGGGGCGGCTCCCGAGCCCATCTTCCTCTTCGGTCCGTCGGGCGTCGGCAAGACCACGCTTGCCGAGGAAGGCCTCAAGCGCCTCGGTCGAGAGCTGCCAGGCGTCGACACCCACCACATCAACTGCCGCTACGGCCAGACGCGCTTCGGCACGCTCTGCAAGGTCGGTGAGGCGGTCGGGGCCGGGCTCGACACCCATCCCCAGTCGACCAGTGCCGTCCTGACTGCCCTCCACCAACTGGATGGGTGGCACGTGGTCGTCCTGGACGAAGCCAACCAGCTCGAAGAGCCCGGGGTCCTCCTCGACCTCTACGATGCCCCGCGCATCGCCCTCATCGGCATCGCCAACGACCAGGAACGCCTGTTCGGGCGAATCACGGACCCGACGGTCAGTCGTCTGGCCGGCGGCGAGCTACTTCGGGTCCGTCGCTACGACCGCGGGGAGCTACTCGATATCCTCTCGGACCGGGTCGAATGGGCCCTGGGTCCCGAGTGGCGGGAGTTCATCCAGATGTCGGCGCTCACCGCCATCGCCCGGCTTGCAGAGGGCGACGCCCGCCGGGGCATCATGACGCTCCGGGAGGCCGTCCAGAACGGTCAGGATGTCGGGGTCGACCACGTGACCGCGGCCCTCGTCCGCGAGGAGGCAATCGACGATGCGAACGACGCCATCCGGGAGAAGCAACTGGCCCGGCTCAACGACCACTGCCAGACCGTCTATCACATCATCGAGGCCGCCGGGGAGATCGACCGGCCGACGCTCTACGACCGGTACTGCGACCGGGTTGCCGACCCGAAGACCGATCGGACCGTTCAGGACTACATCGGGAAGCTCGTCAACTACGGCCTCATCGAACAACGCGGCCCCAAGCAGGACCGCACCTACATTCCCAGTACCGCGCTCCCGCGGCTGGAGGAGTACACTGGCTGACGGTCAGAATCGATGTCTCGGTGAAGGACTACGAGGGATGCTATATTTTCAGAGTCGTGCTGCATACAGGGCGCGAACCAACCACAACCAGATGAACCGACTCCGACTCGCTCCTGGCTTCCGTGGCGACGGGAAATCTATCCACCACTTTTTCCCAGGAGCGCCTGCTCGATAGCCATAGTTGCCACCCTACGACGACGGAGTCTTGGCGAAGAACAAACCAGTGAAAGTACCTGACCAATCACCTCCCGGCAACTGGAGTGGTGCGTATCCTTTCTGTTCCCAGAGAAAAGCGCCGATAGTTGGTGCAGGCCCGCTGAAGCAAATATTTGTAAGTCTTGGTGAAGGTTTTCGAACCGATGACCAGCGTCTTCGTCGACGTGAAAGGTCGTATTTGGAATCAGAACGAGAACAGACTCAGAATGCCCTTTCGGCTTGTCGGGGCCGTGCTCGTGTTCGTTATCGTCGGTCAGTTGGTCGGCGGTGTGTTCGGGCTCATCTCGGATCAGTACCAGGGCGGGCTCTTCGTCGTCTTCGGTGAGACGAACTTCAGGGAGGCGATTCGGGCAGGCGTCAGCCTGTTCGGGGCGCTCACCGCCATCTTCACTGCGGGCGTGACCGCATTTGTTGTTGACCGGCGTCGGTTCAGAGACTTCGGGTTCCGGTTTCGACGGGCGTGGTGGTACCAACTGGGGTTCGGCCTGTTCCTCGGGGCCGCGCTGATGACGCTCGTGTTCGTAACCGAACTCGCTTTGGGGTGGATACAGATTACGGGATTCCTTACTGCAAGCCCAGGTTTCGCGCCCTCAGTCTTGTTACTCACTACATTGCTGGTGTTCGTCGGAACTTCACTCACGGAGGAACTGCTCGTCCGGGGTATCCTGCTCACCAACCTCGCGGAGGGCCTCGCCGGACTGGGACCGCTCTCGGAGCGGGGCGGGACAGCGGTCGCCGTGGTGCTTACCTCTGTTCTGTTCGGTGCGTTGCACCTAAACAACCCCAATGCAACGGTGATCAGTAGTGCTAGCGTTGCCTTCGGAGGGGTGTTTCTCGCGCTGGGGTACGTACTCACTGGCGACCTTGCAGTTCCACTGGGCGTCCACCTGACCTGGAACTACGTCCAGGGAGTTGTCTACGGGTTCCCCGTCAGCGGCGTCATCCCTGGCGTGCAGGTCGTTGCGACGAGACAGACAGGCCCGACCGTGCTGACAGGTGGTGCGTTCGGACCGGAAGCAGGCCTTCTCGGCGTAGCCGCCGTGTTTCTCGGCATCGGTGTCGTTGTCCTGTGGGTCCGTCGGACCGACTCGTTCGCCGAGGATGAAGCGAGGATCTGGGTACCGGAACTTCGGTAGGTCCGCTAAGACACCAGTGGCTAGTGCCTCAAAACACCGGGGTCGCCATTAAGCCAAGATGGACCCGGATGAGAGTTGTTCATCGCAGCCCCCAGGAAGCTCAAGTAGACGACGACCGTGACGACCGTCGCCCAGATCTCCATCCGAACCGGGGCAAGCTACCCGATTAATAACAACGTGATTCCGCTCGCACTGAAATGGACACCCGCAGACAACAGCACGGCGAGAGAGACACCGATTATTCCCTGTAGGAACAGGGACACTAAGCTACGAAGCGCTGTTCGATAATTTCCAGCCGGAGTTGGACTTACCTATCCGATCCAGGTGTATGTGACTGCTAACTATCCGGGAGCCGAGGGGCAGTGGGTTGAACAGTACTACTTTGATTGTGGATAGAAGAGACGAATTTATGACAAGTCTCGCATCTCTCCGACAATGGGCTGCCAATCGCCGTCTTATCACGTACCTCGCGCTCACATTTCTCGTGACGTGGGGATTCTGGGGCGGAGTAATTCTCGTTGATACGTCAGCGACGATGCTTCTCCAACTCATTGGCGGATTCGGGCCGTTGATCGCCGCCGCTATCACCGCCTGGATCGCTGGAGATGTTCGTCCCTGGGCCGCTCAACTCGTCCGCTGGCAGGTTCCATTGCGGTGGTGGGCGTATGCTGTGCTAGTCCCGATAGGCATCATCAGCCTCGTTGGCGTCGGGAGCGTCGTATCTGGCGGCGGGCTTGACTTAGCTCGTCTGCCGCAGGTTGGGACGGTCATCACGATCTTTTTCTGGACATTCCTGCGCGGAGGGCTCGAAGAGCCCGGCTGGCGCGGGATGGCGCTGCCCCTCCTTCAAAAGCGATTCAATGCGACCATCGCAAGCGTCGTTCTCGGAGTGATTTGGACGACGTGGCATCTCCCATTGTTCGTCACACAGGGGACGAATCAAGCGGGTTCCTCCCTTTTCCTGTACGGCATGAGCGTCCTTCCACTCACGTTTCTTCTCACCGTTCTCTATAATAACACACGAGGAAGCGTGCTGCTGGCAATGCTGTTCCACACGACGTGGAATGCCATCCAGGGCGTTATCGGCCCTGCTATTACGGGTGCTGGAATAATCTCTCCTAACGTGCTCGTCTTGATTGTGCTGTGGATTGCTGCGCTGGGTGCGATCTCAATCCACGGCATCAGACATCTCTCTAATGACCGTTTGACAGAGCTCCCTCGCCCGATACTCTAGCACACTTTGTGCGTAATCAACAGCTATCCTACTTGAGACAGCACGAGTGGATAGCTCTACAAATGGGGACCACAACCTCTGTATCGGTCACACCGTTACTGACAGAAACCGAGTCATTGTCCAAGGGAATGCTGTATACAGGGCGCGTACCCCGCAGCGGCTTTTCGTGGATATTGATGTTCCCCAGCGAACGTTTATCGGAAAGCCAGCAGACAAACAAGTATGGTCTCTCCACGCCGCCTCTATGCGCGGTTCGATGAGTGGAGCGGGAACCTGCCGCGAGCCTCGTATGCCGCGCTCGTTGGTGTCGCCTCGGGCCTGACCTTCCTCGGCGTTAGTGCCGTATTCGGGGACACGATGGTTGCTGGTGCTGTAGCGTTCGGAGCGACGATGGTACTTCTACAGTACGTATTCAATCCGAATCAAACCCGTTGAGCACGAAAACAGGTGCCAGATACACCCTCTGTATCTCGCAGGTCGATACTGACAGGGACTGGGGAGGTTTCTTCGACCGTGCTGCATAGAGCGCACGAGTCGGTCACGTACTGATTGGGTTACTAGGTCAGTGCCACAATATCAACCATGTCGAGCTAGCGACCAGCCAAGCAAACAGGGGCACGTACCCCAGTCGGGCAGCAGGCAATCGTATGGAGGTCCGGACAGCGCGCATCACACGGCTGGGTCGCCGGGACACGAGGCGGGAGATACTTACCGAGTGCGCCGGGGACGCCACGTGTGCGCAGACGTGCCCTCCTCACCGGCCTCGGGGCCGGTGTCCTCGGTCTCGCGGGCTGTTCAAGCCCCTTCAGAAACCGTACCCCGACGGCGCCGCAGGAACCGCCGTCGGTTGAGACGCGAATCGCCTGGGACGCCGAATTCTCGTCGTACGAGATCGACCTGGTGGACGGACGGTTCACCGACGCTAATACCGGAGAGCTCGCCGTCCGGGTGAGGTTCCCGGACGCCGACCCGTACCGGAAGGTGTGGGCCGGCGGCCAGAAGGCCGACCGGTTCCCGGTCGAAGCCGGCGACGAACTGATCGTCACGACAGGCCAGCGTGGTACCGTCAGACTGCTGTGGGAGCCGCCCGGCGGTGGTGACACGGTGGTTCTATACACGTACCGGCGCTCGGAACAGCCGACCCCGACCGAGCGGTGAGCTAACTGCCCTGTATTCAGCCCGCTTCCTCTGACAGAGAACTGGTCGGTCTCAAAGACCCTGCTCCATGGAGGATGCGAATGCCCCCGAGGTTCGCATGGTATCTCCAGTAGAAGCCGTGCCGTTTCCGATACTCACGAGTACGTTTCGCACAGTCCTGCTGAACTCATCCTCTATATCGGTCACGGCCCTCCTGACAGCATCTGAGCAAGTATCTGAGAGCGTGCCGAATAGAGAGCGCGAACTGGTCACCGCCGAGTCACTGTCCACCCCGACGTAGAACGGCGAGGGGAGGCCTCCACTTCAGCATCAACGACTGGGAGGCCAACTACTTTCCCGCGTTGGTGACAGGTAGAAACGATGGTCTCCGCCCGGACGTGGGTCGATGCTGGCCGAGGACTCGCCTTCCTGCTCCTGTATGGGATCGTCGCCACTGCGCTTGCACCCCGATTTCATCCGTACACCAGGGTGGCCGGGGCGCTGGTCATCAGTCTCGGAATCATCGCTGCGGCTGATGTACTCCCCCGGTTGTTCAGGGGTGACCGTCCACTCCTCGATACGGACAGCCGGCTCTATTCGGTCAGGGGACTGGCGCTGCTGACACTCATCATCCTCGTGACCGCGGTGACCGCCGACTGGCTCCGAACCGCGACAACACTCTCAGAGAGCCTCGTCACTATCGCGGGGTTCGTCGTGGGCGTGATCGTCGTTCTCGGTCCGGTCGTCGGTTACTACTGGCGTCGGTCGGCCACCCCGCCCGGATGACACGCTGACGGCCACCCGGGCCGCTGTTCCCACGGTTCCGACTCCAACGGTCCAACGCTCTGCCGCTACGCTGCGCCCCAAAACCACGGCGGTCGGTGAGTCCAGCGAGGGACTGCTGCGCTCACCCTCTACGTCGGTCACGCCCGAACAGACAGCCAATATCTGTGATTCTCACCGGCTGCTGGACTGATAGCGTTTGTTGAGCAGGTTGCCCACCGCGACCACAGACTGGCCGCGCTCCCATCTCAACTCGTTCAGGCCGTGTCCGTCGGTGTCGCGTAGAACTCCATCTCTGCCCAGTAGGTCGTCCCCTCGTAGCGGACGAGGTACTCGCCGTAGGCGATGTCGGGGTCGGTCGAACTCCCGACGACCGCCTCGTGGGCCTGGAACCGCTCGGATAGCGACCGGTAGGCCGCCCGCTCCTGGGGGACCTGACTGATCACGTAGCCGGTCCGGCCTGTCGCCGTCTCGACGATCTCCTGCTCGGCGGGAGCGAGGCCATTCAGGTGGAACTGGTAGCGGTCGCGGGTCCGGCGGACGAACGCCGCTCGATTCCGCGCCACCTCGTGGACCGTGTAGCGGTAGTCTGCCACGGTCGCCGGGTATGTCTCGACCCAGATGCGGTACGTCTCCCCATCGTGAGTGACGTAGTCGTACTGCGTCTCGGGGGTCAGCACCGACCCTTCCACCTCGTCGAGGCGATAGACATCCACCGTCCCCATATCCCGGCCGTCGATACGTCGCTTCGGCGTCGGAAGTACCAGCGAGTCGAGTAACGCCCGGTCGCGGGCCGGCAGGTCTTGGTATGCGACTGTCGGGCCGCTAGTCGTTCGCGGGTCGTAGTCTATCTCCACGGTGACACCGAGCGCGTCGTGAGTGTCGGTGATCGTGTAGGCGATCGCATAATAGCGCCCCTCGTGCTCGACCGGATTCAAGGTCCTGAGTGGCGCGAACGGCGGGTTATCGTACGTGACCGTCGTGCTCCCGTTCTCCAGAGCATCCAGGAATATCTCCCGCTCGGCCGGGTCCAGGTCCAGCGTCGCCCGCTCGGCGATGGCCGCTGCGTCAACGGGTTCCATCGATAGCGACGCCCCCCTACTGCCGAGCAGCGATGAACACCCGGCAAGCGACCCGAGGCCCCCGGCGCCCACCACCCCAAGGAACAGTCGACGGGACCAACCACCACCCATACCAATCCTGTAGCGTGCTGGAAAATATATCTCCCGCAGGTGCAACCCTGCTGCTGCATGCATCCTCTATAGTCAGCACTACGTGGCTGACAGACATCCAGCAGTTCCTCCCCGCCTTGCTGCATACAGTGCGCGAGTCGGTCATAGGTGAGGACTCGCGTCAACTTCCTGAATCGGTACAGCCTGTTTAAACACCAAGCAAGTTGTGGAAGTGTTTTTTGATGCGGGCAGTAAATGTCGTATGCAATGCAGACCACTTTCGACTGCCCCTGTGGCGCGAGTGTGTCTGCGGCGGGGGCATGGGCGGATGAACACGAAGCAGACATTTTCGAAGTATGTGGGAATTGTAGCCGTCAGTTCGTCCTCACGTACAAGGCGTGGGAGGCTGGTCCGGATACTCCCAAAGAGACCTCGAATCCGGGTGACACGCCCGAACGGGATGCAGCCAATGACAGAGAGAAGGTCACCTCCTGTCCGCTCGAGGTAGGCGAGACGGCACCGGACTTCGAGTTACCGGGCGTCGATGAGGACGGAATCGACACGTTCCGCTTGTCCGACTACACCGAGAGTGGACCGGTCCTGCTCTCGTTCTACCCGTTCGACTTCAGCCCCGTCTGTGAGAGCCAACTCTGTCGCTTCCGGGACATCGAGTGGGTCAGGGTGGCCGAAGACACCGACGTGTTCGCGATATCGGGAGACAGCACCTACTCGCATCGGGCGTTTCGGGAGGCGAACAACTTCCAGTTCCCGGCACTGTCTAGTTTAGCACCTCCTCAGCTGGCGTTCGTCCGTCGAGCGATTGGTGCGGTCGTTGTTCGTTGTAGTATTGCACGTAGTGAGAAATCCAACGGCGGACGCTCCGCCGACTGCCGACCCACGAGTGATGGAAGCGGTCGATGCGCTGCTTGAGGGTGTGAAACCACTTTTCGATGAGGTTTCGGTCGGTGTAGTCCACCCGACCGCTCAGCCCTAATCGATTGAGGGCAGTCCGATAGCCGAACGAGTCAGTCAAAAACGTGGTATTCGCGCAGTCGTGATTTTCACGGAGTCGGTGGAGGAACGCAGCCGCTGGATCGGTGCCGTGACGCTTGAAAATCTGGGCATCCAGAATCAGCTTTGTATCAAGGTCGATTGCAGCGTACACCCAACACAGGTCGCCATTGATCCGGACAGCAGTCTCGTCAACCGCGACCCGCGACGGCGAAGCCGTCGGCGGGTCTGGACTGCTGTCAGTCAGCCGATGTACCCACTGAAAGATCGCCTGATGCGAACGCTCCACACCGAGAGACGCAAGAATCGCTTCTGTTTCTCTGAGTGAACAACCGGTCGCGTGAAGCCGGACGGCGAACGCCCTGACGGGCGTCGCCGTCCGCTCACGCTCCCAATATTCATCTAAGTCGCCGTTGTAATCGTTCTCGAGCAGGTCTGCGAGCATCTCTAGGCAAGACACTCAACGACCTGCTCGTTCCTCAATCTGCGCTAACTAGACAGTGCCCAGTTCCCGCTCCTGACCGACCGGCTGGCCAGCGTCGCCGGGGCGTTCGGGGTCAGATACGAGGAGTGGGAAGACCAGCCCGCAATCTGTCAACGTGCCATCTTCGGCATCAACCCCGACCGGACTATCGGCTATCGGTGGCACGACGAGGATGCCAATGAAGAACCAGACTTCGACGACCTCGAAGAGACTCTCGACTGGGCAGAATGACGGGGAGCCGTCGCATCTGCCCATATTGTAAGCAACGGACGGTCATCTCTACCCCGGATGCTGGGGAGCGCGCGCCCTATCATTGCACGACGTGTGACCAGAGTCTCTCCTCTAGGGACTGGCAAACGATCGGGTGAGCGCCTGAGACGGTTCCGAATCAACGCACTGCTGGAGAAGGGGCAGATGGTGCTGGAATTTGCTGAACTCATCCTCTGAGTCGGTCACGCGGCTACTGACAGCCAGCGAGTAGGTCGAAACGGCGCTGCTGAATGCACAGCGCGTATCGGTCGTGCGCCAAGATAGGAACTGCAACTATCTGTCCTGTTCTCTAGTGACTACTAATTCTCCCGCTCGAAAGGAGACTTGCCCTCGTACGCCCAGACGCCTCCCGGGGGGCTGTCGTTCAATCCACTTCTGGGACGACAGAGATACGTCCCGCCTCATCAATCGACAGGACGACACGCTCTCCCGCGTTCTCGAAGGTGACTCTGACGAGGAGCGGGTCCCGTTCGACCACTGTCGCAACGCGGTCGGTCGCCGCCTCTAACTGCCAGAAGGGGCGCTGCTGATACTCCGGGTCGTCAGGGAGATAGAGGGCGAGGACGGCCGGATGGTGGGCCACGATCAGCCCGACCGGGACGTGGACGAATTCACCACATCGGTCGCAGACGCCTTCGAACCCTATGCGGACGTCGTACGACTCGTCGAGTTCGAAGACGTGCGTGTCCAGTTCGTTGAAGCAGGCGGGGCAGACGCACTCGCGGGCGAACTCCAGCTGTTGCCACGAATACTTCGTGAAGCGATCGATCGCCGCCTCGATAGACCGTCCGCGGACGACCGACCGTGGAACACGGTTGCGAAACTGGTGATCGTCAGGGCACGTGACACCGAATACACCGTCGCGGTAATCAAGCGTCAATCGGCCGGAACAGACGGGACAGGTCTCTTCAAGTTCCCGGGGATACCCCTCTGACGCTCCGACCATACCGCCGGCAGCGGCGATGCCCGCGAAGCGCTGCCCCTCCGGGGAGAGAACATATCCGTTCGTTTCTTTTCGAACGAAGATGTCTCGCAACTGGTCGAGGTGGTAGTTGAACGTCCCGGAATCGGATTCGCCGACTCGTTCACGGAGTTCGGAGAAGGTGAGAGCAGGATCTCGGGGTGCGTCAGCCCGGTTGCGTGCCAGCTCTTCGATAATAGTCAACCGGGTTGGATTGTTCAGTATCCCAAACGCGTCGGTAAATTCGGTTGAAGCGTCCGATTCCGTCATACGTTTTCTCTGACTCGCCATGCTGAATTACTTTGCCAGTTGCGAAACAGGAACGTTTTCCACCAAACACCTATTCGATTGGCGGCCAGTTGCTTGTTCGATGGTTATTCCAAACGACACTCCGGGTACAATCCACTATTCCGGTTCAATCGCCAGTCAAGTACATTTCTGGCATCGTTCGTCAAACGAAGTGCGAATAAACGATGAGTGTTGACGTTAGCGATCTCGACCCGCAGAAGGGGCTTATTGGGGTGGTCGCTGGTCTATTGTTCGGGGTTGTAATCGGTGTGTCAACCGGACAAATTGTGCTGGGGATCGGTGCGGGCCTTGCACTCGGCATCGCTCTGGGCATCGGACTCGGACTAGCGGACTGACAGAGTCTACTCCGCCGACCTCCCGGGTTGCAAGATCCGACGCCCACCATCGAGGAGCAACAGCAGTCCGAGACCCCCGTTCACCACGGTCAGTGGCCCTGCACCGTCACTCGACAATTGAATCGCAGCGACCAGCATGAAAATGATTCCAGCCACGAGACTCAGTATCGCAGACCCGTCGTAGTCTTCGAGTCGGCTCATGTCTCTCGTTGACTGACAGTGAGTTCGAAATTCAACTCGACGGTACCGTCGCTCTCGTGCGGGGACACCGAGCCGGCATCGGTGTTATCAAACACGACGTTGACGTCGGTCGGGCCGAGATCTGCGCGTACGTCACCGTAACTGGTATCGAGAGCCGACGCGCTCTCGATCGTCTCGAAGGCGTTCCCGCGCTCGAACTCGCGGAACTCACCCCGTGCCAACACCAGTACGTCGATGTTCGGCCCGGAGCGAACGTCGGCGATGTAATCAATCACGGCGGGGCTGTCGATATCGAGCGGGAGATCACGAAACTCACCGCTCTGCAGTGTGTAACTACCCGTAAGCGCATACAGATAGTCCGGGGTTTCGGTTGGGGTGGTGGTTCCGGTACCGTTCGAAGCACATCCAGCGATGCTGCCTGCCGAAGCAACTCCGACAGCAGATCGTAGAAGATTTCGTCTGGTCGTATCCATCAGTAGTAAAATTATTTTCAATAGCCTCCTGGATAGACCTTTGCTGGAGAGATTTCCTGTAAGACTTTATATATTATGTGACAGGGTATCTTCAAGAGTCCGATCGGAAAGCGCTGGATTATGAGCCCAATAATTAGCCGTCCGACAGTCCACATTAGCACATAGCGAACCGAGTCGCAAATTCAGTGGTCACTTGATGTATCCACGCTCTGTATCGGTCACACCGTTACTGACAGAAACCGAGTCATTGTCCAAGGGAATGCTGTATACAGGGCGCGAATCGGTTACTCACTGAGACTGACCCCGAGTAGGGGGGCGGAATCTCAGAGGGAATCGGCAATCTTCTCAACTGCAACTACGAATCGATAAAAGAGGTACAGGAATAGCAGTGTCACAGCGACGCTGAACACAGCTCCCCACGTAACGAACCACAGGCCCACAGTCTGCGAGATGAAGAGACTGTACAGCAGACTCACGACGAGTAGGAATACAATCGCTGGCACTGTGTGTCGGGGAACGTTCTCTTGGAGGGCTCGGATGGGCATACAACCCGATACCAAGGATGCCCTTCACTTGAATTCACTCGAACATCTACACCACCCTAACACACCCGCAACGCCCGTAGAGAACTCGTAGACGACAGGGATTGTGGGCTCTGTTGAAACCCTCAGTTGCAGACATGTTTTTGAAGTCGTGCTGAATACATAGCGCGAGTGGGTCACGGCAGTCCTAACAGCGAGCAATTATGTCTCTCAATAAATGCTGAATCGTCAGCACAGACGGTCTCTGAATCCCGGATCCAAACGAGGTGCGAGATGTGTCCCGGCTATCGGACCTCTTCATGGGACAGTTCGAGGGTGAACGACCAGTCCGGTCGAAATCGGCTGAAGGTGTACTCTCCGGGAGGGAGGCACGTATCCGAGTTCGATTCCGGGGCGCTGGATTGAAGAATGTAGCTGTGGAGTTCCCTGAGTGAGCCGATCTCCTCGCCCGGGTGGAGCGTATCGTCGGATATCGTGTCGGTAAGCAGGGGTTTAGTGGCCGTTCTCCAACAGAGGCCATCTACTCGTTCAGTACCGAGAAGTGCCAGGTTCGTCCCGTCGTAGTCGTCCGGAAACACCAGCCCGAGCGGATAGTCGTTGAAGCGGTCGAAGGGCAGGGATTCCTCGCCGGTGTTCCGCAATCGGAGTTCTAGCAGGGCAGGCCCATCGGAATCGAACCTAGATCGGCGGATATTGACCCTACCCTCGTATCCAGACGGAGATGGCCCATCTAACTCGACGAGCGATATCGAGCCCCGTGGCAGTTCAGGGGTGCCGCCGAACAGCTGCTCCTGACAGCCGGCGCCGGTCGTCGCGGCAATCAGGGCTAGCACCCGACGACGGTCCATGCCGCCACTGATACCACCTCCTACAAGTGCTTTCTTCCGAGCGTTAAATACCGCAGCGACAAGACTGCCCCCGGATTCGACCAGACTGGAGGAGCGAACGAGTCCTACAACAGCCATCCATCTCCAGTACCGATTCGCTGAGATAAACACTGAGTCTTGCAGAACTCACCCTCTGTATCGGTCACGGCGGTAGTGAGCGATGGGTGACGAATCCTACTGGTGATGGACTCGTCGTAGCGCATCGGCCGTCGCTGTCCCCGAGATCCGGATGTATTTTTGCGCAGTCGCCAGATCGCTCCACCCCATCAGAGCCTGGAGCGGTACCGGGGCGACTCCTTTGTAAGCGTGGTAACTGGCTGCGGTCGCTCGTAGACAGTGCGGATAGACACGGCCCGAAATCCCGGCTTGCTTCGCTGCCGCCTGTACTCGTCTGTTGATGGTTGACCGTGATCGAGGAAACGCCTCGTACCGATTGCCGAACCGCTCTACACACAACTCCAGCCGGAGTGAGAGGTCGAACGGGATGAGTCGAGCCGAGGCTACTGTCTTCGGATGCCATCGCGATGCAAGGGCAGCTCCGATAGACAATCGTCGTTATGTGAGGCTTCCTGTCGGGCCTGTCGTTGGCAGTAGCCGCACTGACACGGTTCGTGCTGGGGAATGCGAATCGTTCGGCGATTCCAATTCACCCACGCGCTCTGAAAGTGCGCGATTTCGCCAGCACGAAGCCCGAGCCGGCCTGCGATGAGACAGATGAACCGCGCCTCGAAATCCTGCGGCGCTGGGAGGGCTCCACACGCTTCCAGCAAGAGTTCGAACTGGCGGTCGGTGAGAACATCCTCGTGGGTATGCCGAGTCGTGAGCGCCCGGCGATGTCGATCTGCCCATTCCGTCGCCGATTGATTATGATGAGACACCCGTGGCCGTCCTCATGCTGGTGAATTGGGAGTATCGCCAGGTGGTGCTGAATATAGAGGATGGGTTCAGCAGAAGTTCTCTGGTCTCTTATCCGAGGTGAGAGCTGTAGCACGTCTTATTTTTGTTGGATAGGTACCGTGGCGCTCCACGGAGAATGTTCGGTTGAGTTCTCGCTTCCAATCCGATGGTTGAACAAGTAATCCCCGGGCTGAATGCTGGACATATGCTCTGGATTCGCCCACACTTCCCAAGTGGTCGAGATAGATTGTCCTGACGAGATAGGTTGGCTTCCGTACGCCTGATTTGACCCCACCGAGTTCGGAATCCACGTTGTAGAATTTCTCCGTTCTGGTAGTGCCTCTGTATGATAGAGCAAGAGCCCCTTCGGACTATCTGAAAACTTTGGACTACCGCCGAACGGGATTTGGCTCGCCAGACGAATCGTCTCATCTCCTGACCACGTTACCTCGAATTCGAGGGTAGCCGTCTGTTCGGCTGTAATCGCCGACCGCGTCACGGCCCCATTAATCTCAAACAGGGTATCCTCTGGCGGGGAGATATGAACTCGACGAACTTCCCGGGGAGGTGGGGCTTGACTGTCTAATGCACCGCCCACGCATCCGGCGGAAAGGCTCCCAACAGCTGCCAGATACGTTCGTCTGTCCATAGCGAGTAGTCTTCATCAAGAGGGGTAAGCTTTCTCGGTAGGTCACTCTGGACTGGTTCATCCCTGACCGACTCGCGCACTGTATTCAGCACGGTGAACTTGTCACGCTCCGAGGATTTCAACGGAGCCAACAGAATCATCGCTCTGTCGGAGAACGGCTTTCGCCCAAGAGAGCACCTGAAATTTCGTTTCGTAAATCGCCATACAGCGCCGGGAAACGAAGCAAACGAAGCAAACGAAACGCGGCTATCGCTTTCACATCGGTTCCCGCACCACGATGGACCATGGCGACCACCAGACGCCGCACGACCGACCGCAAGCAGTTCCGCCGCGACCTCGTCTGTGTCCTCCTGGACCGCTACGGGAGCGGCCAGACGATCTTCACGCTCGAGGAACTGGCTGCAGCACTGGACACGGATACCCACGACATCGAAACTGCGATGGGCCGCCTGGAGCAGTACGGCCCGCTCTCGGTGCTCCGGCTGTCGCACGGGCCCGCCGATGAACTCCGGTGGCGGGTACGGCCATGAGAAGGAGCGCCGGTTACCGCTCGGTCGCGGACAGCGGATCGGCGTTCGTCCCGTCGACGAACTCCCGAAGCGTCCGCTGCCGCAGGTCGACGTGGGCCCGATCCGCTCGGCCCCGGACCGAGTCCGCCGGGTACAGCCACTCGGTACGGGTCATGCCCGCCCCCGCGTGCAGTCGTGGGTCTCGAGCTGTTCCTCGAGGCCGAGCAGTCCGCACTGCGGGCACTGCTCGACCGGGGCGCCCAGGTCGGGCGCCAGCTCCGCGAGGACCCGCCGGAGTTCCGCCCGAGCCTCCGGGTGCCGGGTCAGGCGAGAGGCGCGGCGGACGCGTTCGCGAACGAACTCGTGGTCCGGGTCGGGCTGGCTCATGCGGTGCCCTCCACCAGTGCGTCGGCCGCGGTCGGCTCGCGCTCGGTCCAGCCCCGGCGGGCGGCGACGAACTGCTTCCATTCGGCCACCGAGCGCTGGTTGAGGTTCTCTCGGTGCTCGATGTGGCCGTCACGCACCACGACGATCTCGCCAGTGGTCGTGTTCAGGTGGTGCCATGCGCCCTCGGCGTCCGGGCGGCCCTGGATACAGAGCCACTTCGGGCGCCCCGCAACGACTTTGCCGCTGTAGATTCCAGTTGCCATTGCTGTTACACCCGGAACGTCCACCTCGTCCCGTTCCAGCGGGGCGAGGAATCGGCGTTCTTGCCGAATATCCTCGCGAGAGGCGTCTGTTCCTACGAACAGCTACAGACCGCCAGCACCATAAAACTATTGTGTCGAGATAACAGTTACAAGCATGAGAGACATGGCCAAGAGCGGACCCGCCCCCCAGGTAACCGACGACGAACTCATAGAGGCAATCGAGTCCAGAGACAAGCCCTACGCGACAGCGAAATACGTCGCCGGACAGGTAGGACTCTCAGAAAACCGAACGCGCGAGCGACTACAGCGGCTCGCAGAGGACAAGGAAATCCACCAGGGAAGCGTTGGGAGCAGGTATACGATCTACTGGTCCGAGGATTCGTTCCTCGACGGCGACAGCTGAGCAAGCCCGTCGTCGGTCGGCCACCATATTTTCGCACTGCCGATTTTGTCGGAACAGAGCAGGCCTTCTCCTTCCATCCGCTTGAGGTGCCGGCTCATCGCCTGCTGGCTGAGTCCAACCTCGTCCGCGACCTCCGTTGTAGTCATTACAGGCTTGTGGGCGGCTACGAGGGCCCGGATTATCTCGTCTTCCGTGACCGAAGGATCTGGTCCGGGGCGGGACACGAAGTTGGTCCATCTTCGCAAAGCGAGGTGATAATTTGTTTCCACCCAGACTGTTGTGTCCACACAATAGTTAAGTTGGATGCCGACACAACAGATAGCGAGGCAACTCCGCGGCGGATTGCGCCGGCCCAGAAAACGAGGGTCGGCGACCCCGGGGCCATCGGGGCCGCCGCGTCGCCTCAACTGCATGCGACCGAACGGCGACACGGGGCTTCAAACCCCCGCACGATACGACACGCACCGATCATGAGTGACGACCAGCTCCCGGTCTGCCCCGACTGCGGGACCGCCAACCCGGCGCCGAAAGCCGGTGGCAACCTGCTCGGGAACGACCGATTCCACCGCGAGGACCGCTACCGCTGTGTCGCGCCCGAGTGTGACTGGACCGGCGATACCGTCGCCTATCGGGAGCGCCGCGGGCCCGCGAGCCCACGCTCGCCCCACGCCCAGTCGCTCCTGGAGGCCGACGCCGACGACATCACGACCGGTTGCACCGCTCGCGACGCACCCGACGCACCGTGACGCGATCACCCGTGGTCCCACTGGAGCGCGCCTGAACTGTCCAAGGCTCGACGCGCTCCGTTCCGGACCACGGTTCCCCATCAAGAGAACCATGGAAACCCTAGCCAACCCGACGGAAGAACGTACCGACGAGGAACCGACCGACGATGCCGAGACCGAGTACCGGCTGCGCTGGTACGTGGCCGACCTGGCCCACTACACCGCCTGGAGCAGTGACTTCGGAGTCATCGAGAACCTCCAGGACCAGTACCAGCACGACCCCACGCATCCGGGCCATGACTACGCCATCGAACGCCGGACCACGGAGGGCCAGCGATGAGCGAGGCCGACCCGCTCGAGGCGTTCGAGGAGGCACGCACCGAGGCTCAGCACTACGCCGCCGAAGCCGCCAGCGACCCCGCAGTGCCCGACCAGTACGCGGGCGCGCTCGACCGCATCGCCGAGCACCTGAGGACCGCCAACGGCAATCACGTCCGGGTCACCAGCGAGACCCGGGAGTGGCTGGAGTGGGCGGCCGTCGGGGACGAATCGTTCGACGAGGTGATTCAACGCCACCTCGCGGCGCTGCCGGGGGCGAACGAATGGACCTGTGGCCACTGCGGTGAGACCATCTGCCCCCCCGACGCCCACCACGAGACCAACGACCTCGTCATCTGGCAACTGCAGGTCGAGGGCGACGACCACTACCGGCCGACCGCGTTCTGTGGCCAGCAGTGCTTCCGCGAGCACCTGGACGACCTCGCCGCGGGCACGGAGGGCCAGCCATGAGCGAGCTCGCGGCGTTCGGCCTGGCCATCGTCACCGGCGTCGGCGTGCTGGCGGGCCTGGGCCTCGTGCTGGCGATGCTGTGGTCGGTCGCCGAGGCCGCGGGGGTGACTCGATGAGCAAGGACGCGGGCCACGCCTCGAGCGTGGCCGCCCAACTCCGGCTCGCCGAGCGCGAGGACACGCTGCCCGAGGAGGTAGCGGACGACCGCGTCACGGCCTGCCCCGCGTGTTCGAGTGCCAGCATCGAGTACCACGCCGGCGCCGACTTCGGCGGCAAGCCCGCCAGCGCGACCTACACCTGCCAGGCGTGTGGGGAGGCGTTCGCGGAGCCGGTCGAGCGCCCCTCCGAGCGCGAGTCGGGCTCGTGCCGGCACGGCACCGCGAAGACGCTCGCCGAGGCCGACCCGGAGGACCTCATCACGGACGGCGGCGAACCGACCACCCACGTCGGGGAGAAGGGCCTGTGGATACCGCCCGAGTTACGGGAGTTCGAGGCCCAGCTCGTCATCCGGACGCCCGCGGTCACGGTCCAGTACTTCAGCAGTGACGGGGAGACCGAGGCCTACTACCCTCTCGTCCGGCCGCGGCACTTCGGTCCTGCCGACGCGTTCGAAGACCTCCAGAACCCCGAGCTGGCCCCCGACCGCGTCCGCATCAAGCCCCAGGGCGAGCCCGCCGTCGAGCTGACCGTCACCGGCGCGGACGGGCCGTGCCCGGCGCCCGACGCCACCACGGAGGGCGATGCATGAGCGACACCGACGTCCCTGATGCACACCGCATCACCGCGGCGCCACACGGGGAGGCGGTCCTCCAGTCAGTAGCCGCCGATGGCACAGCCCTCGAGTGGGACGAGCGGTTCGGCCGGCAGCACTACCGCTGTGCCTGTGGCGAGACGTTCGACGACCGTCACGCCCGCCGCCAGATCGTCGAGCACCTCGCCGAGGTCGGCGTCCTCGAGTGGGACGCCGTCGACGAGGAGGTGTTCCGGTGATGGCCGACGCCACCGAGAGCGAGTTAGACTGGCCGCCGGGATTCGAGCGCACGCCGCCCGAAGAGCGCGAGCCGTACCCACACGGGTTCCGTGTCACTCGGGCCGAGGCGTTCGACTCGATTCTCGCCGAGCTCGAACTGATGGACGCGGTCAACATTCGCATCGAGACCGCGGCCCCACACACACAGACGCACCCGCACCGGCCGTACGCGGATCGGGACCCCGCGGATCCGGGCGTCGTGGTCTACTGTGACCTCGACGGGCAGGGCGTGGCCTTCCCCTGTGACCGCTGGGCCAGCCTTCGGGACAACGCGCGGGCCATCGCGAAGTACCTCGACGCGAAACGGGCACTCGACCGGTACGGCGTCCAGACGGTGGGCTCGGAGTTCGAGACCCAGGCCCTGCCCGAGCCCGATGAGGCGGTCGCCACGGGCCCACCACCCCACGAGGTACTCGGCGTCGCGCCGGATGCCCCCGAGGCGGTCGTGAGAGGCGCCGCACGCGCTCGGAAGAAGGAAACCCACCCGGACAACGGCGGCTCCACCGAGGCGTTCCAGCGGGTCATCGCGGCCGAGGAGGCGATGTGCGATGAGTGAGGACCTCGAGGCACTCGGCCCGCGGGAAGCCGTCGAGCTGTATCTCGAGGCGAAACAGGACGACCTCGCCGAGGCCACACTGGAGGGCCAGAGCTATCGCCTGGATGCGTTCGTCCAGTGGTGCAGCGAGCAGCACCTCGAGAACCTCAACCAGCTCACCGGCCGAGACCTGTATGCCTACCGTGTGTGGCGCCGCGAGGGCAACGGGCACGGCCGGGATCCGGTCAAGCCGGTCACGCTTCGTGGCCAGCTTGCGACGCTGAAGGCCTTCCTGCGGTTCTGTGGTGACATCGAGGCGGTGCCACCGGACCTGCATGATAAGGTCCCGCTCCCGACCCTGGATGCCGGCGAGGACGTGAGTGAGTCCACGCTCGACCCGGAACGTGCCGAGCAGATTCTCGATTATCTCGGGCGCTACCAGTACGCCAGCCGCAACCACGTCATCATGCTGCTCCTGTGGCGGACGGGCTGTCGCATCGGTGGCATCCGGGCGCTGGACCTTCGCGATGTCGACCTCGAGAGCGAGGAGCCCGCGGTCCACTTCGTCCACCGGCCGCCGGAGACGCCGCTGAAGAACGGCGAGCGCGGGAACCGCTGGAATCGCATCGGCGAGTACGTCGCGAAGGTCCTCCGCGATTACATCGAGCACAACCGCGAGGACGTCCGCGACGAGCAGGGCCGGGCGCCGCTCGTGACCACCACCGCCGGCCGGCCGGCAACCTCGACCATCCGGAACACGCTCTATCGAGTGACCCGCCCCTGCTGGCGCAACGCTGGCTGCCCCCACGACCGGAACATCGAGGAGTGCGAGGCAACCCGTATCGAGAGCGCCAGCAAGTGCCCCTCGTCGCGGTCACCACACGACGCGCGAAGCGGTCGGGTGACGTACTATCGGCGGAACGAGACCCCCCGCCAAGTGGTCGAAGATCGGCTCAACGCAAGCGAGGATATTCTGGACAAGCACTACGACCGGCGAAGCAACCGAGAGCGGGCTGAGCAGCGCAGTGAGTACCTTCCAGACCAATGATTGGGCTAGTCCACTCACCGACGGTTTCGCTCGCCACAGAACGCTGGCCCGGCAGGGCCCATCCGTTCGCTGGTTGATTGATGACCGGGAGTGGTATCGCCATCCTGCGATGCGAAACCACCGGCACTGGCAGGAGAGTGATCGCCAGAACCGTCCCCAGACGGGTTTCCAACGGGGCATCGATTCGGACGCCAGACGCGAGGCCGCGTACGGTTCCAGGTTCGGTCATAGGTCACGGTTCGGCGGCATGTCGTGGAATGCTCGATTCGACGAGTGGGACATCAACACCGTCCGGTTGCTCCAGCAACAAAAACGCCTCCAGGAACCGGATCCAGTAAAACATCTTATATTTTGTAAACATCAGAGTGAGAGGCCGATAGTCAGCAGACGAAAACCAATATCCCGTAGTTATACCCCCCTCAGAACCCGTTCGAGATGATAAAAGCTCTGTCCAGAAGCACGCGAGATTACTGATCAAGTGAGCTAAACCTGGTTTATTATAGTCTGCCTGAGATATATTCCACTCCGCTTCCCAGTCGGGCATATGTCGGTAGGAACCACCGAACCCGACAGGCCGACTATCGTCCAGTTGACCGACCCGATGTGTACGTGGTGCTGGGGTTCAGAGCCCATCATCCGCCGCGTGCAGACGACCCTCGGAGAGCAGGTCGAACTGAACTACGTGATGGGCGGCCTCGTTGAGGACTTCGAGGAGTTCTACGACCCGGCGAACGACATCTCCTCCCCTGGTGATGTCGCACCGCACTGGCTCGAGGCGTCTGCCCAGCACGGGATGCCGGTCGACACGGAGATCTTCGAGACCGACCCAGCCCGATCGACCTATCCCGCCAGCATCGCGTTCACAGCCGCCCGACAGCAGGATCCCGATCTCGCCAATCGGTACCTCCGCCGGCTCCGGGAAGCGTACGCGACCGAAGTCCGCAACGTGAATCGGCGCGAGGAGCAGATATCGTTGGCCGAGTCAGTCGGACTCGATGTCGACGCGTTCACCGAGGCGCTGGACGACGGAACGGCCCGGACCGCGTTCGAGGAAGACCTCGCCCGAACTCGCGAGGCCGGGGTCCGAGCCTTCCCGACCTACCGGATCATCGGGCCGGCAGGTGGCCGACAGGTGGCTGGATTCACCCCCTACGAGGACCTGGTTGGGACACTCCTCGAGATGGCACCGTCGCTGGAGCCGACCTCTCCACCACCGATTCAGGAGTTCATCGACGAGTACGGGCCCGTCGCGACGCGAGAGGTCGCGGCGGTCTACCAGCTCGACCCTGGCAAGGCTCGGCAGGTGCTCCAGTCCCTCGTCGACGAGGGGAACGTGATCGAAGACACCCGCGGAAACGGGTCGTTCTGGATGACACCGACCGGGGGTGACGACTGACGGGTGTCCTTCACGACGGCGTCTGGGAGCCAGACCCGACTCGCGACCAGGACGAACACGATACCTTCGACGACCGGATCGTGAACGCTGCCGAGGCGGCCTATCCCGTCGAGAGCGGTCGCTACCGACTCTACATCTCTCGAGCGTGTCCGTGGGGCACACCGTACGGCCCTGGTGCGGCGGGTTCTCGGACTCGAGGACACGATCGCCACGGACCTGCTCGCCGACCGAGTGCCGAACCGTCGACTGGAGACCAACGTCGAGTTCTACACCGCCATCCTGCTGGATGGGGTCGGTGTCCCGAAGGCGCTGTTCACGCCCACGTTCGCTATCTCACGGGTCGGGGGATGGATGGCCCACGCGCTGGAGCAGCTAGGCGACAACCGATTGACCGCCCCGGCTCCCGATACGTCGGTGAATCCGGGCGGACCTGGGTTCCGATAGAAGCCCGCTGAGGCGGGCAGCACGTACGCTGGTCCCTGCGCCTGCAGACGCGCCGACCGGGGCCCGGCCACACAAGTGTTCGATATTCTATAATACCCATCTCGGTCAGGATCCTGATGGATGATATGGAATATTTTCGGTCACCAGCCCGTGCAGGTCGCACACAGTATTCAGCACTGAGCGGCAATTTAGTGCAGTAAACCTGGTATAGTATAACTTGCCTGAGATATATCCCCTCTCGCTCCGATCTTCGATTTGCATCGATGTCATCGAACGACACTCGACGCACGACGGTCGGAATCGAGCGGATGAAGAGCGACGTATCCCCCGAGAGCGGGGCCAGGGGTGAGCGCTGATGGTGTTCGACTCGGCACTGTCGGAAGCAGCCTTCCTGCTCGCCCGGCTGCTGTTCGCGCTGGTCGTCGGATACCTCGCGCTCGGGAACCTGCTGGACCTCGAATCGGCAGTCGGGTACGCGCAGAGCAAGGGCGTCCCCCTCGCCGGGATCAGCGTTCCCCTGGGGAGTCTCGGACTCCTCGTCGGTGCGTTGTCCGTCCTCGCAGGGGTCTACCCCGCTCTCGGGGCGCTGGCGGTCGCCGTGTTCCTCGTCCCGATCACGGTCATCATGCACGACTTCTGGACGATGGACGGCCAGGACCGCCAGAACGAGCAGATCCACTTCCTCAAGAACGTGGGGCTGATCGGCGGTGCACTGGTCTTCCTGTCGCTCTCGACCACGGCGTGGCCACTGGCAGCCGGAATCGGCCTCTAACGACCGATGACGGCGAGCGAGACCTCGGTGGGGCTCCCCGACACGGCTGGTGTTCCCTGGACGTCGCCGGCACTGCTGGCGATCCTGGCAGCGACGCTGATGACGCCGATGGACGTCCCGCTGATCAGCGCGGCGCTCCCCGAGATACAGGCGAAGTTCGGCGTTTCGGAGGCGAACGCCGGGCTGTTCATCACCCTCTATGCCCTCCCGGGCATCCTGCTCGCCCCGGTCATCGGGTCACTCGCGGACCGCATCGGTCGCCGTGACGTCCTCGTGGGCAGTCTCGTCCTGTTCGGGAGCGCGGGTACCGCCATCGCGTTCACCAGCGAGTTCACGGTCGCGCTCGCGCTGCGTGTCCTCCAGGGGTTCGCGGCCGGGAGCATCCTCTCGGCCCTGGCGATGACGGTCGTGGGCGACCGCTACACCGGACGCCGGCACGATGCCGTGATGGGCGTCACGTCCGCGATGCTCTCGCTCGGGACGGCGGCGTATCCCGTCCTCGGCGGCATCCTCGCTGCCAGGGCGTGGAACGCACCGTTCCTGCTCTACGCGCTCACGCTGCCCGTCGCGGGGTTCGTCTTCGTCGCTCTCGACGGGGGATCGACCGACACTGGCGGTGACGGAGGATACCTCAGGGAGGCGCTGCGGCTCGTCCCGGCCAGACAGGCCACGATCCTGTACGGGGTCATGTTCGCCTCGTTCACCCTCATCTTCGGTGGGATATACACCGCCCTCCCGTTCTACCTGACCGCCGCCACCTGGGGGTTCTCACCCACGATGGTCGGCCTGACGACCAGCGCGGTCCTCCTGATGACGGGCCTCGTCTCGACGCAGAACGGCCGGCTGGCGACGATGGCTTCCACGACCACCCTGCTCACCGCCGGGTTCGGGCTGTACGCCATCAGTCTACTCGGAGTGGCGGTAGCTACCACGACGCCGACACTCGTCGGTGCGCTGCTCGTCTTCGGAATCGGCGGCGGACTGGTGACGCCGACGCTGTTCGCGGGGCTCAGCAGTCTCGCCCCCGACCGGGTCAGAGGTGGCGTCATGAGTCTCCAGACGACGACCATCGGGATCAGCCAGGCAACCGGGCCCGCGATCTTCACGTTCCTCGGTGGGGAACTCGGCTACCAGGCGACGCTGGCCGGCGGGAGTGCAGGTGCAGCCCTCGCTGCCGCGATCATCGTCGTCGTAGCCGCTGACCTCCGAGCGGGCTAGTTTTTTGCCAGCGCAGTAGCCACACGCCGGTATGATCGATGAGCCCTCACCCAGAGCCGAAACTGCATCCGATGCGGAGTCGGCGTTCAAGATCCTGAGCCACGACCTCCGACTGGAGATCCTCCTCGCCCTGTGGGACGCCCGGGACTATGCGCTGTCCTTCTCCGAGCTTCGGAAGGCCGTGGGGGAGCGGGATTCGGGGAGTTTCAACTACCACCTGGAGCAGCTGCAGGACCACTTCGTGATGAAGACCGACCGTGGATACGAGCTCCAGTACCCAGGCCATCGTGTGCTCGACGCGATTCAGAGCGGCGTCTTCCACGAGGAGACGAGCGTCGGGCCGGTGGACCTGGAGGAGACGTGCCGGGACTGTGGGGAGCCCCTCGCGTTCGAGTACGGCGCTGACTGTATCGCCCGAATCCGGTGTTCCGACTGTGGCAACCGTGCGCTGGAGTGGCCGTTCGACCCCGGTGGAACCGCAGGCCGTGAGCCCGAGGCCATCGTCGCCGCGTTCGACCGCCGGACCCGACTCATCTGGGCCTGTGCCCTGGACGGCATCTGTCCGTTCTGCGCCGGGCGGGTCGAGCGGGAGCTGACCAGCCACGTCCACGAGCAAGGGGCCTGTGTCGGGGTCATCGAGCAGCTCGAACGGTACGACGAGTACTTCGCCCGTGACCATCCAATCATCACCTCCGTCGACTGCAACCGCTGTAGCTTCTACAGCTTCGTCCCCGTCGGCGTGGTGCTGCTGAACGATATGGTGGTCGCGAGCCGACTCCACGATGCCGGACTCGACGCCGAGGCGACCCCCCTGTGGGACCTGGGGTTCGTCGTCGACGCGGCAGCGCTCAGCATCGAGGAGACCGACCCCATGCGCATCGAGGTCGCGATTCCGGATGTCGACGAGGAACTGGCGTTCACGGTCGACGAGGAACTGGCGGTAACTCGGAAGAGCGCACCGTGACGGTGGCCGGGCTCTACAGGACGGTCTGGCACCAGTTCGGCAGGCTCGAGACGACAGCCCGAACCCCGGAGGAGAGTCCTCTCCTTCGAAGGGATCAGTCCGGCACCACTGCCGTCACAGCGTCACTCAGAGCCAGGCGTCGGACCGCCGTCTCCGATTCTGCCGACGAACCCGTCGGTTGTTTCAGATACTTTACTGGAAACAGTTCCACGGAGAGACTATTTGGATGCAGTGCATCGGTTAGTCCCAGATATGGAAATAAAATCCGATGAACATATCGTCGCTCTGTGCGGTAGTCAACGTGACGGCAGCCACACTCGTCGGGCGCTCTCCCGGGCGCTCACTGCTGCCGAAGAGCGGGGAGCAACGACCGACTTCGTCGACCTCGGTGAGCTGGATCTCCCGCTGTTCGACCCGGACCGCAGCGACGCTGGTGATGCGCCGGAGCTCCGCAGTCGGGTCGGCCAGGCCGATGGGATCCTCCTCGGCTCACCGATGTACCACGGCTCCTACGCCTCGCCGCTGAAGACCGCGCTCGACTACTGTGGGTTCGACGAGTTCGAGGGCAAGACGGTCGGACTGCTGGTCGTCGCAGGGGGCGACTTCCCCACGCCGGCACTGGAGCACCTCCAGTCGGTCTCCCGGGAGCTGAAGGCCTGGGTGCTGCCCACTAGAGTCGCGATCCCCAGCGTCCACGAGAAGTTCGAGGACGGCCGGCTCACCGACGAGCGCCTGGCCGAGCGCATCGACACGCTCGGCGCCGACCTCGTCCGGTACGCTGGCGTCGAGTCGTATCCCGAAACGACGACTGCCTGTGCGGTTCCGAGGGCTGATTGATCATGTCCGCCGAATCAGAATCCCGACAGAGAGATATCGAACAGCAGAACGCCTCGGCATGTCCGGTCGTCAGCACCATCGACCAGGTCGGCACCCCGTGGCGGATGAACGTGATCCACGCCCTCACGGACGGCGAGCAGCGGTTCAACGAACTCAAGCGGTCGACCGGAGCACGCTCGAAGACCCTCTCGGATGCACTCGACGCCCTGGTCGAGAGCGACATCGTCGTCCGACGGATGGAGGAGGACGCCCCGGTCGCCGTCTACTACGGCCTCACCACGAAGGGGGAGGAACTCACCGAGGCGCTATCGGCACTCGAGGAGTGGGCCAGAGACTGGGACGAGGAGTTCTCCCCCGATGGGCCGCTGTGAGCCGTCGCTCCGAGCGGTTGGAGTCGTCCGCCCGAAGTCGAGGCCGTGGCTCCCCAGTCCGTTCCCCAGCTCGCCGTAGGTGATCCGTGAGATGTTGTCCCTCTTCCCGCTCCAAACAGGTGAGACGGTCACCCGGCCGACGTCTGGGGAACGTCGGTCGCCGAGGCTCCGACACACCAGCAGCGGTTCGAGACGCTCACCGCGGAGGATGGCGTACTCGTTCAGGCGTCCGCGCCGAGATCACCGACGGGGACCATCGAGACGGCCATGGGGATTCTGCGAGCCGCCTGCGACCAACTGGGGGTCGGTCCCGCTGAACTGCCCTATGCCCGGGTGGATGGTATCGAACGAGGGGGCGAGTTCCTGCTGATGGAGCTGGAACTCATCGAGCGTATCTGAGTCTCGATACCGCCGAGGGGGCGGTCGCTGCCTTCGCCGATGCGATCGAATCCAGCCTCCCCGCGTCACCAGCGAGCCGCTCGTCCACAGCGGCATCCGACCACTGAGAACATGAGACCCGCAGACAGTATCCCGGAGCTCGGAATCGGCACCTACGACGTGGCTCCCGACGCGTGTCGGAGGAGCGTCGGGATCGCGCTGGACCGCGGGTACCGGCATCTCGATACCGCGGAGACGTACGAGAACGAGGGGGCGGCCGGTATCCGTTCTGCCGAAACACTGCATACCGATTCCCCTCATCACCGTTCACCGAAAGGGGGAGCAGAACGTCCCACAGGATCAGGCCAGAAATCCCAGTATCCTGAACTGCCAGATCAATGCAAGACCGAGAAGAGCCAGAATCGTCTGACGGATACGGGCTGCTAGCGACCAGTATTGCTCCCACCACCATTTCCCCGTGACAGCTAGACCCGGAATCGAAGGGGGGCCACGTCGGGATCGACGTGAGGATTGCGACCGCACCTCCGGAGATGGGTCCCGACGTTTCCAAGCCCCGAACGAGGGCCAGCACATCTCGTAGCCCGGATGCCGAACAGCGCGCCGCGGTGGCGTCCTGGGTCGCGGACCCACCCGAGGAGGCCGAGGAGTGGACGGCACGACGGCTCCAGCAGCGGATCGCCGAGGAGTTCGACGTCGAGTACGCCACCGCCCACGTCCATCGACGGTTCCTGTCCTGACCGCCCGGGGCTACAACTACGATTGTGCTTCGTCCGCTGCTATCGGGCGGTCTTTCTGGCCCAGTCGCCCCCGCTCGGACGCCACACCGTGATTTCGGCCCCCGCGCCCGCCCGAGGCGGATGACCATAGCTCATCCTGCGCGGCCGAGCTGGTCGACGTGTCGCGCTCCACTCGCGGTTCGGGACCGGACATCGGACGCCGGGAACCAGACGCCCAACGGGCGCGGCAACCGTGACCGACTCCGTGTTCTCGCTGGCCGTCTCGTCGCCGAGCGTCCCGCCGCGTCCGGCAACGAACCGTCGGACGAGAGACACGGACGATTATACCGTCGTGCACCGTACCCCCGACCATGGGAGAGACAGTGTACGTCGTCGCTCAGATCGAGGTCGAGGACTGGGACACCTACGAGTCCGAGTACATGCCGAAGACGTTCGAGCGGATCACCGCCCACGACGGCGAGGTGCTGGTGGCGAGCGACGAGGCCGAGGAACTCGAGGGGGAGTGGGAGGGTAACTGGACCGTCATCATCGAGTTCCCGTCGGAGGGCGACGCGTACGCGTTCATGCAGGACGAGGAGTACGTCGAGGTGATGAGCGCGCGCCACGAGGCGGCCGCGTGGAGCGACATCGCGATGCTCCCCGGGTTCGACGGCTGAGTGGGCTCGCGGGCCGCTCGTCAGTTCGCGGCGCAGTTGTTCGGCCCGAGTTCGAGGCCCTCGACGTCACCGACGGGCTGTGCCTCGCCCCGATTGATCCGCTTGATCTCGTTGTAGTTCGCGGGCTCGTCGGCGAGGCCGTCGACGATGGTCTCGACGAACGCGTCCGCCTCGTCGGCCTCGACGTGGGCCAGCAGTTCGTTGGTCGTCTCCTCGCGGAGCCTCCCGAGTTCGGTCGCCACCGGCCGTCCCCCGGCGTCGTCGAAGTGACCGGGGAGGACCACGGTGTCGTCGTCCGCGTCGGTCAGGTCGTCGACGCTGTCGAACAGGCGGCTCGCGGCCTCGCGGACGGCCACCTCGTCGCCGTCTTCGAGGTCGGGCCGGCCGACGCTCCGGAGGAACAGGGTGTCGCCCGACAGCAACGCGTCACCGACGCGCAGCGAGACGCTCCCAGGGGTGTGGCCCGGCGTGTGCTGGACCACGACCTCGCGGCCGCCGACCTCGATGGTGTCCCCGTCCGCGAGTTCGCTCACGCGGTCGAGGTCGCCCGCATCCTCGGCGTGGAGGTGGTACGGCACGTCGAGTTCGCCGGCGAGACGGCGGGCCCCGGAGACGTGGTCGGCGTGGGCGTGCGTGTCCGCGACGCCGACGATCTCGAGGGCACGCTCGTCGGCTGCTGCCAGGTACTGCCCGACGTACTGGCTCGGGTCGACGACGAGCGCCTCGTCGCCGTCGTGGACGAGATACGAGACACAGCCCGTCCCCGGACGGACGACCTGGACGACGCCATCGACGCCCTCGACCTCGTGCTCGCGATGGACGCGACCCCAGCCGTGCATCCCGTTGTCGACGGATCGGGCGTCGAAGCCGTGCTCGCGGAGGAACGCCGCGGCCCGACTCGAGGTGACACCGGCGACGCAGACGACCGCCAGCTCCTCGTCCTCCGGCAGGTCGTCGAGGTGGTCCTCGAGCGTCGAGTAGTCGTACTCCAGCAGTTCGTCGTAGACCGGGAGGTTGGTACTCCCCTCGATATGCCACACCCGGTAGTCCTCCTCGTTGCGGACATCGAGCACCGTCAGGTCGTCGGCCCCGTCGTCGTGGACGCGTCGTGCGACTGCCGCCGGTGCGAGATCCGTATTGCCCATCGTGTGCAACTCTATCGGACATCCCGCCGGTAAGTTCGTCGGTCTCGGAACCCGCGAACGGGCTCGAAACACCCGGAACGGTCACTTCAGCGGTCACGTCGAGACAGAGAGAGCGGACCCGACCGCCACAGCACTGGTTGTGATCTGCACTCGAACCCGTGGCTGGTCGATACGTGCCGGAAGCGGGGAACGACCCCGGGCGCCCCGGGGCGGTGGACCCGCGACGGTCAGCGCGTCGCCCCGGCGCGGCCGTCCTCGAACTCCCGCAGGACGTAGACGCCCAGGTAGCCGCCGGCCGCCCCGAGGCCGATGTTCCAGACCAGTCCGAAGACGAAGATGACGAGCACGATGACGAGGCCGAACCCGGCCTCCGCGGGAGCGCCGCCGGCGAGGAAGACGCCGAAGAAGCTGAACACGAACACGAGCAACAGCACGAAGGGGATGCTGGCGAGCGCCCCGGAGATGGCGCCGACGCGGGCGCCCTCCATCCGGTCGCCGCGCTGGAGGTAGCCGGCGACCCCGCCGCCGAGCAGCGGCGAGAAGCCGGTGAACGAGAGCACGACCGTCACGACTGCACCGATGACCGCGTTCAGGAGGGTGTCTCCGTCGCCCATACACGGGAGCGCCACCGCCGCGAGCATGAAGGTGAGGGTGGGTCAACCCGCGGTTTCACTCACACGCGAGCCGTGGAGCCGGGGGCCGACGGGGACGTGGAGACGTTTCAAGTCGAGGGCAGTCGTACGGCCTCGAATGCGACGAGTCATGCCGGGACTGAAGCCGGCCGAGGAGGTCGTGACGGCGACGCGCGATGGAGCAGCCGACGGCGCGGAGGCGGGCAGCCGGTTCGGGCCGCTCGGGGCCGGCGTCGGCGCGGGCGTCGGCGCCGCGTTCGGCTTCCTCGGGAGCGCCTGTCCGGTGGGCCGCAACCGGGGTGGGGACGAGAAGGGCCGGAGCATCGAGGTCACCGAGGCGGAGTGACGGTGGAGGTGGACCACGGCGAGTGACGGCCACAGCGGAGCCCACCACCCTGGAGCCCGGGGCACGCTTATCCGTCCATCGTGTGAGACGCGGAGCATGCGACGACGAACGCTACTGCGGGCCGGGGCGACCGCCGGGCTCGTGGCCGTGACCGGCTGCACGGCCGGCTTCACCGAGCCGCGGTTCGACGGAGGGTTCGAGGACGGGCTCGGCGACTGGGAGACCGCGGCCCACATCGGGCCGGAGGAACCGCTGGAGGAGTTCGACTGGACCATCGACGTCAGCGACGAACGGGCCGCCACGGGGACCCGGAGCCTCCGGGTCCGGAACGAGGGCGACCACGACGACGGGACCTGCTGGGCCAGCCACCGGGTCCCCGTCGAGCCGGGCGAGGCGTACACGGCCAGCGTCACGGCCACGTTCTGGAGCGAGTCGGAGTCGTTCAACACCCTCCGGAACGCGGTGATGCGGCTCGGCGCCGAGCCACCGGAAGCCGAGGCGGACTTCCCGGACCCGGGGCAGAACACGACCGACCTCGGCGTGACGCCGTACGGCGGGCTCCGCGAGCCGCTCCACCTCGCGGAGGGCTGGCGCGAGTACCGCTTCGAGTGGACCACACCCGAGCTGACGACGGACCGGCTCCACGTCTCCGTCGGCACGACCGTCGTCTGGGAGACGGAGATGACCCACTTCGTCGACGACGTGACGGTCGAGCTGGCACCGCGCTGAGGATGCCCCACGACCGCGTCCACGCACGGCCGCCACACGACCCCGAGAACTGGCGGGTCGGAACGATCACGGCGCTGGCCGAGCGCGACGGCCACGCCGTCTTCACCGTCCGGCCGGAGGGGAACCAGGACGGCGCCGCTTCGGCCACCGTCGAGCCGGTCGAACTCGTGGTGACGCTGGCCGTCCGCGACCTCGTCCTCCGGCGGCTCGATGCCGACGAGCCGGTCGGCGCGCGGGTCTGGTTCCGGGAGCACGGCGGCGGGTGAGGCGGTCGACGGCCCCGCCACGGGACCGCTCCGGGGCGCCCGGTCAGCTCTCGCACGCCGGGAACCAACGCATGGTATTTGTCACCTGATAGCGTAGCATCGGCCATGGACGACACCGAGAGCGTCACGATGGACGACGAGGAGCGCGACGCGTTCCTCGGCACCGGCGGCACGGGTGTCATCTCGTACGCACGCGAGGGCGACGAGCCGCCGTACGCCGTTCCCGTGTCGTACGGCTACGACGCGGCCGAGGAGACGTTCTACTTCCGGCTGGCTGTCGGGCCGGGCGGCGAGAAGTCCGACCTCGCGGGCCGGATGGTGACGTTCGTGACCCACGGCGAGACGGACCGCTACCGGAGCGTGGTGGCGACCGGGCGGCTGGAGCCGACCGACGAGGACGGCATCGGAACGGACGCGATGGCTGGGATGCGTCGGGTCCACATCCCGCTCCACGACGTGTTCGGCCGGGCGACGTCGGAGATGACGTTCGAGTTCCACCGGCTCGTCCCCGACGAACTGACCGCGCGGGCCGAGTCGACGGCGCCGACGGGCGGCTGAGCCCGCCGAGGCGGCGCTCGCGACCACGGCCCGGAACCGCATCAGCACCCGGAACCGCGCTCAGACGGAACTGCGCCCGGTGTCCGTGACCGTCCCGTCGGCGTCGATCCGCAGGCGGAGTGACTCTCCGCCCTCGGCCATCGACACGACCGCGACCGGGCCGTCGGGGTCGTCGCCCCCCACCTCGATGGCCACGTCGAGCCGTTCGACGAGGTGCCAGATGGGTGTCCCCCGGCTGTCGATGCCGTGGTCGTGGCAGAAGGCGACGAGCGCCGGGTGGTCCAGCACCGTGTAGTCCACCTCGACGGATGGCCCGCCGCCACACCCCCCGCAGACGTACCGGACGAACGCGGGCGCGTCCTCGTCGACATCGTGCGGGAGCGTGTGCGGGTCGGTGGTGAGCCGGGAATCGACGCGCCCCCCGCACCACGGGCAGACGCCCCGGTCGAACAGGAGGAGCTGGCTCCGCGCCCACGCGTCGACCGCCAGCAGCAGGTCGTCGGCGTCGTCGGACCGCTCGGCGGCGCCGTGGGGCGGGAACTCGTAGTGGAGGTAGTCCGTCCCGCACGCCGGACAGTCCACGTCGGCCACGCCGTCACCGCGGCTCGACACCGCCAGCGCCGACCCACACTCCGGGCAGGTCCAGTCGTCGGTCCGCGCGTCGACGGCCGGGCTCCCCGCGAAGACGCCGCGGACGAGCAATCGGTAGACGGTGTAGCCGGCGTACGTGAGGAAGTAGCCGTCCTTCTCGTCGCCCTCGTCGAACTGGCCGACGAAGGTATCGCCCAGCTTCTGGAGGTGGTAGTTGAAGCGGCTGCTGTCCCGGACCCCGACCCGCGCACGGAGTTCCGAGAACGACAGCGCGGTCGGCGCGCCGTGGGGTTCGGCCCGCCCCAGCTCCCGGAGGATGTCGAGCCGGGTGGCGTCGGCCAGCGTCTCGAACGCCTCCGTCGCCGTCCGGTCGTCGGAATGGCTCATGGCGTGTCGTGCGGAACACCCCGGCATAGGTCTGGTGTCGACCCGGGACGCGTGGACACGGCACGGACGACCCGGAGTCGACCAGCGAGGACCACGACCGGGCGCCGGGCGGTCACTCCCCGACCAGCCGCGCCAGCAGCGCGTCCACCCACGCGAACGCGTCGTCGGTCACCTCGTGGCCGACGCCGTCGTGGACGCGCTCGGTCACGTCCGCGCCCAGCGCCCGGAAGACGTCGCCGGTCGCCCGGACCCGCGCGACCGGAACGTGGGGGTCCTCGGCACCGACGGTGAGGAGGACGGGTGCGCCCGCCATCGGGGCGTCCCCGTCGCCATCGGCGTCCAGATAGCGCCCCGGGTCGACCTCGGGCCCCAGCAGCGACCCGCTCAGGACGACCACCGGCGAGGGACCGGGGGTCCGCGCGGCGTACTCGGCGGCGATGCCGGCCCCCTGCGAGAACCCGAGCAGGACCACGCGCTCGCGGTCGAGGCCGAGCCGGTCGACCGCGTCGGCCACGACGGCGTCGACGACCGCGAGCGCCGAGGAGAGATGCGGCTCGTTGCGCTCGCGCGGCGCGTCGGCCGCGTGCGGGAGCCAGCGACTCCGCTCGGCGTCGGGCGCGAGGAACGCGACCCCGTGGCGGTGGACGGGTTCGAGGAGGTTGACGATCCCCTGTGCGGTCGCGCCGCGACCGTGGAGCGCGACGACGGCGGCCTCGGCCGCGCCGCGTGGCGCCCCCGCGGCCACGACCCGGCGACCGCCGTGGGGCCCCGCGACGCCGGCGAGGGGACCGGCACGCTCGCCGTCGCTGGCCCCGCTCATCGCCAGTCGTCGGCCGTGGGCACCTCGACCGACGGCAGTTGCCCCTCGATCATCTCGCGGTCGTCCTCGGCCCACGGCGGCAGGACGAGCGACGACCCGAGCGCGTCGACGTCCTCGTCGACGGTGAAGCCCGGCTTCTCCGAGGCCAGCTCGACCAGGACGCCGCCCCCGGGACGGACGTACACCGAGCGGTAGTAGTGGCGGTCCCGGACCCGCGAGACCTGCACGCCGCGCTCGCGGAACAGGTCGTGCCAGTCCATGAGGTCGTCGTCGGGGACCCGGACGGCGACGTGGTGGATGGTGCCGGGGCCCTCGCGGCCGAAGCCGGAGACGGCGGCCGCCGCGTTGCCGTCGGTGCCTCCGTCGTCGCCGGCCGCCCGGGCGCCGCGGTCGAGCAGGTCAAGCGTCGTCCCGTGGTCGCCGCCCGCACGGTAGCGCACGCGGTTGCCGTCCTGCCCGACGCGTTCGAGTCCGAGCGTCTCGAGGACGCTCGCGGTCTGGAACGGGTCGGCCGGCAGCGCCGTGACGCCGTGGATGCCACGGATGGCCACCGCCTCGGGGACGGGCCCCTCGCGCCACGGTTCGACGGGCGAGTCGGCCGCAACGAGTTCGAGGCGGGTGCCGTCGGGGTCCTCGAACCGGAGCAGTGACTCGTCGCCGAACCGCTCGCGGCGCTCGGCCTCGACCGAGTGGTCGGCGAGTCGGTCGGCCCAGAAATCGAGCGACCCCGGCGGGACGGCGAACGCGACGGCGCTCCACTGCGGGACGCCGCGGCGACCCGGCGGCTGCTCGGGGTACGGGAAGCAGGTGTAGACGGTTCCCAGGTCGCCGCTCCCGTTGCCGTAGTAGAGGTGGTACCGGAGGACGTCCTCGTGGTTGACGGTCCGCTTGACGAGCCGCAACCCGAGGACGCCGGCGTGGAAGTCGAGGTTCGCCTGGGCGTCACCCACCATCGACGTGACGTGGTGGATGCCCGGCGTGTCGCTGACCATGCGGGGGATTCGGGTCGGGGGGAGTTAGGCCCGCCGCCGACGTGGTGCCGAGGTCGTCGCCGGCACAACAGCCATACCGCTCGCCCGAGACGACCAGCTCGTGTCGAGCGCGCTCCCCGAACCCCAGGTGCTGGCGCACACGAAGCGGCGGCTGTTCCCCGACGACGGCGAGGCGGGCTACGCGGTGGCGGACACGCAGTTCGCGACCGACCGGTGGCTGGACGACGAGCCGGTGCCGACCGAGGTGCGCGAGGCGCTCGCGCCCTTCAACCACGTGCAGGTCGGCTCGGGCTACCCCGACCTCGTCGGCGTCCGGGCGCTGGAGAACGACCTGCTGTCGGTCGACCGGTTCGGCGACCCGCCGCTCGTCGCCGTGGAGGCGAAGGGGTACGCCGGCGGGACCGTCGACGTCGAGCGCGGCGTCGTCCAGGCCCACGACCGGCTGGGCGAGGCGAACGTCGCGTTCGTGGCCGCGCCCGCCGAGGCTGTGACGAACACGAACCGGACGCTGGCGCGCGACCTCAACGTGGGCGTCCTCGCGGTCGATGCGGCGGGTGCGGTCGAGCCACTGGAACCCGCCCGCGTCGTCGGGAACCGGACGACCACGGAGGTCGGCGCCATCCGGTTCCAGGCGAGCGCGCAGGGAGTCACGGACCGCTCGTTCGGGCTCAACCACCCGAAGAACTACCTCGGCTACGCGGTCGCGCTCCACGCGGCCGGCGACACCGCGGCGCTGGTCGACGAACACGTCGTCGGCGCCGTGGCCGACGCTCGGCGCGGGGCGGCCTTCCTCGGGCTGGTCGAGGAGCGACCGGCCGGGCCGCGGCTGACGGGGCTGGGCCGCGAGGTGGTCCGGTTCGCCGTCCGACACGAGGGGTCGATGGACGCCGCGCTGGCGCGGTTCGCGGGCTGGCAGGGCTCCGGACGGCGCTTCTGCGACCTGGACCCGGCGTGGGGCCAGCTCGCCCGGCGCGTCGTCTACGACTACCCAGCGACGGAGCTGCTGGTGGCGGAGTTACAGACGATGGCCGAGGACGGCGAGCGCGACCCGTCGCTGGTCGACCTCGTCACGACGCTCCACCGGCACCACCCCTCGTTCACCGTCGAGCTGTTCGTCCGCGGCACCGACGACGCCCGCGAGCGCGTCCTGACGGCCGACGGCGAGCTGCGCGAGGCGGCGCTGCGCGACGGCGCCGTCTACCACTCGCCGACCGTCTTCCAGCTGAAGGCGATGCTGTACCACGCGGGGCTGCTGGCCGAGCGCGGCGCCGAGCCGTCGAACCTGGACCCGACGGCCGACAGCTGGCGGCTCCGGGACCCGCTCGACCCGAAGTGAGGGGCCGGGCGGGGAGGGCGGAACACGGCCACGTCGGCCAGAAAGCGTTACGTCCCCGCCCGGCGACACCGGAGTCGTGACAGGACTCACCGAGACGGTGCGGCGCTTCCGCGAGGGGCGCGACGCCGTGCCGCCCTTCTTCGACGACGCGACCGAGGGCCCGCTGGCGGTCGGTCGCGACCTCTTCGAGAGCCCGCAGACGGTCGAACTGCCCGACGGGCGCGACCTGGGCTACGCGGAGGCCGGCGACCCGGACGGCGAGCCCGCGCTCCTCTTCCACGGCTGGCCCAACTGCCGGACGTTCGCGGCCGCGTTCGACGAGATCGGCACGGAGCGCGGGCTCCGCATCGTCGCGCCCGAGCGCCCCGGCTTCGGTGTCTCGGACCCGGACCCCGGCCGGACGCTGACGGACTGGCCCGCGGACGTGACCGCGCTCATGGACCACCTCGGCGTCGAGTCGGCGCCCGTGCTCGGCATCTCCGGCGGCGGGCCGTACGCGCTGGCGTGCGCGTCGGAGACGCCCGAGCGGACGCCCCGCGTGGCGGTTGGCTGCGGTGTCGGGCCGATGCAGGCCGTCTCGCCGGCGGCGAGGGGCCCGTTCACCGTCGCGAAGTACGCGCCCGGGCTCATCCGGCGGTACCTTCGCGTCGAGGAACTCGGCGCCCGGTACGCACCCGAGAAGCTGCTGGAGCGCCGCGCGGCGGGCGCGGCGGACTACGACGCGGACTACTGGCGCGGCGACGTGGGCAAGCTCCTCGTCGCGACCGCCGTGGCCGCGCGGCAGGGCCACGGCAACGAGCACCTCGTGACCGACCTCCAGCTGTACGCCTCGGACTGGGAGTTCGACCTCGGGACCATCGACGTGCCCGTCGGGCTCTGGTACGGCCGGCAGGACCGGCTGGTCCCCGTCTCGGCCGGGCGGTACCTCGAACGGCACGTCCCCACGGCGGAGGCGCACTTCTACCCCGAGTACGGCCACATCTCCGTCGTCGAGGAGAACGAACCCGCCATCATCGACTGGCTCCGGCAGTAGGCGGAGCGGAACTGGCTCCGGCAGTAGGCGGAGCGGCTCGATTCCGGGCTCGTCAGGCCCGGCAGACCGCCAGCATGTGCGCCGAGTGGTCGACGACGTGACGGTCCTCGCGGAGTTCGGCCAGCGTCTCCCGGATGGCCTCGCAGTGGGCCTCGGTCAGGGCGTCCAGGTCCTCACGGCGCTGGGAGAAGGGCCCCTCCAGCGCGGCGAGCGTCTCGACCACGAGGCCGGCCGCCTCGAGGAGCGCCTCGAACTCGTCGACCCGGAACAGGTGCATCGGCTGGGCCGTCGGCTCGCGGTCGAACCGCTCCAGCAGGGCGGCGTCGTAGTCGCCGGTCCGGGCGAGCGCCGGGAGGAGCTCGGTCTCGTCGTGTTCGTCGGGCACGAGGCCGCTGTGGCGCATGATGCGCGTGAGGCTGGCGAGCAGCCCCATGACGGAGACGAGGACGGGCGCGCCGTCGGCCGCCACCCGCCGGAGTTCGCGGGCAGCATCCACCCGCCCGTCCGCGTCGAGCACGTGCGAGAGCGGGCCCCCGAGACAGCAGACCGCGTCGGCCGCGCCGGCCGAAGCCGGGAGCGCTCGCGCGTCACCGCGCGTGACGGTCACCCGGTCGGCGACGCCGTGGTCGCGGCTCTTCTCGCGGGCGAGTCGTGCCTGCTCGGCACTCAGCTCCACGAGCGTCACGTCGAGGCCACGCTCGGCCAGCCACACCGCGTACCGGCCCGCGCCGCCCCCCACGTCGAGGACGTGCCCCTCGGCGGGGAGGTGCTCGTCGAGGTACGCCGTGGTCGCCTCCCACTCCAGGCGGTGGTGGAAGTCCCGGTCGAGTCGCTCCCACTCGCGCTCGCCGTACGCGTCGTAGAACGCGGCGACCTCGAACGGGAGCGGGGTGTCGGCCCCGGCGGCAGCCGCCGGGTCGGCGTCGTCGCTCATCGCGGCGACCTACGGAGGGGGACCACTTGTCGGGGCCGGTCGTGCAGGCGGAGCTGTCGGAACCGGTCGAGCAGACCGGTCAATCGCTCGCGCTCGGGGCCGAGGCCTCCGCCAGCGCGACCCGCCAGGTCGTCGCGTTCGTGTACGCCCAGCGCTCGACGACGAGGCCCTCGGCGTTCTCGTCGAGGTCGGGCATCAGGTTCCCGATCTGCGAGGCCGACATGCCCACGTCGTCGGCGATGAACTTGCTCTTGCAGTAGAACTCGCCGTCGGCGGCCCGGTCGCGGAGGTAGCGTTCCAGCTGCTCGGCGTCGGAGCACGTCCCTGCTTCCTGCTCGGGTTCTGCGCTTGCGTGTACGCTCATCGTGGTCGTACCATGGAACGCCTATTTGAACGGCCTTCTGTAAACTCAAAGAGTCATTTGAGTACCGGCGCCGTCGTGGGGTCATCCGGTTCGGCGGCGAAACCGGAGGAGTCCGTCGAAAGGCCCCGTACGTTCTTTCTGGGACGGCGACGGGGGAGTCCTGTTGAGACGACTGCGACGGGGGAGTCCTGATGAGACGACTGCGACGGGGGAGTCCTGATGAGACGACTGCGACGGGGGAGTCCTGTTGAAAGCCCCCGCTCGCTCGACCGGTTGCGGCTCGCTGCGCTCCGCACGTCGCTCGCTTCGCTCGCTCGTTGCGGTGCTTCCGTCGCCTCACCGGGTCGAGCGAGCGGCCCCTTTCAGTCCCGCCCTGTGGCTTGTGGCACCGAGCGTTCGCGCGTGGCGGTTCCAGCGGAGTGCTAGTGTCCACACACCTCCCCGCGCGAGCGCCGGGAACGGCTCACCCCCTCGGCGCCGGCAGAGCAAGCTCTGCCGAGCCCTCGCTCGCTTCGCTCGCGAGGACCGCAAGGGCCTCGGGGTTCGCCGTGGGTGGCGCTCGCGCGCTTCCTGGTGTCGGAACCAGCCAGCCGACCAGCCGCTCCTCGGCCGGAAGCACGTGGTGAGCGCCTTGCGCGCGAACCCGTGCGACCTGGGGAAGGGCAGGGGCACCGTGGGCCTCCACACTCAACGCTCGGGTGGGAATGGAAGGAGCGGCGGGCTCGACCTGGCCCGGACCCAGCAAGCACCGCAGGCCGAAGGCCGAGGAGCGCAGCCGCCAGCTCGCTGGTGCGAGCGGAGGGAGCACAGCGACCGGAGCGAGCAGGTCTCGGACAGTCGAGCCCGCCGGGGCTTCCTCCAAGACTCGAACCTATGGCAAAGTATACAATATTCTAAATTTATAGAATATATAAACAAAATATCCCAGACACAATTATTTTATTCTGATTTCCCACTCCACTCCGCATCGGCGAGCGTCCGCTGGACCGCCTGCTGGCCGACCGCCGCGGCCAGCGTCTCGAAGCCCTGGCGCTCGACCGGGTCCGACGCTTCGGCCACCAGCCGGCTGACGATGAACTCCGGGGTGGAGCGCCCGAGCGTGCCGAAGCGGGGCTGGTAGTCCACCTCCAGTTCCAGGTCCGTCGTCAGCCCCTCCGCGAAGATGCCGTCCGTGCGGGCGGGTGTCGGGAGCGGTTCGAGGTCCTCGGCGAGGTGCGTGACGAAGACGCCCAGCGCCCCACGCTCCACGGCGAGCGTCAGCAGGCCGTGCAGCAGGTCCGCGGCGCTCCCGGGTTCCGTGATGGCCTCGAACTCGTCGACGAGCAGCAGCGTGCGGCCCTCCTGGGTCACGGGCGGCACGACCGAGCGGAGCGTCGATTCGAGGACGCCGGCGTTGAACGAGGCGTGCCGGCGGTGGAAGACGAGGCGGTCGACCACCGAGACCTGCGCGCGCTCGGCGGGGACGGGCAGGCCCATGTGCGCCAGCAGCGCGACGCCCGCGAGCGTCTCCAGCAGCGTCGTCTTCCCGCCGGAGTTCGCGCCGGTGAGGACCGCGACGCGGTCGTCGGTCGGCGCGTCGATGTCGAGCGAGTGCGGCCCCAGCCCGTAGTCGACGGGCTGGACCTGGACGTCGGCCGCTTCGAGGTCGAGGTTGCGGGCACCCTCGACCGCGAGCACCGTCTCGCCCTCGGTCAGCTCCGGCTCCCGGAGGTCGAACGCGACGGCGAACCGGGCGAGCGAGACGTCCAGGGCCACGTCGTCGACGGCCGCGACGGCGGCATCGACGGCCTCGCGGCCCGCTTCGAGGTCGGCTTCGAGGGACGCGCGGACCTCGCGCTCGCGCTCGTCGACCCGTTCCCGGAGCGTCGAGACGATGGCCCGCAGCGATTCGGTGACGAACGTGTCGGCCGCGGTCGCCTCGTCGGGGAGCGCCTCGCTGACGACGGCGTCGTCCACGTCGGCCTCGCGGACGACGTACCGGCGGAGCGCGCCCCGGAACTCGCTGGCGTCGCGGGCCTCCTCGCGGACCGCTTCGAGAACGGACTCCGCGTCGGCGCGCATGTCCTCGGCGCGGCCGAGCGCGTCGCGGAGCGAGTCGAGTTCGTCGTCGGCGCCCCGGGCGACCCGGCCGTCGGTCCCGTCGGCACCCTCGCCGAGCGCCCGGAGCGCCCGGGTCGCGTCGGCCAGCGCGTCGCGGTCCAGTGCCGCGAGCGGTTCGAACACGCCCTCGGAGACGCCCGCGTCGAGCAGCGCGAGCGCGGTCTCGGCGGCATCGACCTCGCCGGCGCCATCGTGGTCGTCGAACGCCGCGAGGACGGCCTCGCGCGTCGGTTCGTCGAGCGCCCGCCAGGACTCGACGGCGGTCATCGTCTCGGCGAGCCGGTCCGCGATGGCCTCGCGGCTCGCGAGCGGCGTCAGCACCCGGACCCGGTCGCCCGCGCCATCGGTGACGGCGTACTCCTCGATGAGCGCGACGAGGTCCCGGTAGACGGCCCGCGAGTCCCGCGTCGCGAGCAGGTCCAGCCCCTCGCCGCCGGCCGCCCGGCGGAGGATGCGGGTCGCCCGGCCGCGCGAGAGCCCCGCCTCCGCCAGCGTCCGGGAGTCGACCGACTCGATGGCCTCGATGGCGCGCTGCTCCCCCAGTTCCTCGCGCAACAGGGCGGCCGTCTTCGGGCCGACGCCCCAGTAGTCCTCCAGTCGCATCGGTGATGGGGAGTCGCGGGGGGCTGTTAGGACTGCCGGGACGCACCAGTCAGCGCGCGGTACGCAGCCGGCGACCACCTCCCGGAGCCCTCGACGGAGGGATTAAACGTGTAGAATCGTTACATACGCTCGCGATGTGCCACGGATTCACACCCCGAGAGTGGTCCAGTGAGATGGCCGACGAGTTCGAGGCGGAGCTCGAGGAGCGCGAACCCGAGGCGCCCTCGTTCGCCGAGGACGAACCGGCCGAGGACGTGGAACTGCTCACCGACGGCGGGGACGGCACCCCGCAGTCGGCGGACGCCGGCGAGGACGGAACCCCGCAGTCGGCGGACGCCGGCGAGGACGGAACCCCGCAGTCGGCGGACGCCGACGAGGACGACGAGGAGTGACGCCGGCCGCGCGGACTCGTTCTTTCGCGATGCGACCCGGGAGCGACGGCTGCGCGGGCCCGCGACCGGAACCCTAAGGCCCACTCCGCACCACCCCCGCACGTGACCGACCTGCCGGAGCTGGAGACGGACCCCGACGCGGTGGCCGACCGACGCGACGAGGTGGCCGATGCCATCCGCGACCACGCGAGCGGGCTGGCGCGGGCCCTCGCCCGCGTGCAGGGTGGCGACTACGGCCGGCGCGCGTTCACCACCGACGCCGGGGAGTGGACGCTGAAGTACGAGGCCGGCGACGTGGAGTTCCTCCTGTTCGAGCCCCGCTCCGGGGAACCGGTGTACGTCGTCTCGACCAAACAGCCGCCCGAACCGGACGCGCTGGCGCTCGCGGCGGCCGACTACGCCGCGTTCGTCCGCGCGTTCGACCGCTGGGTCGACTCGCTCGCGGGCGCGCTCGACGACACCCCCACCGACTACCCGGAGCCCGCCGACACCAGCGACATCGTCGCCGAGCGCGAGCGCGTCATCTCGCGCATCCGCGAGGTCTGTACGACGATGGTCGGCGAACTCGACCGCTACGAGGGCGACGACTACGGCACCTTCACCGCCCGAGTCAACGGCTCGCGCTGGGAGCTGAAGCGCGACGGCGCGCAGGTGTCGTACCTGCGGGTCGGCGGCAGCGACGGCGTCTACCTCCTCTCGCAGTACGGCCCGCCGAGCGTCCCCGACCTGAAGGAACTCGCCCCGGACGTGGCCGCGTTCGTGGCGGCGTACAACGAGCACGTGACCGAGTTGACCGAGGCCGCCGAGGAGCTGGAGGTCTGAGCGGGCGCTCGCCGGCGCGTGACTCAGGCGTCGAAGAGCGCGCGGAACAGCTTCGCCTCGGCCTTCTGGAGGTGTTCGGCCGCGGTGGCCCGCCCGCAGTCCAGTTCCGCGGCCACGTCGGCGATGGTGGCCTCGCGGGGGACATCGTAGTACCCCACGCGGAGCCCCGCCCGCGCGGCCGCCCGCTGCCGGGGCGAGAGCGCACGGACGGCGTCGTCCGCGCCGACCGGGCCCGTGCCGACGGCCTCGACGGAGACGCCGACAGCATCCGGGATTCCCTCGACCGCGGCCTGGATCGCGGCGTCGGTACCGACCAGCGTGAACGTGCTGCTCCCGTCGTCGTGGCACTCGACCGGCGGCACGGTCAGCACGTCCTCGCGAGTGAAGTTCTCGAACAGCGCACGGGCGGGCGTCGATTCCTCCGCCGCGAGGAAGCAGTAGGCCGTCCCGTCGCCGTTCGGGACGGTCTCGAACTCACGGACGTTCGGGGCGTCGGCCAGGGCCGGCGCCAGTCGCTCGTGCTCACCCCGGACCCAGAGGAGGAACCCGACCGGCGGCTGGGCGACGTTCCAGTTGACGATGCGAACGACCGAGAGGTACGGCGCCTCGCGGGTGAGACGACGGTAGACGGGCGGGAGGTACGCGTCCGGCGGGGAGATGCTGAGTCGGACCCGTTTCATGACCGACAGGCAGGAGCGGGCGAGTATAGGGGTACCGCCGGTTCCGCGTCACGGTCCGGCGGTGACTCCGGTGCGTGCGACGGGCCCGTGGCGACTCCCGGGTGGGCGTCAAGAACCCCCCGGAGCCGTTCGGCGGTACGGACTCCTCCGTGCGGCGAGATGGACGACCGATGCGACCGAACCTCGACGAGGTCGACCGCACCGTCCGCGGAATCGCAGGAGTCTGGCTCGTGGCGACCGCCGTCTCCGCGGCCAGAGCCGGCGAACGGACGACCGCCCTGATGACCGGCATCGCCGGACTGGGCCTGCTCCAGAACGCCGCCACGGGGGTCTGTGGTGGCGGGTTGCTGTTCGGCTTCAGCACGGCGTCGAACGAGTCGGAGAGCTGAGTGCGGCGACGGGCCACCCCGCCCCGCCCTCACGCCGTCCGCCGCACGCCGAGCAACAGCACCACGGCCGCCGCCATGCACGCCGTCGGCAGCAGCCACGCCGTCCCGTAGCCCGCGGTGTCCGCGAGGTAGCCGAAGGTGGGCGGTGCGACCATCCCGCCGACGTTGATGACGGTCTGCCCGCCGGCCGTCGCCGCGCCGATGTCGTCCCCGTCGACGAGGCCGGCGAGACAGGAGTAGAACACGCCCGTCGACCCCAGCACGGAGACCCCGATACCGAGCAGGACGAGGCCGGCGAGGAGCGTCGAATCGACCCCGGCGGCGAGGACCCCGAACAGGACGAGCGCGATGACCGCCTGCCCGAGCGCCACGGTCGCCGCACCGCGCGCGCCGCCGAGCCGGTCCGCGAGGTCGCCGGCCAGCACGCGCCCGACGCTGCCGGCGACCTGCGTCGCGCCGAGGACGAGGCCGCCGATGGCGACCGTCGCGCCGACGCCCTCGTCGACGTAGAGGACGACGTAACCCAGCGCGGCGAAGATGGCGGTACCGAGGAAGAACCCGGCCGCGACGAGCAGGACGTACGCGGGGTTGCCGCCGAGGCCGTCGAGGTCCGGCAGGGCGAGGTCGCCGCTCCCCGCGCGCCCGTCGTACAGGAGCGCGAAGGCCGCGGCCGCGACGACGGCGAGCGCGGCGACGGCCCGGAAGCCGTCGCCCCACGCGAACAGCGCCGAGGCCGCGACCGCCGCGAAGACCAGCGAGGCGAGGCCACTCCCCGCGGTGACGCCGACCTGCTTGAGCCCCATGGCGAGGTTGGCGCGGCCGGGCGGCGCGCTCGCACCGATGGCGCGGTTCGTCGCGGGCATCGCCGTCGAGTACGCCGCGCCGAGCAGCGCGGCCGCCCCCAGCAACGCGCCGTACGTCGGCGCGAGGCTCACCCCGACGGCCGCCACGGCGAGGCCCGATAGCCCGGCGAGCATCACGCGGCGCTCGCCGAACCCATCGACGAGCGCGCCGCTCGGGAACAGCGCCAGCGTGTAGCCGAGCAACCCGACCGTCAGGAACAGACCGACGGTCGTGCCGGTCAGGTCGAACGCGGGCTTCAGCAGGCCCGTCGCGGCGAAGAGACCGTAGTAGCAGGCGCTCGCGGCGGTCTGCCAGCCGGCGATGGCCGCGACCGGCTTCCAGCCGCGCGTGGGGGCCGCGGTGGTGCCCTCGGAAGCGGGCGCGTCGACGGAGTCCGTCTCCACACCCCGATTCGGGACACGGGAACGGAAGGGCTGTCGATTGCGGCGGCCGCGTGGCTCACTCCGCCGGCTCGCACCCCACCGCGTCGAACAGCTCCGGCGCGGCGTCCATCGGGGCGACCTCCGGGTCGGGGCCGTCGGCACCGGCGTCGGCGCGGGTGTCGGTTCGGGCCATCAGTCGTCGGCGGGCGCGGGGCTGTCGTCGGCGCTCGCCTCGTCGGCGAAGGGGTACCAGGACTGTTTGGCGTCGTGGAGCGCCGGGTCGACGTAGTCGGTCTCCTCGGGTTCGAGGAGTTCCGTGATGGCCTCGGTGCCGGTGGCGTCGACCCACTCGCGGAAGCTCTGTCCGTCCTCGCGGTGGGCGGCGAAGGCGTTGAGCAGGTTCGCGAGCGCGCCGGGCACCTCGTCGGCGGGGACGCGCTGGCGGACCCAGTCGACGAACGACGGCTCCTCGCCCATCCCGCCGCCGACACCGATGTCGAGCGCCTCGACCATCTCGCCGTCCTTGCGGCCGCGCATCCCGAGCAGGCCGATGTCGGCGGTGTTGGCGTGGCCGCAGTCCGCCGTGCAGCCCGAGAAGTGGATCTTGATGGTGTCCACGTCGGCGGGGAGCTCGACGTTCCGGTCGAGCCAGCGGAGCAGCCGGGCCTCGCGCGCCTTCGTCTCGGCGAGCGCGAGCGAGCAGAATTCCGTGCCCGTACAGGCCATCCCGCCGCGCTCGAAGACGGTCGGCTCGGGGGAGTAGGCCTCCAGCAGCGGCTCCTCTAAGAACGCCGCGAGGTCGGCCTCGGGGATGTCCATCACGAGCGGGTTCTGCCGGCGCGTGAGCCGGATCTCGCCCGAGCCGTACGCCTCCGCGAGGTCCGCCAGCGCGCGGGCGTCGTCGGCCGGGATGCGCCCGACGGGCACGTTCAGCCCGACGAAGTAGCGGCCGTCGTGCTGCTCGTGGACGCCGACGTAGTCGATGGGGCCCTCCGGGGCGGCCTCGTGGTCCCCGTGGCCGGCGTTGTAGGTGTAGTTCTCGCGGCAGTCCTCGCCCGCGGTCCGGAGCTCCCAGTCGACGTACTCGGCCTGGAGCTGGGCGCGGATCGCCTCGGGGCCGCGCTCGTCGACGAAGAACCGGGCGCGGTTCTTGTTCCGGTTCGTCCGGTTCCCCTCGTCGAAGTAGCACTCGACGAACGCGCGGACCAGCTCGACGGCACGCTCGGGCGGCACCCAGACGTCCAGCGACCGCGCGACGCGGGGCTCGTGCCCGCCGAGGCCGCCGCCGACGCGGACGTTGAACCCGACCCGCGAATCGCCCTGGACGGCCTTCATCGCCGGCTCCAGCCCGATGTCGTTGATGGCGTCCTGGGCGGAGCCGTCGGGGATGCCCGAGACGCTGATGTTGAACTTGCGCGGCATATTGGCGAGGTCGTCGTCGTCCCGGATGGTGGCCTGGATCTCCTCCAGGATGGGCTTCGTGTCGATGACCTCGCGGGCGTCCTTGCCCGCCGTGGGGTTGCCCGTGATGTTGCGCATCGTGTCGCCACCCGCCGACCGCGTGGTGAGGCCCGTCTCCTCGATGCGGTCCCAGACCGCGGGCACGTCCTCGAGTTCGAGCCAGTGGAGCTGCACCGACTGGCGCGTCGTCAGGTCGAGCCAGCTGTTGCCGAACTCCGGGTTCTCGACCGGGCCGCCGGCGTACTCGTCGGCGACCTCCGCCAGGGCACGGAACTGCCCCGGCTCGAGGATGCCGTCGGTCCCGGTGAGGCGCATCATGAAGTACTCCTCCTGGCCGGTCCGCTGCTGGAAGACGCCCCAGAACTTGAAGCGGGTGAACCACTCCTCGCGCTCGTCCTCGGGGATGGCCTCGACGCCGCCGTTCTCGGCGAACGCCAGCAGCGTCTCGCGGACCTCGTCGCCGTAGCACTCCTCCTTGATACCCTCCTTCTTGTGCACCATCAGTCCTCACCTCCGTCAGACCGCAGGTCTGACGTGGTCCGTCTCGCGTCGCTCGACGGACCTCCGTCGGTCCGCTCCGCTCCCCGACGTGACTCGGACCGTGGGTCCTCGCCCCCGTCCGGGAGGACCGCGGTGTCGCTTGCAGGACGGTTCGCCGTCGGCGCCGTGTTCTCGATAATTACTTCCATTATTTCACGATTGCCAGCATCTTTCGACATTTCCTCGCCCGATACCGCACCGAGTTCGTCCTGCGTGTCGATATCGCGGACCACGCCGGGCGCGACCGGGACAGCCAGGGGGTCGACCCGTGCGAGGACGTCCCGCAGGGCCCGCGACCCGGCGGCCATCGTGTGGACGGCCGCCTCGCGGGCCCGGTCGCGGTGGTAGACCGCGCCCAGCGGCTGGGGGCGGTCCTCGGCCAGCGGCGCCGCGCCCGCCGGGGTCCCGGCACCGGCCTCGCCCGTCGCGTGCGCGAACAGATCCGCCACCGTCGCGGTCCGGAGGAACGGCTGGTCACAGCCGGCCACCGCGACGTACTGGCCCCGCGCCACCCGGAGCCCCGTCAGCAGGCCGGCGACGGGCCCCTCGTCGTCGACCGGATCGACCGCGAAGCGGACCGGGAGCCGCTCGTCGAGCGGGGCCAGCGCCGCGGCGAACGCGTCGCGCTGGTCCTCGCGGCAGTTGACGACGAGTTCGTCGACGACGGGCGCGAGCGCGGCCGCCGTGTGACAGAGCAGCGGCGCACCGCCCAGCTCGGCGAGCGCCTTCTCGGACTCGCCGAAGCGGGTGGAGCGACCCCCCGCGAGGAGGAGCGCCGAGCGCTCGGGGCGCCCGGACCGCTCCCGGTCGTCGTCGCGGCTCATTCGGCCACCTCCCCGACCGGGGCGGGCCGGTCGGTCGGCGTCTCCTCGTCCGGCTCGGCCCCCTTCGCCTCGGACTCCTCGGTGCGGGGCTCGACCCGGACGGCACACTGCTTGAGGTTCGGCTCGGCCGAGCGCGGGTCACGCTCCGGCGTCGTCAGCCGGTTCGTCGCGGGGTGGTGGATGGAGAGCCAGACGACGCCGTCGGGGACGGCCTCGTCGGGGTGGAGCGTCACGTCCACGCTGCCGCGCCGGGAGGCGAGGCTGACCTCTCTGTCGCCGTCGGCCACCTCGGACATCGTGGCCGGGGCGACCCGGGCGACGGGCGCCGTCGGCTCGCCGGGGCCCTCCCGGGACCGGACGCCCGTGTTGTAGCCGTCGGCCTCCCGCCCCGTCGTGAGGACGAGCGGGTACGACTCGTCGGTCGGCTCGGCGTCGTGGGGCTCGACCGCGGTCGAGAACCGCGCCTTCCCCGACGGCGTCGGGAACGACCAGTCGGCGTCCGCGCCGGTGGGGGCGGCCGCCTCGCCGTCGGCGTCGGTCGCATCGGCGTCCCCGTCCACGGTCTCGGTCGGCCCGGCCCCGTCGTCAGCCGGCGAGTGGTACCGATAGCCGCCACTCGCCCGCGGGCCGGGCGCCGGCCATCGCACCGCGGTCTCGGCCTCCAGCCGCGTGTACGAGAGCCCGGAGCAGTCCGCGTCCGTGTCGGCGGTGAGGTCGCAGAACTCCCGGAACACGGCCTCGGGGTCCAGCGGCGGCTCGCCCAGCAGCCCGGGGCAGAGCCGCTGGCCGATATCGGCGATGATGTCGATGTCCTGCTTGACGCCGGAGGGCGTCTCGGTGGCAGCACGGACCCGCGAGACGGTGCGCTCCATGTTCATCACGGTCCCCTCGGACTCACCCCACGTCGCCGCCGGGAGGACGACATCGGCGTGCTCGACGGTCTCGGAGTGGAAGGCGTCCTGCACGACGAGGAACGCCTCGTCGAGGCGGCCGGCGACGTTCCCGGCGTCGGGCACGCCCGCGACGGGGTTCGTCGCGACCGTCCAGACCACGTCGACCTCGTCCTCGACCGCGCGGAGGGTCCCGACCGGCCCGGGACCGGTGTCGTCGGGCAGGCGGCCGGGGTCGACGTCCCAGTAGTCCGCGACCGCGGCCCGCTCGTGTGGGTCCTGGAAGTCGCGGTGGCCGGGCCAGGAGCCCTTCGAGGAGCAGACCCGGGTCCCCATCGAGTTGGCCTGGCCGGTCAGGGAGAACGGCCCGGTGCCGGGGCCGAGGTTGCCCGTCGCGAGACAGATGTCGATGAGCGCGCCCGAGGTGGCGGTCCCGTCGACGGACTGGTTGACGCCCATCCCCCAGTAGACCAGCGTCCGGCCGTCGAACGCGTCCGCGAGGGCGTCCACGTCGGCCATCGGGACACCCGCCTCGGCGGCGGCCACCTCGGCGTCCGGGAGCTTCGCGCGCAACTCGGCGAAGCCGGTCGTCGCGGCCGCGACGAACGCCTCGTCGGCGTCGTCGCGGTCGAGAACGCGGGCGAGGACCGCCCGTGCCAGCGCGAGGTCGCCACCCGGGTCCGGGGCGACGTGCGTGTCGGCGAGGTCGGCCGTCTCCGTCGCCACGGGGTCGACGACGAGGAGGTCGCCGTTCTCGGCCGACGCGCGGATCCACCGGAACATGACCGGGTGCGCGACCGCCGGGTTCGCGCCCCAGACGACGTGGGACTCCGCCTCGGGGATGTCGTCGTACGTGCACGGCGGCGCGTCGCTGCCGAAGGCGTCGTAGTACGCCGTGACGGCGCTCGCCATGCAGAGCGTGGTGTTGGCGTCGTAGTACCGGGTCCCGATGCCGCCGCGGGCGAGTTTCCCGAGCGCGTAGGCGGCCTCGTTGGTCTGCTGGCCGCTCCCGAGGACGGCGACCGCGTCGGGGTCACGGGCCATCGCCCGGCGCATGGCGCCGGCAGCCTCCTCGAGGGCGTTCTCCCAGGTCGTCGACCGGAGTTCGCCGTCGCGCCGGACCAGCGGCCGGGTGAGCCAGGTCCCGTCGGGGTCGGCGGACTCCCGGGTTCCGCGCCGGCAGGCCAGCCCCTCGCTGACCGGGTGCATCGGGTCGCCGCTCACCGTGTCGATGCCGTAGCCGTCGTCGACGGCGCGCTGTCGGTGGCCGCACCCGACCGCGCACCGCATGCAGGTGGTCGACACCCACTCGGTCATCCGGACACCTCCGGACGGCCGATGATGCGACGCTCGTCTACCGCTCCGCAGAATCCCTTTGCGAACATCACAGATTCACACCAGAAACGCAGCGAACTGACGTATTTACCAGTTATCCTTTACAAATATGCAAAAGTCTGCCCGATAACGTTCGGACCCCGGAGTCTTCCAACGGATATAATGAATCGGGTATCCTCGCGCGTCCAGAAACGGGCGCGACACCCGACGGCAACTGGACGGTCGTCAACGGCCGGCGAGAATTGCGGCCGGAACCGGAGACCAGTGGCGGGCGAGCGGCGCGACCGGTCGCGCGCGAGCGAGAACGGCCTCGAACGGGGGGCTGGGCCGTGTGAGGTGGTTTCAGTGCTCGGCGCTCGGTCCTCGGCCCGGTCCCATCGGCGCTCAGTCGTCGCCGGTGTCGGCGTCGGCACCCACGTCCGCGTCGTGGGCGTGGGCCTCGAGTTGTGACCGGGGAATCATGTCCAGCACGGACTCGTTCGTCGCCGCCAGCACGACCGGCGGGGCGCAGTCGGCCTCGGCCGCCTCCAGCCACCGGGGGACGCAGACGCACCAGCGGTCACCCGGCTCCAGGCCCGGGAAGTTCAGGTCCGGGCGTGGGGTCACCAGGTCGTTGCCCTGCGCGCGGCTGTACTCCAGGAACGTCTCGGTCATCACCGCACAGACCTCGTGGCGGCCCGGGTCGCGCAGGAGCGCGTGGCACTCGCCGTCGCGCAGGGCGCCGGTCATCGGGTCCGTGCTGCACGGTTCGAGGGGCTCGCCGAGGACGTTCCGCTCGTCGTCGGGGGGTGTCGGCGCGTCGGACACGCCCATCGCTGCGGGCGCCGGCGCCATCAACCCCCGGCCGGGCGAATAGCCATCCGGCAGACACGGGATAGCAGACCGCTCGATGCGACAAACGGGCGTTTGAGCCATGCGCTAGTTCATGCCGTGAGCGCGCGTCAGGAGGGTATGCACACCGACCCATCCGACCGGCCGACCCGCCGCGCGCTCCTCCGCGCCGGTGGGCTCGCCGGCATCGCCCTGCTCGCGGGCTGCACGACCGGCGCCAGCACCCCGGGCGCGGGCGGGGAGGGGCCGACGCCGACCCCCTCACCGACACCCACCCCGACCACCGACGGTGGCCTCCCCGGAGACGACGGCGACGACGCGGCCGGCGGGACCCGACCCGCGGGCACGGGTGGTCCCGGCGTCTCGCTGGTGAGCGTCGACGGGCCGGACGCCCCCCTCGCGGCCGACGTGACGCTGCTCGAACCGGTCGCGACCGCCGAGGCACCACCCACGCTCCGCGTCACCCTCACCAACACCGGCGACAGCGCGGTCCGCGTCGGCGAGGGACGCGCCGCCCGCTTCCAGTACGTCCACGACGAGTCCGGGCGGCTCGTCCTCCTCCCGGCGGACGGCGAGTGGGACGCCGTGCCCGACTGCTGGCGACTCCGCCACGGCATCGCCGTCACGGAGGAGTACCGGACGTTCGAGCTGGCGCCGGGCGCCGCCGCGACGGCCGACCTGGCCCTGTACGCGAGCGCCGAGACGGATGCCTGCCTCCCCGTCGGCGAGCACACGTTCTCGACGCGCTACCAGGTCGGCCCCTGCGACTCGGCACCCGGTGCGGGAGCCGTGGGCGAGTGGGGCTTCACCGTCCTGCTGGAGTGAGTCGCGGGCGACGGCCCGGCCACCGGAGCGGTCCCCGCCCCGCCGCGCGTTCCCGGCGAACGACATAAGCGGGGCCCGTACACACGGGGCAACCTCTTTGTCGGCGGCCCGCCCCGTCGGGGCCATGACGGACGTGTTCCTGACCGGGTTCCCGGGGTTCCTGGGGTCGGCGATGGTCGAGGTACTGCTCGAACGGCACGACGAGGACGCGACAGTGACCTGTCTGGTGCAGCCGAAGTACGCCAGTGAGGCCGGGCAGCGCCGGGCCGAGATCGACGACGACGTCGACGCCGACGCCGAGACGCGAGTCGAACTCGTCGAGGGCGACATCACGGACCCCGAACTCGCCGTCGACGACTACGAGGGCCTGGTCGACGAGACGGACGTGGTCTACCACTTCGCCGCCATCTACGACCTGACCATGGACCGCGCGCCCGGGAAGGCCGTCAACATCGACGGGAGCGCCCACATGGCCGACTTCGCCGCCGAAGCCGACGCCGACCGCTTCCACTACGTCTCCAGCGTCGTCGTCGCCGGCGACTACGACGGCCGCTTCACCGAGGAGATGCTCCAGGAGGGCCAGTCGTTCTACAACTACTACGAGTCCACCAAGCACATGGCCGAGGTGCAGGTCCGCGAGCGGATGGACGAGGTCCCGACCACCATCTACCGCCCGGGCGTCGCGGTCGGTGACAGCGAGACCGGCGAGACCCAGAAGTACGACGGGATGTACGCCTTCGTGGAGGGGCTGGTCGAGCAGGGCGACAACGCCGTCATCCCGGCGCCGAAGGGCGCCAGCGACGGCGAGTTCAACGTCGTCCCGCGGGACTACGTCGTCGACGCCATCGGCTACCTCTCCGGCATCGACGGGTCCGAGGGGAAGACGTACCACCTCGCGGACCCGGACCCGCCGTCGACGACGGAACTGGTGAAGATCCTCGGCGACGCCGCCGGCAAGGAACGCACCTTCGTCGTCCCGTACCCGAAGGGCATCGTGAAGGGGCTGCTGGAGACGTTCAAGCCCGAGTCCGAGCTGCTGAAGAGCGGCGGCCTGGAGTACCAGACCTGGCCGGCCTCCTTCGACTGCTCGAACGCCGTCGAGGACCTCGAGGGGTCGGGCATCGAGTGCCCCGCCTTCGAGGAGTACGCCGAGACCCTCGTGGAGTTCTACCGCGAGCACCCCGACATCGGCACCGAGGGCATGAACTGACCGTCGGGAAGGGAGCCGGCAGCCGTCGGGGAGAGAGCGGAGGGCGGGCCCCACCCGGGAAATCCCTATCACGCCCTGCCCTGTAGTCGCCCTATGGGGGAATCGATAGAGGCAGTGCTCGAGCGGGCGGAGGCGGCCGAGGAGCGAGCCGAGGCTGCGAGGGACACCCTCGAGGGGGAGCTGGTCGTCGACGCCGACGAGGAGGAGCCCGCGGAGTTCGTGCGCGAAGCCGTCACCGAGGGTGCGGCCGGTGAGACGTACGAGGAGTTCCGGGGGGCGCTCGAGCGTGCGATCGGGATCCGTTCGGAGCTCTTCCTCATCCGGCACTCCGAGACGGACACCGAGGCGTCCATCGAGAACGTCGAACAGATCCTCCGGGACTACCGCCTGAAGGCCACGATCCCGTACGGGGTGGAGCGCGACGGGACGGTCGTGGCGGAGACGCTACGAGTGGACGTGGAGCAGGGGCCGGTCCGGGAGTGGGAGCGGCGGCGGCTGGAGCTCCTGGACCCGGCGCTCGACGCCGGGGACGAGGCCGACAGCCCCCTGGAGTCGCTGGCACGGACCGAGCTGTCGGCCGGGGACGCGAGCGGTTCGGCCATCGTCGATGACGAGTTCGTCGACGACCTCGTCTCGAAGCTGGAGCAGCGGCTCGGGACGGACGAGAACGACGGGGGCTACCTGAACGAGGAGGACGTCCTGGCCGGCATCATCGCCTCGACCATCGTGACCCTGTCGGTGACCGCGCTCCGGTCGATCGACCTCGGCGAGGCGGGGGAGGCGATCGCCGAACTCCACCTCGAACTGGGCGACGAAGCCGCATGGATCACCGACGAGACGCACGTGGAACACGGGGAGCGCGCGGTCGCGTGCCGTCCGGAGAGTGCGAGCGTGCAGTACGAGTACGCGGAGATACTCAGCACCGCCCGCGAGCACGAGACGGCCGAGACACACTACCGGCGCGCACTCGAACTCGACCCCGAGCACACGGAGGCACATCTGGGCTACGGGGAGCTGCTGGAGTACAACCTGGAACGCTATCGGGAGGCCGAGGAGCACTACCGGCGGGCCATCGAGCTCGACCCGAACGACACGGCCCCACGCAAGCAGTACGCGAAATTCCTCACGGACCAGCTCGGACGACACGAGGCGGCGAGACGGCAGTACGAGCGTGCGGTCGAACTCGACCCGGATGACGCCTCCACCCACAGGTCACTGGCGAGCCTGCTGGCCGAGGAGCTCGACCGACCGGCGGCGGCACGCCAGCATTACGAGCGGTCACTGGAGATCAACCCGGACAGCCGGACCTGGCACCGGAAGTACGCACGGTTCCTCTCGCGGCAGCTCGGAGAGTACCGCCTCGCGGAGGAGTACTACCAGCGCGCCCTCGAGATCGACAGCGACTACCGGTCAGCACATTTCGACTACGCCTACCTGCTCCAGGAGCACCTCGAGAACTACCCCAAGGCGAAACACCACTACGAGCGCGCACTCGAGATCGACCCTGACGGCTCCGTGACGCACAACAACTACGCGAACCTCCTCAAGAACCAGTTCGAGAAACTCCGCAAGGCGAAACACCACTACGAGCGCGCACTCGAGATCAACCCCGACTACGCGACCGCCCACCGCAACTACGGTAACCTCCTCCAGAACGACCTGGACAACTACCGGAAGGCGAAACACCACTACGAGCGCGCACTCGAGATCGACCCCGACTACGAGCAAGCACACCGCAACTACGGCAACCTCCTCCAGAACGACCTGGACAACCACCGCAAGGCGAGGCGACACTACGAGCGCGCACTCGAGATCGACCCCGACTACGAGCAAGCACACCGCAACTACGGCAACCTCCTCCAGGACCACCTGGGCAACTACCGGAAGGCGAAACACCACTACGAGCGCGCACTCGAGATCGACCCCGACTACGAGCAAGCACACCGCAACTACGGCAACCTCCTCCGGGACCACCTGGGCAACTACCGGAAGGCCCAGAGACACTACGAACGTGCCCTCGAGATCGACCCCGACTACCAGTCAGCACATTTCGACTACGCCTACCTGCTCCAGGAGCACTCGAGCAACCACCGGAAGGCGAAGCGACACTACGAGCGCGCACTCGAACTCGACCCCGAGGACGCCGTGGCGCACAACAACTACGCGAACCTCCTCAGGAACCAGTTCGGCAAACGTCGCGGGGCGAAGCGACATTACGAGCGTGCACTGGACATCGACCCCGACTACGCGACCGCCCACCGCAACTACGCCATCTGCCTCAGGGACCTGAACTACCCGTTCAAGGCGAAGAAACACGAGAGACGGGCCAAGCGGCTCTCCAGAGGGCGCTAGCGCGACCCACGGCCAGGAGCAGTCTGGGGCCGTGCGGTGCGAGAACGCGCTGGAGACCCGGCCTCCGGCGCCGGTCGGCCGGTGTCCACACCCCCTAAGTACCCCGACACCGACCCCTCGACCATGCAGGTCGGGTCGCGCACCCTCATCATGAACCCCGTCAGCGGGACCGGCGACCACGCCGAGCTGGTGCGCCAGAAGGCCCGCGGGAAGGGGTTCGCGGTGTGGGAGACCGAGGGCGAGGGCGACGGGGTCGCGCTGGGCCGCCGGGCCGGGGAGGAGGACGTCGGGGAGATCGCGGTCTGTGGCGGCGACGGCACCATCAACGAGGTGCTCCGGGGGCTGGAGCAGGCCGACCACCTGGACGAGGTGACGCTGAACGTCATCCCCGCGGGGACGGCGAACCTCCTGGCGAACGCCGTCGGCATCCGGAGCATCGAGCACGGCCTCCAGCTCACCGACAAGGGGGAGGTCCGTGCCGTGGACGTGGGGCTCGCCGACGGGGAGCCGTTCGTCGTCTCCTGTATCGCCGGCTTCCCCGCCGACGCCAGCACCTCCGCCTCCGGCGAGCTGAAACAGCGTCTGGGTACCCTCGCGTTCGTCGTCAGCGGGCTGCAGCAGGCCGTCGAGTTCGAGGGGCTCGACCTCCAGCTCGACCTCCACGGCGGCGGCCGGAGCGATAGCTGGGAGGGCTCGGCGGTCACGGTACTCGTCGGCAACGCCCGCCGGTTCGTCGAGCAGGGCGGCCAGGCCGACATGGAGGACGGCCTGTTCGACGTGGCCGTCGTCGAGGACGTCCCGGCGGGGAACCTCGCGGTCGAGGCCGCCATCCACCGGCTCCTCGGGGAGGGGACCGACTCGGTGCATCACTTCCAGGCGGCGCAGGTGACGGTGACCAGCGACGAGGCCATCACCTTCTCGCGTGACGGGGAGATCGCCGAACACGACCGCGTGACGATGTACGCTCGCCCGCGGGCGCTCGACCTCCGGGTCGGGCCCGACTACGTCCCCGATCCGCCGGCGTGAGTGTGCGCGGGCGGTCACGCGACGACGCGCCCGGGGAGCCGTCTCAGTCGGCGATTCCGTGGCTGCGCTCGGGCGCGTCGGTGCTACCTGCGCTGGGGCGCCGCCCGTACACCGGCAGGGTGACCGTCAGCACGCCCTCGTCGGCGTCGTAGGTCGCGCTGATCTCGGACGGGCGGACGACCGAGGGGAAGTGGAAGGACTCCTCGTACGACCGGTCCGCGGCGGTCGCGGCGACCGTGAGATAGCCGTCCTCCCAGCTGACGTCGAACGCATCGGTGTCGAACCCCGGGAGATCCAGATCGAGCACGTAGGCGTCCGCATCGACCCGCACGCGGGCGTTCTCACCCTCGGCGAACCCGGCACGCAGCAGCCGGGCCGGGAGCGTGAGCGCGTCGAAGACCGTCCGCGTCCGCGAGAGGTCACTCATCACCTACTGGTCGGTTGGTCCCGGACGTAAGCGTTCTGCCAGGAGTGAACGATGTCCACACACCCCACACAGAACAACCGATAGGTCCGCTGCCGCGGGTCCGCTGTGACCGCATCCACCGGCGGACAGGGGGACCGTTCCGGGGAGCTATGTGAGTCCCGGTCGTGGGTCGGAGCGTGCCCGGAGTCCACTCGAAGCGGGGGGCCGTCCCGTGAGCGACCCCGAGGCGTACGTTCCGGCGGACTACACGGGTCCGCGCCCGGAGGCGTACGCCTTCGACGCGGCGTACGAGGGCGTCCCGAACTGGGATATCGGGCGGCCACAGCGGGCGTTCGTCCGGCTGGTGGAGGCCGGCCTGGTCCGGGGGCCGGTCCTGGACGTCGGGTGCGGAACGGGTGAGCTGACGATGTTCCTGGCCCGGCAGGGGTACGAGGCGCTGGGAATCGATATCTCCCCGCGGGCGGTGGCGACGGCCCGGGAGAAGGCCCACTGGCGGCGGAACCCCGCCCGCTTCGCCGTCTGGGACGCGCTCGCGCTCGACGGACTGGCCCGGGCGGGGATCACCGTCCGCACGGTCCTGGACTGTGCGACGTTCCACGTCCTCCGGTTCGCCGACCGCGAGCGGTACGTCGCGGGCCTGTCGACCGTCCTGGACCCGGGCGGGCTGTTCTGCGTCCTCGGTGACGCCCGACCCGACCCGCGCCGGGAGTACGGCGTCTCGCCCGCGGAGTTCCGGGCGCGCTTCCGCGCTGCAGAGGGGTGGGACCTGCTGGGGACCTGGGGGACGGTGTTCGAGCGGCGCTACAGCCGGAACCAGGCGTACCTCGGACTCGTCCGTCGGCTCCCCTGAACCGCCGGATTGGGCTGGTCTCGACGGGAACCCGCGGGCACCGACGGTCCCCGCTCCCGGGGCGACGGGTCCCGCCCCCGGAGGCGTGGTACCGTCCGACATGGTTATCTCCTCCTCGCGCGTAACGGGAAGCGGACGGGCGAGGAAGGGTATCGACCTGCTCGAACGAAGGGATTGCAACCTCGTCCGCCACGGTGTGGTCGCCGGAACGGCCGGCCGACGGCGCTTTTGTCGCTGGCTGTTATCGAAGCCGACGCTCGGGAGTGACGGCCCGGTCGACCGGCGAGCGGGCCCAGGAATCAGGCGGCGTTCGAGAACGCCTCGCCGCTGTCGTGGGATGCCCCGCCGGAGAGGTCCGCGACGCAGGCCCGGCAGAAGCGGTAATCGGCCGCGTTCCGGACGCCACACGCCGAGCAGATCACCGTCTCCGCCGACTCCGCCGTCTCGACATCGACCCCCGTGTCCGCCCGCGAGCCGTCCGTCGCCGACCTGTCGACGGCCGCCCCGCTCTCCAGTGTCGGCGACTCGCCGGACCGCTGGCGCCGGAGGTAGACGTAGACCAGCGTCCCGAGGTGCAACAGCAGGACGGCCCCGAGCAGGCCGTAGACCTGCGGGTCGTACATGACACCGGTGAGTTCGGGCCCCAGGCGCATAAAGTGTGCGACCGCCACACACACCGAGGGTCATCGGCGTACCGGTGTCCACGACGGGCACCGCTCGCCGTCCGGTGACAGTGTGTCACACGAGCGACGCGACGTACGCGGCCCCACTTAAAGCCCAGAACTGTTCGGCGCAAGGCCGACCCGGGAGCCAGCCCCACACTCGGGGTACGGACCGGACCGAACGGCGCAGAGCCGAGAAGGCATCCGTCGCCCCGACCACCCGAGCGGATCAACCCAGAACCCATGTCCGAAACCCGTCTCACAGAGCGTGCCGAGCGACCCCGAGAGGGGACCGAGCCGACGGTCGAGGAGGGCGAGGAGACCGACGCGCTCGTCTGCCCGGAGTGTGGGGGCAACCTCAGCACCGACACGGAGCACGGCGAGACCGTCTGCAGCGACTGTGGGCTCGTCGTCGACGAGGACGCCGTCGACCGCGGGCCCGAGTGGCGCGCGTTCGACGCCAGCGAGCGCGACGAGAAGAGCCGCGTCGGCGCCCCGACGACGAACATGATGCACGACAGGGGGCTCTCGACCAACATCGGCTGGCAGGACAAGGACGCCTACGGCAACTCGCTATCCAGCCAGCAGCGCCAGAAGATGCAGCGCCTGCGGACCTGGAACGAGCGGTTCCGCACCCGGGACGCGAAGGAGCGCAACCTCAAGCAGGCGCTCGGCGAGATCGACCGGATGGCGAGCGCGCTCGGACTCCCCGAGAACGTCCGCGAGACCGCGAGCGTCATCTACCGCCGCGCGCTCGACGAGAACCTGCTGCCCGGCCGCTCCATCGAGGGCATCGCGACGGCCGCCGTCTACGCGGCCGCCCGGCAGGCCAACGTCCCGCGGAGCCTCGACGAGGTCGCGCGGGTCTGCCGCGTCGACAAGGAGGAGTTCAAGCGCGCCTACCGCTACATCGTCAAGGAGCTGAACCTGGCCATCGAGCCGGCCGACCCGACGGAGTACCTGCCCCGGTTCGCCTCCGAACTCGACGCGAGCGACGCCACCGAGCGCAAGGCCGTCGAGCTGGTCGAGACGGCCAGCGAGGAGACCCTCCTGTCCGGGAAGTCGCCGGTCGGCATCGCGGCGGCCGCGCTGTACGCCGCCTCCCTGCTCACCGACGAGGGGCTGACCCAGACAGAGGTCGGCGAGGTCGCCGACATCTCCGAGGTGACCATCCGGAACCGCTACAAGGACCTGCTGGAGGCGGCGGGCGTCATGAGCTCGGACACGGCGGCCGAGACCGCCCGCGCCTGAGCGTCCGATCCCCGCTCCTCGGCGGCCGAGACCGTCAGGTCGTGAACCCGCCCTCGGCGTCGTGCTCCTCGAGCACCCACTCCAGCTCCTCGATGGCCCGGAGGATGGCCACCTCGGCCTCGTCCTCCAGCGCCGACGACGGCGGGTCGTGGCTGTCGTACTCGGCCTCCAGTTCGGCGATCCGCTCGCGGATTGCCGCCTCGTCGCGCATACACGGTGGGTCTCCCGGGCGGGGCTTGACGGTATCGGTGACTGACAGGAGACGACGACAGCGACGACAGCGACGAACAGGTGCAGGAGGCCCCCTCCGGCACGTCACACGGCGGAACCACCACCCTCTTGCCAGGCTCACGCATACCGGGGCGCAATGCCCGACGAGCCAGCCCACGAGATGCCCGAGGACGCGGCGGCGATGATCACGGAGTACCTGGAGAACCAGCACGAGTTCCTGTCGTGGCTCGGGTTCACCGTCGAGGAGTTCACCGCCGACCGCCTCGTCGGGCGCATCCCGTTCGACCAGAAGCTCACCAACCCCACCGACCCACCGACGGTCCAGGGCGGCGTGGCCTCGACGCTCGTCGACACGGCCGGCGGCATCGCGCTCCGCCCGTACCTCACCGACCCCGTCAACGACGGCATCGCGACCATCACCCTCAACGTCAACTACCTCCGGCGGGCCGCCGGGGACCTCGTGGCGACCGCCGAACCCATCCGCGCCGGCGGGTCGGTCGGCGTCTCCTACATCGAGGTGGTCAGTGACGTGCCCGGCGAGGGACAGAAGCCGGTGGCGGCCGGGACGGGCGCGTACCGGCTGTTCAACTCCGACCGGAGCGACGGGGTCGAGGACGGGGCGGAGTGACGCCGCCAGGGCCGCGAGCGCCGCGGGTCACTCGCCAGCCGCGGGCCCCCTACGTCGCCGATAGCTCCGGGCGAACGCGTAGCACAGCCCCAGCAGCGAGCCGAGGACGAGGATGCCGGGGCCGATGCCGAGCGAGATCTCGTCGGGGGTGTTCACGAACGAGAACAGGTAGGTGATGGTCCCGGGGCGGCCGACGGTGAGCGAGTCGACGCCGAGCGCAGAGAGGAAGAGCGGCCCGCCGATTCCCAGCAGCAGCAACAGCCCGAACGCCGCGACCGCGGCGCCGGCGAGGGCGTCCCATGAGAGATTCGTCACCGACAGCGCCGGGACGCGGTCCCCCGCCCGACCGAGGATGCGGACGCCCTTCTCGTGGTCCTCGACGCCGACGTGGGCGGGGTAGCCCAGCAGCGTCAGCGCCATCCAGACATCGGCGACGGCGCCGCCGGCGTTGGCCGCCAGCGGCAGCGCGAGCCACCCCCAGCCCAGCAGGAGCATCGCCGGGACACCGACGGCGGTCATGACGACCAGCGGCGCCAGCAGGATGACGAGGAACTGGTTCCGTGTGAACCGCTCGGGGCTGGTCGCGTATGCGTACGGGAGGATGAAGTGTGCGACACCGACCCCGTAGCTGGGGTCCCCGCCGTAGTGCCGGAACGCGAGCCCGTGGAGCCACTCGTGGGGCACGAGGATGACGGTCGCCAGCACGGCGATGACCAGCAGGTTCAGCGCGTCGTTCCACCAGCCGACGCCGGGCGCGAACGCGAACGACGCCGCCCGGCCCGTCGCCGCCTGGAAGACGGCGGTGAACACCGCGAACGAGACGACGAACCCCAGTCCGCCCACGGCGGTCATCTGGATGGTGAGCCCGCGGGACAGTTCGAGGTCCGCGAGGAGCGTCTCCGACCCGGCGGCGTCGGCGGTCGACATACCCGGACGTCTGCGGGAGGGGTGAAAACGGCTGTCCCGGCGGGCACGGGCGGGCGGCCGGGAGCCGTCCGCCTCACATAGATGCAAGGAGGAAGCCCACGACTTCAGTCGTGGGGAACTGACACTCGCTTCGCGTACCGGAGGCCGACGACCTCGCCGCCGGCGTAGGAGAGGCGCTCGACCCGCTCGTAGCCCTGCGACTCGTACAGCGCCTGTGCCGCCCGCTGCTCCGCGCCCGTCTCCAGCACGACGCGGTCGGCGCCCCGGTCACGGGCGGCGTCCTCCAGGGCCCGGACCACCGCGCGACCGTCCCCCTCGCCCTGGAACGCCGGGTGAACGGCGACGCGCTCCGTCTCGAACGCGGTGCCGTCGGTGGTCGGGGCGTCGGCCGCGACCGGCCGGACACCGCCGACCGCGACCACCTCGCCGTCGACCTCGCCCACGAGGAACGCCCCGTCGGCGTAGGCGGTGGTCGGGGCGTCGAGGTCCGCGTGGTCGGCTCCCGGGAGGTAGGCGTCGGCGTCGCGCATCGCTCGCTCGTAGACGGCGCGGACCCGCTCGGCGTCGGCCGCCTCGACGGGCCGCAGGGGGAGGGCATCGGTCACGGACGGCGCTGACGACCGGAGGCAGTTGAGGGCACCGGCTACCGGCAACCTGTTCGCCCGGACGGCGATTGCTCGATAATCGCAAATTTTCGTATCGAGATCCGGCCGTTTTCCAGATATTGGCCACTACAGTCGCTTCTCGAACCGGACGAGCTCGTACTCGCCCTCCTGCAGTCGGCCGACCTCGTCGTAGCCGCGGGAGCGGTAGAGTTCGACGCCGGCGCGCTGGCGGGCCGCCGTGGTGAGGACGGTCCAGTCGAACCCCGCGTCGGCGGCGCGGCGCTCGAGCTCGTCCAGCACGGCGGCTCCCAGGCCGCGCCCCTGCGCTTCGGGGGCGACGGCGATGCGGAACAGCTCGACGGCGGCCCCGGGGTCGGCCTCGCCGCCCGCGAACCCCTCGTGGCCGCCCGCCGGCAGGTCGCTCGCGGGGCGGAACCCACCCATCGCGACGACTCCGGACGGTTCCGCCCCGTCCGCCTCGCCCACGAGGAACTCGCCGCCGTCGAGGTAGGTCGCCGGGATGCGGTCGAGGTCATCGGTCCCGGGCACGTCGTCGGCGTCGGTCCCGGCGTCGCGCAGCGCCCGCTCGTGGAGTGCGTACAGGTCGGCGGGCTCGTCGCGTTCCGGGTCGAATCGGCGGAGCCGGACGCCGCTCATGCGGCCGTCTCCGGGCGCCCCCGGGCGGTCGTCCCCGCTCACGCGAACGTCACGTCCGCGCTCGACTCGACCTCGCCGAACAGCCAGTCGGCGTGTTCGAGCGCGTACTCCCGGTGGTCGTCCTCGATGGCGCCGATGGCGTCCTCGACGAGGACGGGCCGGTAGTCACGCAGCCCCGCCGACCCGGCGGTGTGGAGCACGCAGACGTTCGCGAGCGTCCCGCACACCGCGAGGTCCTCGACCCCGCGCGCCGAGAGCCAGCCGTCGAGCTGCGTCTCGTGGAAGGCGTCGTACGTGTGCTTCTCGACGACGAGGTCGTCCTCGCGAACATCGAGTTCCTCGACGAGTTCGGCCTCCCAGGAGCCCTCGACGACGTGCTCGCCCCAGCGCTCGAACTCGTCGTAGTAGTGGTTGCCGTCGAACTGCCCCGGCGGGTGGACGTCGCGGGTGTAGACGACGCGCGCACCGGCGTCCCGGGCGCGCTCGACGAGGTCCACCACGGGCTCGATGACGGCCTCGCTCCCGGGCGCGTACAGCGCGCCATCGGGCTTGCAGAAGCCGTTCTGCATATCCACGACGACGACCGCCGCCCGTTCGCCCTCGAGTGTCGCTGCCATACGCGCGGCTTGGACGGCGCGGGGCAAAACCGTTGTCCGGGGGCCACCGCGTTCGGCGTCGTTCGCCCCCGTCGTCACGCCTTTGCCGGGTGGCGCCGAACCGGCAGTATGCGCATCGAGTACGACCGGGACACCTGCATCGGGATGTTCCAGTGCGTCGCCGAGTGGGACGGCTTCGAGAAGGACGAGAGCGCCGGGAAGGCGGTGCTCGTCGACGGCGAAGAGACCGACGAGGACGTGTTCGTCCGCGAGGTTCCCGAAGGCGCCGAGCTGGACGCGAAGTTCGCCGCCCGGGCCTGTCCGGTCGAGGCCATCACGGTCTACGACGACGACGGCGAGCAGCTGATCCCCTGAGCCGCCGGGCCCGCTCCCTGGCCGGGCCGTTCCCAGCCGCTGGGGACCGGCGGCGGTGTTTACGGGCGCCCCCGGTGTCGTTCGGGGTATGAGGGGTCGCGACCGCATCGACACGACGGGCGACAGGACGCGACGGCGAACCGACAGCGAGCGACACGTCTCGGAGTGGGCGGCGCTGTTCCGGACGGAACCGCGAGAACGGTGACGGTGGTCGCTTACGCGATCTCGTCGTACTGATCCGAGAGCTTCTCGGCCGCCTCGTCCATCAGCTCGGCCTCGTAGTCGTCGAGGTCCCACTCGACGACCTCCTCGATGCCGTTCGAGCCGAGCCTGACGGGAACGCCGAACGCGGTGTCCTCGTAGCCGAACTCGCCGTCGAGCACGAGCGACCCGGGCAGGACCTCGCCCGTGTCGCGGACGACGGCCTCGACCATGTGGGCGACGCCGGTCGCCGGGCCCCACTCGGTCGCGCCCTTGCGCGAGATGACGTCCATCGCGGACTCCTGCAGGTCGCCGAGGATCTCCTCCTTCTCGTCCTCGCTGAACTCGGGGTCCGTGCCGTCGACGCGGACCTTCGAGAAGACGGGCACCTGCGCGTCGCCGTGCTCGCCGAGGATGGTCGCCTCCACGTTCTGGACGGGCGCGTCGAAGCGCTCGGAGAGGACGTAGCGGAAGCGCGCCGAGTCGAGGCGGCCACCGAAGCCGATGACCTTGTGCCGGTCGCGGTCGCCCGACTCGTACAGGTGGCGGTTGAGCAGGTCCACCGGGTTCGAGGTGGTGATGGAGACGAAGTCGTCGTTGTACTCCGCGAGGGAGGAGCCGATGTCGTCCATGATGGGCGCGTTGTCGCCCGCGAGGTCGATGCGGGTCTGGCCCTCCTTGCGCGGGATACCGGCCGTGATGACGACGACGTCCGAGCCCTCGGTCGCCTCGTAACCACCCTGCCGGACCGTCGTGTTCGAGTCGTAGGCGATGCCGTGGTTCGTGTCGGCGGCCTGCCCGATGGTCGTCTCCTCCATGTCCGGGATGTCGACGAAGACGAGTTCGTCCGCGATGTCCCGAAGCGCGATGTTGTACCCCGCCGCCGCGCCGACCGTCCCGGCGGCGCCGATGACGCTCACTTTGGTCATGTGTCGTTCGTGTGTGGGTGGGCCTCACCCGTTAAGGATTGCTCTTTGCGGTGGTTCGTGGGCGAACGTGCGAAACCGCACCGCCGCGAGGGCCCCGACGGCCGACGCTCCCCGAGGGAGAGATGTCCCGGGGCCGTCCGGATGCTCCTCGCGCCCGACGCCGCTGTCAGCGATGCCGGTGGCTATTTATCACGACAGTCGCAGGCGAAGGTATGGTGGGACTCGGCGGGACGGGTGGGAACCTGGGTGTCGTCGTCGCACAGAGCGCCGAGGCCGGCGCGTACACGGGACTCGGGCCGGCCGTCCGGGCCGGCATCACGTTCGGCCTGACGCTGCTGCTCGGCGCGATGGTCGTGAACGCGCTCCCGAACCGGACCGCCCGTGCGACCGACATCGCCGTCGCGGGGCCCGTCCGGACTGTCGTCTACGGGTTCGCAACGCTCCTGCTCACGGTCGGCACCGGGTACGCGCTCCTGTTCGTCCCGCTGGTCGCCCTGTTCGCCGGGCTGGGACTGCTGCTGTTCCTGGTCGTCACATCCGTGTTCGGCGCGACCATCGTCGGTCGCTTCCTCGGCGGCACCACGACGACGCAGTGTCTCGTCATCGGCGCCGCCGTCGCCGCCGGCCTCGCGATCGTCCCGGTCGGCGGGGGCGTCGCACAGCTGGTGGTGAACGCCGTCGGCGCGGGGGCGCTCTTCCAGGAGGTCCGGCAGACGAGCCCGGACAGTGCAATCGCGAGACAGCAGAACACGGCGGATTCCGGCCCCTGACTCGAGGTCAGTCCAGCCGCTCCAGCACCGCGTCGGCGTCGTAGGCGAGCGAGAACTCCCGCGAGCGCCCGCGTCCCTCCACGTCGGCGTACTCGGCCTCGACGAGGCCCAGCTGCTCGAGCTTCTTCAGGATCTCCGAGTAGCGCGTGTAGCCCAGCCCCGTCTCGGCCTCGAAGGCGTCGTACAGATCGCCGGCCTGCTTGCCCTGGTGGTCCGCGAGCACCCGGAGGAGGTCGGCCTCCGACTCGGAGAGCCCGCGGAGGTGCCGCGAGAGGTGGACGTGCTTGGCCTTCTCGTAGGCCGTCTCCACGTCCTCCCGCTCGACGGCCGTCGACCCGCGCATCTCGGCGGTCATCCCCGAGCGCCGGAGGAGGTCGATGCCGACCCGCAGGTCGCCGCCGGCGTCGGCCGTGAGTTCGGCTACGCGGTCGAGCACCTGCGGGCCGACCACGCCCTCGCGGAAGCCACGCTCGACGCGCTCGCGGAGGATGTCGACGATCTCGGCCTCGTCGTAGGTCGGGAAGTAGACCTCCTCCGGGCGGAAGACGGACTGGACCCGCGAGTCCAGTTCGTCGATGACGTCGAGGTCCAGGTCCGAGGAGACGACGACGACGCCGATCTTCGCGCCGGAGTGCTCCTCGTGAGCGCGGATGAGCGAGTACAACGTTTCGGAGGCCTCGGACTCGTAGAACAGGTAGTTCACGTCGTCCAGCGCCACGACCAGCACCTCGTCGTCCTCGACGAGGCGGTCGGTGATCTGCGAGAAGAGTTTCTTGAACGAGATGCCCGAGGTCGGCGGCTCGTAGTCGAACATCCCCTCGAACAGCTGCGAGAAGACGGAGTAGCGCGTCGAGTTCACCTGGCAGTTCACCCGGACCGCGCGCACGTCGGGCATCCCCTGCAACTCGTCGAACAGCTTCCAGACCGCGGTGGTCTTCCCGGTGCCCGGCGGCCCGCGCATCATCACGTTCAGCGGGCGCGAGCCACGCACGGCGGGACGGAGCGCGTACTTCAGCGTCTCCATCTGGCTGTCCCGGTGCTTGAACGTCTCCGGGAGGTAGTCGAACTCGAAGACGTGCTCGTCGCGGAAGACGGACTCGTCCCAGCCGAGCATGTCCTCGCCGCCCATAATTTCACTTTCACCACGGTCGGGCGGCCACTTCAAGCTTCCCTCCGTCGTGTGACGTGGGGCACACGGGAGGGCCGTTTCGGGTCGAGGTGGGGGTACGCTCAAGCCCGCTGGTATCGTCAACGAGGGCATGCACGTCGCTGTACTGCTGTACGACGGGTTCGACGAGATGGACGCCGTCGGGCCGTTCGAGGTGTTCGCGAACGCCGCCCGCGCCGGGGCCGACTGCGAGGTCGGGCTCTACACGCTCGACGGGACCGACCGCGTCGAGGCGAGCCACGGGATGCGCGTCGAACCGGATGGGCCACTACCCCGGCTCGGGGATGGGGACCTGCTCCTCGTACCGGGCGGCGGCTGGAACGACCGCGACCGCCCGGGCGCCTGGGCCGAAGCCGAGCGCGGGGCCATCCCCGAGGCCATCGCCGACGCACACGAGGCCGGCGCCATCGTCGCGAGCGTCTGCACCGGCGGGATGCTCGCCGCGCGCGCCGGTATCCTCGCGGGCCGGCCCGCGGTCACGCACGCGAGCGCGCTCACGGACCTCGGCGAGTACGCCAGCGTGGTCGACGCCCGGGTCGTCGACGACGGCGATGTCGTGACGGCGGGTGGCGTCACCTCCGGTCTCGATCTGGCCTTCCACCTCGTCGACCGCGAGTTCGGCTCCGAGGTGGCCCGGCAGGTGGCCACCGAGATGGAGTACGCGCCGGCGGGCGACGTGGTCCGACCCTGAGCGGCACGGGGAGCGCACGGAGCGTTTATGACGGCGGGGGTGGCTACTCTCTCCCGTGCGACTGGAGAACTCGTTCATCGGGGTCCGCGGGGTCGGCGAGGCGACGGAGCAGCGGCTGTGGCAACGCGGCGTGACGCGCTGGGCCGACTACGACCCGGCCGTGGCCCGGGACTGCCGCGGCGTCGGCGCGACGACGGCCGACCGCATCGAGTCGTTCGTCGACGAGGCCCCCGAGCGACTGGACGACCGCGATGCCGCGTTCTTCGACCAGCGACTCCCCTCCAGCGAGCGCTGGCGGCTCTACGAGGACTTCCGCGACGAGGCCGCCTTCTTCGACATCGAGACGACCGGGCTGGACGAGCACCGCGACAGCGTGACCACCGTGAGCGTCCACCGCGACGGCGAGACCCGGACCCTCGTGAACGGCGGCGGAACCCAGCCGGACCACGAGCCACTGACCCGCGAACGCCTCGACGACGCCCTCGACGCCCCGCTGCTGGTGACGTTCAACGGTATCCGGTTCGACCAGCCGTTCCTCGAGACCTCGCTGGGCTGGTCGACCGAGGCCCCCCACCTCGACCTGATGTACCCCTGCAAGCGCCTCGGCCTCGACGGCGGGCTGAAGCGCATCGAGCAGGACGTCGGCATCGACCGCGACCGGCCCGACATCTCCGGCCGGGACGCGGTGCGGCTCTGGCGCGAGTACCAAGGCGGCGACGAGTCCAGCCTGGAGACGCTCGTCTCGTACAACCGCGAGGACACGGTCAACCTCCGGCGGCTGATGGACCTGGTCGGCGAGCGCCTCCACGACGAGGTCTTCGTGGCCGCGCGTGACGGTGGGAAGTAGGCGAGAGCGCACGAGGTTCCTCGGTGAGCTGAACAACAACCAGAGAAGCGGCTGTTGAAAGCCCCCGGACGCTCGGGCCGCCGGGACTCGCTGTCTCGGAAGATCGGAGATTTTCGGGATGACGAGAGAGCTTCGCTCTCTCGAACCACGCTCCTCACTCCGGTCACTCCGTTCCCGCCGTTGCGGTGCTTACCTCGTCGGGGCGACGCCGAGCGTCCGGCCCCTTTCAGTCCCGCCCGGTTCGGTGTTCCACGGTCGCGTCCACACCACGATAGCTCGCTGCGTGCGCTCCGTGGACCGAACAGTCTCGGGTGGGAATGGAAGGGGCCGGTCGCTCGACCGTTCCCGGGCGACGCAAGCACCGCAGCCGAGCGACCAGAGGGAGCGAGGCGAGGAGCGTGGTTCGAGAGACGCCTACGGCGTCTCTCGTCATCACGAGAGAGCTTCGCTCTCTCGAACGACAGCGAGTCCCGGAACGTCGAGCGACCGGGGGCTTCCTGTCCGGCCTCTTTGCCGTCGCAACCTACGAACTCCCGGGAAACACTCACCTCACCACCCAACCTCTATTCGACCATGGTCCCCGATACGGTCGAGAACACCTCCGACAGCCTCCGCGAACGCCTCGAAGCGACGATGTGGGCCCGCCACGAGAACCCCTGGAGCGGCTGGAGCCGGGTCCCGGCCGGGCCGGCGCTGATGCTCGCGGTCTACCTGCGGAGCAAGCGGCTGCTCGCGCTCGTCCTCGGCTGGGTCGTCGTCAACCCGTTCCTCTTCTCGCCACCGGACCCGGACACCGAGAGCTGGATGACCCGCGTCGTGCGCGCCGAGCGGTGGTGGCTCGACCAGGGACGCGGGACGCTGGGGCTGGGCTGGCCGAACGCCATCAACCTCGCGGGGGCAGCCGCGAACGTCGTCGCGCTCGTGGCCGCACTCCGCCGCCGACCGCGGGAACTGGTCGTGGCGACGGTCCTCGCCTCCGGGCTGAAACTGGCGTGGATCGAAGCCATCGCCCGGCAGTACGACCGACGGAACGAGGGCGAACGCGCGGAGACCGAGAGTTTCTAGAGTATTCCGACACCTATACTTTTAAAATCCATACAACCGAATAATTTGGAGTGTCGTTGGATTACGGCTGGTTCCGCCTCGCCGTCACCATCGCGGCGCGTGCGACCCGGTGGACCGCCACCACGCCGGAGACTGCGGCGACGACGAGCAGTCCCTCGGCCGCCGTGGACAACAGCCCCAGCGAGACGATGAGCGTCGTCGCGCAGGCGGGGGCGTGCTGGAGGTCCGTTGCGAGCATCGCGCCCGTCGTCAGCCCGACGCTGCAGACGCCCGCAGCGGCGAGCCGGAGCCCAGCGAGCGACTCCGGCGGCGGGACGGTGGCGACGCTCCCGTCGCCGGCCACGAGCGCGTAGCACGCTAGCCCGGCAGCGACGCCGATGGCGTGCCCGCCGATCACCCTTCGTGGGTGGGTCTCCGGGGCATCGGGCCGGTCGGCCAGCACGTACGCCGTCGGGCCGAGGCTCGGGAACAGCGCCGGCAGGCCCGTCAGCCAGGCCGCCCCGCCGGCGACGACCAGCAGGGCCGCCGAGACGACACCCGTCCGGAGCGCGAGCCGCGTCTGCGACACGTCTCCCCGGCGGGCTGCCGGCCTCAAAGCCCCCTCGCTTCGGGTCGAGCGCATAACTGAGCCGTGGATGGACGGCCGGACCCGCACGTTTTTCCGCGCGCTTCCCTTGGTGCGGGTATGCTCGATTACGTGGACCTGGAGTCGGATCTGACGGAGGAGGAGCGGATGGTGCGGGATACGGCGCGTGAGTTCGTCGAGGACGAGGTCAAGCCGGTGGTGGCGGACCACTGGATCGAGGGGACGTTCCCGATGGACCTCATCGAGGAGATGGGTGAACTGGGCTTCTACGCGCCGAACCTCTCGGGCTACGGCCTGCCGGACCTCTCGGAGACCGCCTACGGCATCCTGATGCAGGAGCTCGAAGCGGGTGACTCGGGGCTGCGCTCGATGGCCTCCGTCCAGGGCTCGCTGGTGATGTATCCCATCTACACGTACGGCAGCGAGGCACAGAAGGACGAGTGGCTCGAGGAGATGGGGACGGGCGAGAAGATCGGCTGTTTCGGCCTCACCGAGCCCAACCACGGCTCGAACCCGTCGCGGATGGAGACCCACGCCGAGGCCGAGGACGACGGGTACATCCTCAACGGCACCAAGACCTGGATCACGAACTCGCCGCTCGCGGACGTGGCGGTCGTCTGGGCGAAGGACCGCTCCGCGCCCGATAATCCGGTTCGGGGCTTCCTCGTGGAGACGGACCGCGACGGCGTCGAGACACCGAAGATCGACGAGAAACTCTCGCTCCGGGCCTCCATCACCGGGCAGATCGAGCTCTCGAACGTCTACGTGCCCGAGGCGAACGTGCTGCCCGGTGTCGAGGGGATGAAGGGCCCGCTGTCCTGCCTGACACAGGCCCGCTACGGTATCGCCTGGGGCGCCATCGGCGCGGCGCGCGATTGCTTCGAGACGGCCCGCCAGTACGCGACCGACCGCGAGCAGTTCGGCAAGCCCATCGGCAGTTTCCAGCTCCAGCAGGAGAAACTCGCCGAGATGGCCACCCAGATCACCACCGCACAGCTGCTCGCCTACCGGCTCACGGAGCTGAAGGAGCGCGGTGACCTGCGGCCCGAGCAGGTGTCGATGGCCAAGCGCAACAACGTCCGGATGGCGCGCGACCAGTCGCGCATCGCCCGCGAGATGCTGGGTGGAAACGGCATCACGGCCGACTACTCCCCGATGCGCCACATGGCCAATCTGGAGACCGTCTACACCTACGAGGGCACCCACGACATCCACTCGCTCATCCTCGGCCACGACCTCACCGGCATCCCCGCCTTCGAGTAGCGGCCCCAGCTCGGCCGCGGCGTCCCGGCCGCGGCTCGCGGTCGCCGCCGTCTCCGCTTCGTCCTACTACCCCCGCCGGTACAGGTCCAGTTCACGCGTCACCGCGTCCTCGCGCTCGACGAGGTCGAGGTACCGCTCGGCGACCGTCTCGGCGGCGAGCGCACGCTCCCCGTCGGCGTCCGGTCGGACCGCCGTCCCGATGCTGACGTACGTGACCTGCACCGACTCGAGCGACTGCGCGAGCGTCCTCGCGAGGCCGCGGGTCCCGGGCGCGACCGCGCCCCACTCGACCTGGTCCGGGCTCGCCGCCTCGGCGAACGTCGTCCCGCTGAACAGGACCGTCCCCCCGATCTCGCGGAGGTCGTCCGCGGCCGCCTGCACACACGCGAGCGACCCCGCTACCCGGATGTCGAACAGCGACCGGAGCCGGTCGACGCTCGCGTCCTCGAACGGGCGCCCGGCGCCCCCGCTCGCGTTCAGTACCAGCGCCTCGATCGGGCCGTGCGCCTCGCGGACCGTCTCGACCCCGGCGGCGACGGCGCTCTCGTCGGTGACATCCGTCTCGACGGCCGTGACCCTCTCACCGAGGTCGGCGGCCAGCGCCTCGATGAACTCGCCCGACCGCGCGAACATGCCGACATCGTAGCCGGCGGCGTGGAACCGCCGGACGACCGCTTCGCCGATGCGCGGGCCGACCCCCGCGACCAGAGCCGTGTCTGCCATCGATCGGAGTGGGTGGCGCCAGCGCCATACGTCTTCGCCGACCCCGGCGAGGCACGCGCGGCTGCCGGTGGCCGGTGCGGCGCCGCTGTCACCGCGGCTCGCGGCGTTCGGGTGGCTCCTCGGAGACGAACCGTCCCCACCAGGCCCGGCGGTCGGCCGCCGCGCGATACAGTCGCTCACGCAGCGGCCCGTAGTCGGCGGTCTGGTTCAGGAAGAGCCGCAGTTCCCGGGGGAGGACGCCCAGCCGGTCGAGGACGGCCTCGATGGCCGCGCCACACGAACGGACCTCGTCCTCGGTCAGGAGATGGGCGCAGTCCTCGTAGTCGTCGGGGAGGCGGGCCCGCTCCTCGTCGGTGAGCGCCCCGAACCCGACGATGCCGAGGTCGGTGTACTCGGCGGCGATCGCGGCCCACCACGAGCAGAAGCCGCAGTCGTCGTCGTAGACGAGCCACGCCGGCTCGCGCTCGCCCGCGTCACGCGTGTCCATGTGCGGCCGTAGGGGCGCGAGCGTCGAGTGGCTTCCGGCGACGGGGCGACGAACCGTCGTCCGGCTACGAGGGCCTCGGATCAGTCGAACCGACCGGTCTCGGCGCCGCAGTCCTGGCAGACGGTCACCAGGGCGTCCTTCTCGTCGGTCGGCTGGACGGCCTGCTCGGTCCGCTCGCCGCAGTCCCCGCACTCGCGGAGGATGGTCGTCTCGCCCATCTCGGCGGGCGCACCGATGGCGAGTGCCACGACGCGCTCGTCGGTCTCGTTGGTCCCCTGCTGCCACTCGCCCGGCGCGAAGCGGACGGCCTCGCCCTGTGCCACACGGACCTCGCCCTCCTCGATCTCGAACGTTGCGGTGCCCTCCAGCACGTAGAAGACCTCCTCCTGCCCCTCGTGCTGGTGGTAGCCGAAGGCGAAGCTCTCGCCAGGCGCGAGTTCGTAGTGGTTGATGGTGACGTCCTCGGTGCCGAGCGCCTTCGAGAGCGGCCGCTTCGCGCTCGCCGGGCTCATCCACGAGTCCACGTCCTCGATGCGCACGTGTTCCATGGCCGGCCCGTCGGGGGTGGCCGACTAAAGCCTACGCCTCCCGGTCGCCGTCGTCGGGTTCGTCGCCGTCAGCCGCACGCCGCTCGGTGTCCTCACCCTCGCTCCCGGCGGCGTGCCGACCGCCGGGGCCGTCGTCGTCCCAGTAGCCGACGGCGTCGGCCTCCCGGTAGAACGCCGGCGACGCATCACCCTCCCCACCCGGCGCCCGGCCGACGAAGGTGCCGACGGTCCCGGATTCGGGGTAGACGGCCACGTCGGGCTCGTGCATGGTCGAGACGGCCAGGAAGCGCAGCGGTGCCTCGCCCGTGTTGACGAGCTGGTGGGCGCCACGCTCGTCGGCCGGGCAGGCGACGTAGTCGCCCGCTTCGACGGGGTGGCCGTCCTCGGCATCGTCCGTCTCGTCGGTCCGGAGCCGCCCCTCGCCGGCGAGCACGAAGAACGCCTCCTCGTTGCCCCTGTGGTAGTGGAGCGGCCACGAGCGGGCGCCGGGCGGGAGTTCGTAGAGGCTCGTCCCGATGCGCTCGCCACCCGCAGCGGCGGCGAGTTGCTTCCGGCGGAAGTGGGTCGCGCCCTCCTCGGTCTCCGTCCACTCCAGGTCGGCGGCGTTCACGGGGTCCATGCGGCTGGAACCGGACGCCAGGGTCGTCAGCCTACTGGTCGCACGTGCCGCGGTAGCAGTGTCCAGAGGTTTCTTTACAGGCGAGTGGAACCCGAGGATATGCGACCCGTTCCCTCCCTGGTCGTCGCGCTGGTGGTGGTGGGGATACTCGCGCTCGCGCCACCCGCGGCGGCGATCGACGACGACCGAACCGACTCGAACGCGACGCTCACCTCCGGCGAGCCGTACTGTGAGGGACAGGAGGCCTTCTTCGGCGCCACAAACAGCAGCGCCAACGCCACCTACGAGGTCACGACGGAGGACCCGCCGCCGCTCGCGCCGCCGGAGAAGGAGGTCGCCCTCGACGCGAACGCGACCGGAGTGGTCCCGACGAGCGGCCTCCAGGGGGTCTACGTCCTGCGCAACGCGAGCGGGGCGCCGGTCGTGGTCGACGGGACGGGCTACCAGGTCGGGACCGGGAACGCCTCCGACGCCTCATGGGAGGTGCTCGACTGCACCTTCCGCGTCGTCCCTCGGCAGACGACCGTCGAGGTCGGCGCGGACGGCGGGAGCGCGTCGTTCAACGTTCGGGCCAGCGACGACGACGCCGTCTACGTCCGCTCCGAGCGCCTCGACCTCGGCACCCTCGCCGACCTGACCGGCGGGACCGGGACCGCCGACGGCGTCCGGGTCCCCGTCTCGGACGGGCGGCTGGGGATGGAGTTCCCCGCGACCTTCGCCTGCCGTGCCGGCGAGTACGAGTTCACCATCGAGGGTGTCTCGACCGGCGCGACGACGACCGAGCGCGTCGGGCTGGATGCGACCACCGAGACCAGGGTCCTCCTCGACGAGTCACCCGTCACCGTCGACCCCGGCGAGACCGCCGGCATCGGCGTCCTGACCCGCTGCCAGCCGAGCGTGACCGTCCGCATCGGCTCGGCGAACGCCTCGTTCCTCGCGAACGCGACGTTCACCACCACCCGCGAGAACAACTACGGCGAACTCCGGTTCGACACGGCGGTCGCGGGCTCGGCGCCGCCGGACGAGCTGTTCGACGCGACCACCGGCGCCACCTTCGCGAACGCGACCGTCGAGCGCCGCCCCGACGCCGACGCGCTCCCGCCCGGTAACTACCGCCTGACGGTGTACCAGGGCGGCCGCCAGCAGGACGTCGGGACGTTCCGGGTCCGGTCGACGGCGACACCGACGGCCACGCCGACCGCCGGACCGACGGTCACGGCGACACCCACACCCACGGCGACGGCCCGCGAGACCCGGCGTGGGGGCGCGGGAACGCCGACCCGGACCGGGTCACCGTCGTCCACCCCGACAACCACGACCACCGCGACACCGAGCCCGGACGCGTCACCGGCGGCCACCGCGACACCGAGTCCGACGGCGGCGCCGGTCACCGCGACCGACGGGCAGCCCGGGTTCGGCCTGCCGGCGGTACTCGCCGCGCTCCTGTGCGGGCTCGGGCTCGTACTCGCCCGTCGGGAGCGGTGAGGCGGCGGCGCGCCCGGCCCAAGACACTTACCGGAACCACACTCGTCCTCGGACGATGCGACGACATGCCCTCCTCGCGGTCGTCGTCGTCGGCCTCGCACTCGCGGGCGCCGGCGCCACGACCGCGACACCGTCGCCGGTCGCAGGGTCACACAACGACACCATCACCGCCGAGTTCCAGCCCGACACGGTCGCGGCAGGGGCGAACACGACTCTGCTGGTGAACAACACCAGCTCCGACACCATCAGCATCGACAGCCCCGACATGCCGGCCGAGCGCCTCCACCGCGTCGTCGAGGGCTCCCCCAGCGGCGACGAGGTCATCGCCAACGTCTCCGACGGCCGCGTCGCGGTGCGGTTCGACGAGTGCGGACGACCCGGCGAGTACGAGTTCGTCCTGAGCGGGACCACGATGACGCCGAACGCGAACGCCACCGTCGAGGTGGTCGCACCGGCGGACACCAGCCCGGCGTTCGAGGATTCCGTGACGCGTGTCCGCCCAGGTGGGACCGCTGCCATCGGCATCGACACCGACTGCGGCGACCGCGCCACGCTCCACGTCGGCTCCGGGTCGGCGAACTTCAGCGCGAACGCCACGCTGAACCTCTCGCCCGGACACAACGTCGTCAGCCTCGACACGAACGCGACGAACACGGCCGACGCAGTGTTCGCGGCCGGCCCGAACGCGACGCTCGCGAACGTGACGCTCGCGGACCCGGCGGACCCGCCGCTGCCCGCGGGCGAGTACGACCTCACGCTCACCGTCAACGGGAGCGCGACGGACCTGGGCGTCCTCAGCGTGACCGAGGACGCGAACCGCAACGGGTCGACGACGCCCACCGCCACCCCCACGCCGACCACTCCCACCGCGGGCCCGGAGCCGCCGACCCCCTCGCCCAGTCCCCACGCCCCGGACACGCCGGACACAGCGACCGCCTCACCGACCCCGACCGACGGGGACGACGGAACGCCGCCCGTGACGAGTAGTGATGGACAGCCCGGATTCGGCGTGGGAGTCGCGATTATCTCGATAATCTCCGCACTCTACGCCAGGAAGCCGACATAACTCGATAACGGTGCTGGGGACAGGCGAGGGATGCATACCGCGCCTTCGGCGCGGTTTCACTTCCGTCGGAAGCGAGTTCCGACGGCGTTCGGACTCTCGCCCTCACCGGCACGAGGGCGCCGCAGGCGCCCGAGTGCCGGCCTTTTTTCTGAACGTTTTTTGGCGTCATCAGAACGCGGAGCGTTCTGATTGCCCGTGGAATCGCCCCGCGATTCCACGACGGCGAGTGGTGTCCGCAGGCGCGGCGAAGCCGCGCCGGGGGCACCCGAGCCGGAAAAAAGCTCGTGGTCAGTCGTGCCGGAACGACCGCTGGCCGGTGAACGCCATCGCCATCCCGTGCTCGTCGGCGGCCTCGATGACGTCCTCGTCGTTGACGCTCCCGCCGGGCTGGATGACGGCCTCGATGCCGGCGTCGGCGGCCTCCTCGATGCCGTCCGGGAACGGGAAGAAGGCGTCAGAGGCCATCACGGCGCCCTCGGCGGACTTGCCCTCGGCGTGCTCGTCGGCCTTCATCGCGGCGAGGCGGACGGCGTCGACGCGCGAGACCTGCCCCATCCCGACACCGACCGTCTCGGTCCCCTGCGCGAACAGGATGCCGTTGGACTTGACGTGCTTGAGCGTCTTCCAGGCGAACAGCATCGTCTCGACCTCCGGGTCCGTGGGCTCGCGCTCGGTGACGAACTCCAGGTCCGCGGCCCCGATGTCCTGCAGGTCGCGGTCCTGGACAAGTCGGCCGCCGACGAGCGGTTTCTCGGTGTGGCGCTCGCTCGTCTCCGAGAGCGTCTCCTCGTCGCCCACATCCAGCACGCGCAGGTTCTCCTTCTCGAACAGCACGTCGAGCGCGGCGTCGGTGTAGCCGGGCGCGACGACGACCTCCTTGAACGAGTCGATGATCTGCTCGGCGGTCGCGGCGTCGCACTCCCGGTTGAGGGCGACGATGCCGCCGAAGGCGCTCATCGGGTCCGTCGAGAGGGCGTCCGCGTAGGCGTCCGCGAGCGTCTCGGCCGTGGCACAGCCCGCGGGGTTGGTGTGCTTGATGACGGCGGCGGCGGGCTCGTCGAACTCCTTGATGAGGTCGAGCGCCCCGTCGGCGTCGTTGTAGTTGTTGTACGAGAGTGCCTTCGCGCCCTCGTTCAGTTGCGGGGCGTCGACGACGTTGGCCTCCTCGCAGGTGGCGTCGGCGTACAGCGCGGCGGCCTGGTGGGGGTTCTCCCCGTACCGGAGGTCGGCGACGCGGTCGTCGGCCGCGAGCCGGCGACGCGGGAACGGCTCCCCGTCGTCGCGAGTGGCGGTGTCCCCGTCGACGCTGACGGTGCCGGTGTCGTGGTCGACGGTGATGCGGTCCTCGGCGAACCACTCGACGGCGCGGGGGTAGGCGGCGAACTCCGCCTCGTACAGCACCCGCTCTTTCAGGTCCGCCGCGTCGTCATCGTCGTAGACGGGGACGGGTTCCTGCGTGACGATGGGGCCGCCGTCGACCGTCTCGTCGACGACGTGGACGGTACAGCCCGTGACCGAGACGCCCGCGTCGAGTACCTGCTCGTGGGCGTCCATCCCCGGGAACGCCGGCAGGAGCGACGGGTGGACGTTGAGCGTCGTCGGGACCGCCTTGAGGAACGACTCCGTGAGGATGCGCATGTAGCCGTCGAGGCAGACGAGGTCGAACTCGTAGCCCGCCAGCCGCTCGCGGACGCGTTCCTCGTGCGATTCGCGGGACTCGCCCTCCTCGCGGACGACGACCTCGGTCGGGATGCCACGCTCCGAGGCCGCCTCCAGCACGGGGGCGCCCTCCTCGTTCGCGAGGACGACGGCGAACTCGGCGCCGCCCGGCGCGCGGTCGGCGATGTGCAGCAGGTTGCGCCCGCGGTTGGACGCCATTCCGGCCAGTTGCATATCCGAACCCGGGGGTGGCCGGCCGTTAGTGGTTGCGGTCCGCCCAACGAGCGGGACTCGCTCGCACGGCCCACGGACCAGGCATCATCCCGTTCGTGGGGGTGACTGGAGCGCTGGTAGCGGTGGTGGCTGGGCCGCTGGTAGCGGTTCGGTCTCCCGGATGGTGCCGCCGCTCGGACGGGGGGTTCGAGAGGAGTCGGTCGCGGTTCCGTTCAGACGTCGTCCGGCGTGTCGGCGTCGTCCTCGACGGCGCGCTTCATCGACTCGCGACGGGATTTGGCGTCGCGGCCGGTGCACTCCAGCAGGAACTCGTTCTTCGCGCTGTTGGCGTCGCCGGCGGCGTCCACGTCACCGGTCTCCATCAGGCTCTCGAGGTCGCGCTCGACGAAGTCGACCGCGAGCTTGTCCTTCTTGCCCGAGTAGGCGACGGCGCCCGCGACGACCTTCTCGAACACGGGGTTCTTCGGCTCGCCGACGACGTACAGGTCGCTCCCCTTGAACTCCTGCGTGCCCGTGATGGGCCCGAAGTAGTCCTCGATGGTCCCCTTCAGGTCGGGCACCCGCTCTTCGAGATACTCGCCCCGGCGCATCTTGTACTCCTCCATGCGCGCCGGTTTGCGGAGGAGGGGTTTACCGATTTCGGCCTGCCGCCCCGCCACGGGGGGAGACACGCCGCGGCGCTGAGGCTGCTGGTGGGGGCTGGATACGGTTCAGGACGACCGCTGCGCGCCGGGGTCGGGTCCCCGTCCTACTCGCCCGCTTCGAGGTAGCCCTCGATGCACTCCGGGCAGGCGTCGCCCCGGCGGAACGAGGACTCGGCGGGGATGGTGTGGCCGCACTCCGGGCAGCGGTAGTGCCCGTCGGGGACGGTGAAGGTGGCGGTCGCGGCGGGTTCCGGTTCGAGGTCCGGCGCCGGCTCGGCCGCCGTGTCCGGTGTCTCGCTCGTGTCACCGTCGTCGGCCCCGTCGAGTATCTCGGCCGACGCCTCGCCCGGGTCGGCCGTCTCGTCGGTCTCGCCGGAGCCGGCGGTCCCGTCCGCGTCGTGGTCGTCGGCCCCGGTGTCCGGCTCGCTGTCGTCGTCGGTCAGCGGCTCCGGTTCCCAGGCCTCGCCCGCGTCGTCCCCCGGCCACTGACCCGGCGCACGGTCGGGCTCGGGCTCGTCCGTGAGGATCTCCGCGTCCTCCGTCTCCGGGTCGGGCCTGTCGTCGGCGCCCTCGGGCTCCGCGGGCCCGGGCGCTGTGGGCTCGGGCTCGGAGGCCACGTCGGTCGGGCCGGCCGCCGCGTCGTCCTCGTCGCCGGTCATCAGCTCGACACCCTCGTCCGCCCCGGTGTCGGGCGTCGCGGTATCGGGCGTCGCCGTCGCATCGTGGCCCGTGTCGGTCTCGTCGCTCGCGTCGCTCCGGTCGACGAGCCCGCCGAAGGCGTCGGCGTCGCTCCCCTCCGCCGCGGTCGTGCCACCGGCGCCGCCGCTGGCGTCGCCCGCCCCGATCCTCGCGTCCAGCTGGTCGGTGGCGTCGAAGGCGTCTGCCGTGTCCGGGCCGTCCGGCTCGTCGCCGGGCGCCCGGAGCGTCGGGCTCGAGTCGACGCCGCCGTCCGCGGTGGCGCCCGCGGTCGAGACGACCTCCTTGTTCGTCGAGACGACGCGCGTGGCGCCACACTCCGTGCACCGCTCGACATCCCTCGCGACGGTGACGACCTCGCTCCCCTTGGACTCGCGCTCCCGGACGACATCGCGCTCGTCGAACGTGTGCCCGAAGAGCGAACACTTCAGCCCCATTGCTCGACCCTGGCTCCGAGACGAATTTAAACGTACTGCAGGGTGTGACCCCCGACGTGCGGGCGTCAGTCGTGCGTCAGACACCGTCCGCGGCGGCGGGGCGGCGCTCCGTGGGCACCCGCGACAGCAGCCGTGCCGGCCGGCCACGGGGCCGACACCGCGGACCGCCCGCGCGGATTTATGTCCGGGCACGTACTACGGTCGACCATGCAGGCGAAGCCCGAGTACCGGGACCGTGACGAGCCGCAGGTCGCGGTGCTCGACGCGCTCGTCGACCGCCACGAGGAGGGTATGACGGTGTTCGAACTCCGGTCGGGGACCGACCTCGACATCGACACCATCGAGACGGCGCTCGGCGGGCTGAAGGAGGCCGGCCTCATCCGCGTCGAGGAGGAGGGGAGCCGGACACGCATCTACCCCGACGAGCGCGTGGTTCCCGAGCCCGGCGAGGCCGAGGAGACCGAGCCGTCGCTCGTCGACCGGGTACTGGAGCGGCTGCCGCTCTGATCCGGACGGCTGTCCGCCGGCCGCCGCGCCCCGCGGACCCCCGGGCCCGGCGTCTGACATCCGGCTGACGGCTCTGGGACGACCCCGTCGCCCTCGGGCGTTCTCTACTTCCGAAGCGGTTCGGTGGGGTATTTACGCTCGAGGCGTATTCGAGGGGACATGATCGCACGCGTCGTCGCGGCCCTCCGCGGGAACCGGTCGGCCGGCTTCCACGAGTGCCGCCGCTGTGGCACGACGGTCGACCCCGCCGAATCCGGCTGCCCGGCCTGCGAGTCGACGGACATCGTCCGGTACGACCTGTAGCGGCGACGGCCCGCGGCAACCCCTCCCTCACCGCCGCGATGCCGGCCCCGCTCCCCCCACCGGCGGACGCCCGGGTCCCCGTCCCGCGCCACGATGGCGTCGGAGTTATCCCCCGAGACCCGCTACCGGCGGGTATGACCGTCGTCGCGGCAGATCACGAGGCGCACGGCGCGACCTTCCGCGAGCTCGCGGACAGGCGCCGCGTCGTCGAGCGGTACCGCCGGCCCGAGCGAACCGCGACCGCCGTCCGGAACGGGGTCGGCGTCGTCGAGATGGGGTACGGCGTCGTCGCCATCACCGGCGAGGACCGCCACGACTTCGTCGACGACGCGGTCTCGAACCGCGTCCCCGCTACCGACGGCGAGGGCTGCTACGCGCTGTTGCTGGACCCGCAAGGCGCCATCACGACGGACATGTACGTCTACAACGCCGGCGAGCAGCTGCTGGTGTTCACGCCGCCGGCCCGCGCCGAACCGCTGATCGAGGACTGGTCGGAGAAGGTGTTCATCCAGGACGTCGAGATCCGGAACGCGTCGGCCGACTTCGGGGTCTTCGGCGTCCACGGCCCCACCTCGACGGAGAAGGTCGCCTCGGTGCTGAACGGCGCCGGGTCACCGGACCGGCAGCTCTCCTTCGTCCGCGGGTCGATGGGTGACGCCGGCGTCACGGTGGTCCGGACCGACGGTCTCCTCGGCGAGGAGGGGTACGAGGTCATCTGCGCGGCCGACGGCGCCGAGGAGGTGTTCGACACGCTCCTCACGCGGGGGCTGAACGCGGTCCCCTTCGGCTACCACGTCTACGAGACGCTCGCGCTCGAGGCGGGCACGCCGCTGTTCGACACGGAGCTGGAGGGGCAGATCCCGAACGTCGCCGGGGTCCGGAACGCGCTCGACTTCGAGAAGGGCTGCTACGTCGGCCAGGAGGTCGTCTCGAAGGTGGAGAACCAGGGCCGACCCTCGCAGCGACTGGTCGGGCTACTCCCCGGGACCGTCCCGGAGGCCGGCGCGGCCGTCTTCGACGGCGACAGCGCGGCTGGCGAGGTCACGCGCGCGGTCGAGTCGCCGACGCTGGAGGGGCCCGCAGCGATGGCCTACGTCGACTTCGGGCTGGATGCGAGCGAGGTCACCGTCCGGGTGGACGGCACGGAGGTCCCTGCCGAGGTGGTCGAACTGCCCTTCCACGAGGGGTCGGACCGGTCGGCGCGGATCCCGGAGTACGCGGGTGGGGAGTGACGCGGGCGCGGCGGCTTCGTAGCCGGGCGAGATACCACCCGTGTTCGAGCGACGAGCCAGGAACTGTCCCATCCGATACGTTGCCGCAGATGTGGCGGGCAGGGGGAGTGACTAGTCCCCGGCGGGGCGCATCTCGTCGCGGACGAACGTGTGTGCGCCCGAGCGGGCCTTCGCGCCCTCCGTGACGCGGATGAACTCCACGCCGTCGCGGGCCTCGGGCAGCGTGTGCCCGCCGGCGTAGCTCATGCCCGAGCGGACACCCGCGAGGAACTCCGAGACGACATCGAGGAGCGGCCCGCGGTACGGCACGAGGCCGGCGACGCCCTCGTCGGCGCCGGGGGCGGACTCCTCGGCGGCCTTGTCCGAGCGCGCCTCGTTCGCCGACGTGGAGGCCATCCCGTGCGAGCGCTTGTAGCGGCTCCCCTCGTACTCGACGAGTTCACCGGGGGCCGCCTCAGTGCCGGCGAAGAACCCGCCCATCATCACCGTGTCCGCGCCGGCGAGCAGCGCCGTCACGGCGTCGCCCGAGCCGCTGATGCCGCCGTCGGCGATGGTCCGGACGCCGTACTCGTCGGCCGCGCGGGCGCAGTCACGGACGGCCGTGAACTGCGGGACGCCGGCGCCGGCCACCTCGCGCGTGGTGCAGTGGCTCCCGGGACCGATGCCGACCTTGACGCAGTCGGCGCCGGCGGCCGCGAGGTCGGCCACGCCCGCGGCCGTGGCGACGTTGCCCGCGACGAGCGGCGCGTCGAACTCGGTGGCGACCGCCTCGACGGTGTCGAGTGCGGCCTCCATGTGGCCGTGCGCGACGTCGACCATCAGGCACGCGGCGCCGGCCTCGAGGACACGCTCGGCGCGGTCACGGAACCGCTCGTCGATGCCGAGCGCGGCGCCGACCCGCGCACCGCGGTCGACGGTCTCCTCGACGGCGGCGACCTGGTCGCCGACAGTCTGGAAGCGGTGGATGGTGCCGAACCCGCCGAGTTCGTGGAGCGCGACGGCGAGGTCCGGCCCCGTGACGGTATCCATCGGCGCGCTCAGGAGCGGCGCCTCCAGCGCGATGTCGTCGGTGAGGTGCGTGGCGAGCGAGACGTCGCTCCGGGAGTCCACGGGCGAGCGTGCCGGGACGACCAGTACGTCGTCGTAGGAGAGCCCCGTGCGGATGGCGGGGTCGTCTGCAGTCATGTCGAACCCTCGGTAGCCATGGTGGCGACCCGTTTAGACCTTCGGTTCCCCGGCCGCCACCCCGATACAGCGTGTTCGGGCACTCCCAGGTGGCGCGTTCGGACACTCTCGGCGTGAATCGACCCGGGGTCGGGCCGCGAGTCACTCGCCTCGGTCAGCCGTAGAACCGCTCGACGGCGTCGGCCGCACCCTCGGCGGTCCGGAAGTAGCGCCGGTCGCCGTCCGGCGTCCGGACCGCGTACGCGTACCGGCTGCTGTCGGGGATGTACCAGCGGTCGCGGGCGCCCGCCAGCACGGCCGGGAGGTCGTCGTCCGGGTCGGCGGTGACGGCGGTGTCGCCGGTCCCGTCGGCCGCGGTGGGGTCGTCCCCGCTCGTCACCGTGGTCCGCCCGTTCGCGTCCGTGTCGGCGTCATCGACGGGTTCGACGAGCAGGTCGCCGTCGACGTGCTCGTGCTCGGGGACGATACCCGTGTGGACGTCCTCACGGCGGTTCGCCTCCCGGGTGCAGTCCATCAGGATCGCCTGGGTGTTCACCTCGGGGGCGTCGCCGGGGCGCTGCTGGACGTACGAGCCGTCCGGGTTCATCGTCCAGCGCTTGCGGTTGTCCGAGAGGTTGAGGTGGAGGTTGAACCGCAACTGCTCGCGGATGGCCGAATCCTCGACGGGGACGACGGCCTCGACCCGGCTGTCCAGGTTGCGGGTCATCCAGTCGGCGCTCCCGGTGTAGTACTCGGGGTCGCCGCCGTTCTCGAAGTAGAAGATCCGCGAGTGCTCGAGGAACCGCCCGACGATGCTGTGGACCCGCACCGTATCGCTGACGCCCTCGATGCCAGGGCGGAGCCGGCAGATGTCCCGGACGACGAGGTCGATCTCGACGCCCGCGCGGGCCGCCTCGTACAGTTCGCGGACGATGTCGGGGTCCTCCAGCCCGTTCGCCTTGACGACGATGCGGGCACGTCGGCCGGCGCGGGCGTGCTCGGCCTCCCGCCTGATGTAGCGCGTGAACTCGCGACGCATCGTCACCGGCGCGATGAGCAGCTTCCGGAAATCCTCGTCCAGCGACGGGCCCGTGAAGAAGTTGAACACCTTCACCAGGTCGCGGCCGATGTCGCGGTCCGCGGTGAGGAGGCCCAGGTCGACGTACCCCTTCGCGGTCTCGGAGTGGTAGTTGCCCGTGCCGACGTGGGAGTAGAGCCGCACACCGCTCGGGTCGGCGGTGTTGGCGTCGCCCTCGCCGCGCCCGGACTCATCCCGGACGACGAGCGCCGTCTTCGTGTGGGTCTTCAGCCCGATGGTGCCGTAGGCGACGTGGATGCCCTCCTCCTCCAGCGTGCGGACCCAGTCGAGGTTGTTCTCCTCGTCGAAGCGGGCCTTCAGCTCGACCATCACCGCGACCTGCTTGCCGTTGTCGGCCGCGTCGATGAGGCTCTGGATGACCCGCGAGTCGCTCGCCGTCCGGTAGATTGCGGCCTTGATCGCCAGCACGTCCGGGTCCTCGGCGGCCTCCTCGAGGAACCGCTGGAAGGTCTCCTCGAACGAGTGGTACGGGTGGTGGAGCAGCACGTCGTCGCGCGCCACCTCGCTGAAGACGGAGGGGCGCTCCTCCTTGCCGGAGCCGGGGACCGCGGGCCGCCCGCTCCCCCGCTCCAGCCGCGGGTGCGCCAGCGGCGTCCACGCGGGGAGTTTCAGGTCCGGTCGGTCGAGGTCGGCGAGTTCCAGCAGCGGCCGGTAGTCGAGGATGCCCTCCCGCCGGAACACCTCGCGCTCGGCGAGGTCGAGTTGCTCGGACAGGATGTCCACGACGCGCTGGGGCGCGTCGGCCTCCACCTCCAGTCGGACGGCGGTCGCGAACCGCCGCTGTTCGAGCACCTCCTCGATCATCTCGATGAGGTCCTCGGCGACCTCCTCGTTGCGCCGCACCTCCGCGTTCCGCGTGAGCCGGAACAGCGACGTGTCCAGGATCTCGACGCTCGGGAGCAGCAGGTCCAGGTTCTCGCGGACGACCTCCTCCAGCAGGACGTACTCGGCGTCGCCGACCTCCACGAGCCGGGGGCGGTTCTGTGGGATCTTTACCCGCGTGAACGTCGGTTCGTCCTCGTCGTCGCGGCGCGTGACGACGGCCAGCGACAGCGACCGGTTCGAGATGAACGGGAACGGGTGCGCCGGGTCGAACGCCAGCGGCGTCAGCGTCGGCAGGACCGACGCCTCGAAGTAGTCGCGCAGGTCCGCCCGCTGCCCGGACGTGAGGTCCTCGTAGGTGTGGAGGTGGATGCCCGCGTCGGCGAGCGCACGTCGGAACTCGCCGGTGAAACAGTCCGTCTGGGCGTCGAGCATCGGCCCCAGTGCGTCCAGCACGGCCTCCCACTGCTCGCGTGGGGTCCGGCCGTCGACCGTGCGCTCGGTGACGCCCGCGTCCATCTGCTGTTTCAGCCCACCCACCCGCTTCATCACGAATTCGTCGATGTTCTTGGTGAACAGGCCCAGGAAGCGCGCCCGTTCCAGCAGCGGGTTCCGCTCGTCGAGCGCCTCCTGCAGGACCCGGCGCTGGAACGCCAGTTCCGAGAGCTCCCGGTTCAGGTAGTACGCCGAGTCGGTGAGGTCCGGGTCCTCGTCCGGGTCGGGAAGCGGCTCGGCGGCGACCCGCTCGACCACCTCGTCGGTCACGCTACAACCACCCGTCTGCCGACGGTCGCCAGCCGACGACACACGTCGCCACTCGACCCGGACATTGTTCTCGTTTTATCGCAGATATCCTGTACACTAAGCGCTTTTCGTTGCGTTATTGAGAATATATTGAGAATTACGGAGCAATCTGTTGGCTATTGAGTTATCGGGGCAGGTCGGTAGCACGGGGGTCGTGGCCCTGATCATCCGAGCAGCCGCCGGACCCGCGCGAGGAGCCCACCGCCCCCGCCACCACGGCCGTCCTCGAGCCCGAGTTCCGCGGCGATGGCGTCGAGTTCGGCGTCGTCGAACCGGTCGTCGGCACGCGATTCGACCAGCCAGTCCCGCCACTCCACGTCGGTCAGGACGCCGCGCGCGTCGTCCCACTGCTCGACCAGCGCCTCGCGGTCCGGGAAGGGGACGTCCATGTCGCCGCCGCCCCAGTACAGCGGGACGAGGTAGAACTGCACCTCGTCGGGGCCCGGGCCGGGCCCCTCGATACGGGCGTTGCTTCCCTCGCGGGCGTCGGCGGGCACGAACCGGTAGGGGTAGCCCTCGTAGCAGAAGACGTCCTCCGGCGTCACCGTCTCGCCGGTCGGGAGTTCGAGCGTGTCCATACCTGCGTGTAGGGGCCGCGACCGGAAAGCCCGAACGGCTCCGGGGCCGAGTTCAGTCGGTCCCCGCATCCACCAGGTCAGTCATCGCCTCGACGAACGCCCGAGTCCGGTCGTGCAGTTCGCCCGGGTCGGCCGAGATGGGTTCGTATCCGTAGTCCGCCTGCTGGCGGAGGTCTGCGAGCGTGGTCAGTAGTCGCCCCTGTTCGCGCGTGGCCGGCCCCTCGAGGACGAGTTCCTCGCCGAACCGGTTCCGGACGCCGCCGTGGGACCCGGGTTCGACATCCCTGTCGTAGAGTACAGCCTGGGCGGCGTGGAACGCGGCGTAGTAGAGCCGGTTGACGACGCCCTCGGTGCTTCCGTCCGCGGCGAGGAGCGCCTCGGCATCGGTGAGGGCGTCCCGGGCCTTGTCCAGCTCCTCGCGGACGTAGCGGTCGTCAACCATACAGCGCCGTCCCCTCGCTCCGGACCCGTCGGAAGAACGGGTGGTCCGACCGCTCGGCGAACGTCCCGGCATGGACCACCTGGACGCTGACGACGGTCCCCGTCTCGAGCATCACGTCGTACGCGATGTCCCGCACGCGTTCGCCCGTTTCGCCGGGAGCGTCGTCGGCAAGGACGGCCAGCGCGTCGACATCGGAGTCCGGCTGGTGGTCGCGGCGGGCCACGCTGCCGAACAGGATGAGCCGATCCAGCCCGGGGATGTCGGCCGACCCGAGTCGCTCGCGGAGTTCCTCGACCGCGCGCTCGTGACCGTCCAGCGCACCGCTCATACCTCGATGTGGGCCGTGACAGGTGATAAGTTTCAGCCCCGGCCGCAGCTCTCACCCCAGCGACGGCAGGCCGCCGCCGTCGAAGACCTCGTCGGCGATGTTCTCGCGCATGATCTCGTCCGTGCCGGCGGCGATGCGGCGCCCCCGGGCGAGCCGGTAGAGGAACTCCAGCGGGTGGCCCTGCTGGTAGCCCGTCGCGCCGAACACCTGCAGGCAGTCGCTGACGACGCGCTCTGCGGTCTCGGAGGCGTGGAACTTCGCGATGCTCGCGCGCAGGCGGTCCGGGTGGGCGGGCGTGTCGCCCTCGCCATGTGTGTTCGTGGCCGCGTCGTGCGTGAGCGCCCGCGAAGCGGTGTACTCCTTGACAGCGTCGGCCACCTCCCACCGGAGCCCCTGGAACTCGCCGATGGGCTGGCCGAACTGCTCGCGGTCGCCGGCGTAGTCGATGGCGTGCTCCAGCGCGCAGCGCGCCATCGAGGTGGCGTACGCGGCGCTCCCGACCCGCTCCCAGTTGAGTGCCTTCAGCTGCTCCTTGAGCGCCTGCTTCCCCCGGACGAGCACCTGCTCCTCGGGGACGGGCACGTCCTCGAAGAACAGGTGGCTCTGCGTGTGGCCCGCCATGTTGGTGTAGTGCTCGTGGACGTCGACCCCTGGCGTGTCCAGGTCGACGAGGACGGTCCCGAGGGTGTCGTCGGGGAACCGCGCCCAGACGACGGCCGCGTCGCTGGCGGGGACGTAGGAGAGCCAGATCTTCTCGCCCGAGAGGACGAGCCCGTCGTCGGTCTCCCGCACCGCGGTCGCCATCGCGCCCGCGTCGCTCCCGGCGGCCGGCTCGCTGATGCCGATGGCGATGGCGGACTCGCCGGCACAGACCGGTGGCAGGTACCGCTCCTTGAGCGTCTCGGAGCCGAACATCTCGATGGCCCGTGGCGCGACCATCGTCTGCCCGTAGATGGCGTTCGCGGTCTCCGGGCAGACCGCGCCGACCGTCTCGATGGCGAGGACGGCGGCGAACTCCGAGAGCCCCCCACCGCCCCACTCCTCGCCGAGGTTGACGGCCCAGAGGTCGTGCTCGGCGAGGGTCCGGACGTTCTCCCAGGGGAAGCCGTCGTGGGTGAAGGCGTCGGCGGCGAACTCGTCGCGTGCGATGTCGTCCAGTACGTCCACCAGCATCCGCTGCTCGTCGGTGAGCGTGACCATGCCCCAGGGGCGGGTGGGGGCGGCTTGTAGGTTCCCCCCACCGGGGGCCGGAAACCGGGCCGGGTGGCCACCCCGAAACGGCAAGACCCCCCGCCCGCAAGGGGGCCTATGCGCATGGACACCGCCCTGACGACCACCGGACGGGCGGTGCTGTTCGCCCACTGGCCCGTGGCCGACGACCAGCTCCGGCCGCACCTGCCCGACGGCCTCGAACTCGACCGGTACGACGGGTCGGCCTGGGCCAGCGTGCTGGCGTTCGAGGTGACCGCGGCCCGCCCCCGGGCGCTGCCCGCCGGCCTGTGGCCCACCGGGACGTTCGGCGAGGTGAACCTGCGGACCTACGTCCGGCACGACGACCGGCCGGGCGTCTACTTCCTCTCGCTCGACGCCGGGACCCGGGTCGGCGCGGCGGCACTCCACAGCGCGATGGGGATGCCCTGCTACGTCGCGGCGACGAGCGTCGATATCCGGCGGTCGAACGATGGCATCGAATCCGTCGCGTTCCGCAGTCGCCGCTCCCAGCCCGGGCAGCCAGCCGCGACGTTCGCCGCCGACTACGGACCCGCCGGAGCGGCCGGCCCGGTCGAGCCGGGGTCGCTGGCCGAGTTCTGTATCGAGCGCCGCCGCTGGTTCACCGACGCCAGCCAGCCCTCGCCGTACCTCGCGCGGGCGGGCCCCGGCCTCCGGGTCGGTGAGATCGACCGCGACCCGTGGCAGGTCGCCCCCGCCACGGCCGCGGTGAGCGAGAACTCGCTGGGACGGCCGCTGGGCGTCGACCTCTCCGGGGAGCCGACCGTCCACTACAGCCCCGGCTTCGAGTCGGCCGTGACGACGCGACGGTAGCGCGCGCTACTGCCAGACGATGGTCCTGCTCTCCTCGCGGTAGCGGCCCTGGGCGGGCTCGCCACAGGCGTCGCAGACGAACGCGAACGCACCTGTCTCGCCTGGATCGACGGTCACGGGCGCGCCACAGCCACGACAACAGATCTCCGGGTTCCCACCGGACTCGCTGCTCATACGCCGGCCCAGGGGCCGCCCACGCATAATCCTTACTTGCAACCGACATATTATAGAACAGAGATACCTGACCGAACTGGACGGTTGTGGAGGTATCGATATCCCTATTGAGCCGCACTGGAACCGTCCTGTCCCGCGTTCCGGGGAGCGCTTCCGTTCACGGGACACCCGCGGAAATGACATCTCATATATGTTTCTGCGGGCCGCCACACCGTCCCGGGAGGTTTTCGCCGGCACGTCCCGAGGGGTCCCCGTATGCGCATCAGCGTCATCGGTGGCAGCCGGGTGGACGAGGCGACCTACGAACGGGCCCGGGCGGTCGGGCGGTGCTGCGGCGAGCGGGGTCACACGGTCGTCTGCGGGGGCTACGGCGGCGTGATGGAGGCGGCCTGCCGTGGCGCGAAGGAGGCCGGCGGCGATACCGTCGGCATCCTGAAGGGGACCGACGCGAGCGCCGCGAACGACTACGTCGACACACCCATCGTCACGGGGATGGGGAACGGCCGGAACGTGCTGGTCGTCCTCAACGGCGACGGCGTCGTCGCGGTCGACGGCGCGACGGGGACGCTCTCGGAGCTGGCGCTCGCGCTCGACGACGGGACGCCGGTCGCGGGGCTGGACACGCACGACCTCTCCGGGTTCGACGGCTTCGAGGCGGTCGACTCGCCCGCGGCCGCCGTCGAGAGCGTCGAGCGACGGTGGTGAGTAGGGGGGCGACCGAAACACCTACTCACACCCGGACGTGGCGGCGGGTATGGCAGACCAGTACTACGAGGACATCACGGTCGGCGAGGAGCGCTCGTTCGGCGAGTACGAGGTGACCGAGGCGGAGATCGTCGAGTTCGCGGAGCAGTACGACCCGCAGCCGTTCCACGTGGACCCCGAGGCGGCGAAGGGGACGCTGTTCGGCGGCCTCATCGCGTCGGGTTTGCCGGCTTCGCCGGCAAACGAATAGCTGGCGGCGAAGTCCGCCAGCCGGCTGGCACACGGCGGCGATGACCATGCGCATGCTCGTCGACAACTACCTCGACGACTCGGGCGCGATGGGCGCGGCCGGCATCGACGGCCTGCGCTGGAAGCAGCCGGTGCGGCCCGGCGACACGCTGACCGTCGAGACGGAGGTCGTCGGCAAGGAGCCCTGGGACGGGATGGCCGGCGTCGGCATCATGGAGAGCGAGACGACGACGCGCAAACAGGACGGGACGCCCGTGATGACGATGACGGGGCTGTTGCTGTTCCCCATGCGCGACCCCTGAGAACGTTGAGAATTGGGAACTACCAGCGGCAGAGTCGTGTCGAAAGCCCCAGCCAGTTATCCTCGCGATGACAGCCACGACGGAACCGGATAGAAAGCCCCCGCCCGCTCGACTTGCGCGGCTCGCTGCGCTCCTCGCTCCGCTCACTTCGTTCGCTCCGCTGCGGTGCTTACGTCGCCGTGCTTCGTCGAGACGGGCGGCCCCTTTCAGTCCCGCCCTGTTGCTGGTTCGGCCGAGCGACGCGCGTGGTGGTTCCAGCGGAGTGCTCGTGCCCCCACACCTCCCCGCGCTCGCGCTGTGGTGTTCCGGCCCCTCGGCCGCACGGGCCTCGGGCCCTCCACGGGGAAGCGCGAGCGCGCTTCCTGGTCCCGGAACCGACCGGTCGCGTGACTCCCTCGTGGGTCAGTCGTCCGCGTCGGCCCGGTCCACGAGTTCGTCGACGACCCCCTCGCCGGCCTGCGCGGCCCAGAGCGCGGCGTAGAGACCGTCGCCGTCCTTCAGGTCGTCGTGCGTGCCGCGCTCGACGACCTGGCCGTCCTCCACGACGAGGATGGTGTCGGCGTCCGTCACGGTGGAGAGGCGGTGCGCGATGGCGAGCGTGGTCCGGTCCTCTGAGAGGCGGTCGAGCGAGCGCTGGATGCGGGCCTCGGTCGCCGTGTCGACGGCGGAGGTGGCCTCGTCGAGGATGAGGATGGCGGGGTCCCGGAGCATCGCGCGGGCGATGGCGATGCGCTGGCGCTGGCCGCCCGAGAGCTTGACGCCGCGCTCGCCGACTCGGGTATCGTAGCCCGCGGGCAGGTCCGTGATGAAGTCGTGAGCCTCGGCCGCGCGGCAGGCCTCCCGGACCGCGTCGGCGTCGGCCTCGAACCGCCCGTACCGGACGTTCTCGGCGATGGTGCCATCGAAGAGGACGGCGTCCTGGCCGACGTAGCCCACGGCGTCCCGCAGGCTGTCGCGGGTCACCTCGCGCACGTCGTGGCCGTCGACGCGGACGGCGCCCTCGGTGGTGTCGTACAGCCGGAGGAGCAGTTTCGCGAGCGTCGACTTGCCCGCACCCGTGGGCCCCACGAGCGCCACCGTCTCGCCCGGTTCGGCCTCGAAGCTCACGTCCTCGATGACGGGCCCCTCGTCGGCTCGGCCGCCGGTGGTGGCGTCGGTGCCGCCGTCGGTCGTGGCGTCGCGCCCCGCGTGCTCGTCGTCGGCCGCGTTCGCCCCGTCCGGGCCGTCGGGGTACGCGAACGTCACGTCGTCGTACGCGACACGGCCCTCGACATCGGTCAGTTCGACGGCGTCGGCGGCGTCGGTGACCGTCGGCGGGATGTCCATCAGCCCGAAGACGCGCTCGCTGGAGACCTTCGCGTTCTCGTAGCGGTCGACGATATCGGAGACCTCCGCGAGCGGCGAGACGAACCGCTGCGTGAGCAGCAGGAAGGTGACGAAGGTGCCGACCTGCAGGCTGCCCGCACCCGAAACCGGGGGGCCGACGAGGAGCCAGTAGCCGCCGACGCCGAAGGTGAGCGCGAACGAGAGGCCCGCGAGCAGTTCCATCCCCGGCCGGTAGAAGTACGACAGCCGGAGCATGTGCATCGTGTCGTCGAAGAGGCGGCGGCTGGCACCCCGGACGCGGTCGGTCTCGTACGGTTCGCTCGCGGTCGCCTTCGTCAACTCGACGCCGGCGACGGCGTTCTCGATGCGCGTGTTCAGGTTGGCGATGCTGGAGCGCCGCGCGGCGTAGCGCGGCTCCGCAGCGCGCATGAACCAGAGCGTGAACAGTACCATCACCGGGACCGCGACGAGGGTCACGACCGCGAGGTACGGCTGTTCGAGGAACAGGACGATGCCGATACCCAGGAGGAGGGTGCCGAGGCGGACGCTACTGACCAGGGCGTCGTCGAGGAACAGCTCGAGGTTCTCAGTGTCCGAGGAGAGGATCGACAGGACCTCGCCCGTCTGCTTGTCGTCGAAGAAGCTCATGTCGAGCCCCGACAGCTTCTCGAAGCAGTCGACCCGGACCTCGTGCATCACCCCGTGGGCGAACTCGTTGGCGGCGACGCCGTACACCCAGGTCGCGAGCGCGGTCAGGACGAAGGCGCCCGCGATGGCGACCAGCGAGAACTCGAAGGCGGCGGCCTGCGTGCGCGGGAGCCAGCCGTCCGGGACGAGCGGGAGCTGGAACTGCCCGACCCCGAACACGCCGTCGATGGCCGCGCCCAGCACGACCGGCGGGACGAGCGAGGCGAACTGTGCCACGAGGTTGGCGAGGACGCCGAGGACGAACCAGCCGCGACGGTCCCGGCCGTAGGTGCCGAACAGCCGGCGCATCGGTCGGTCCACGTCGGCCCGGTACCGGTCGAAGACGCTCTCGTCGTCGGCCGTACTCATCTACCCGTGGTCGGGCGGTCGGGCGGATAGGGGTTACTCATCGGGGTGATACATGGCATAGCATTCTAAACAAGAATATTGTCATTTTATTACCGCATCTTGAACTTTATCGGAGATAGTCAGCACGAAATCTGCAGCCTCTGGAACAATCACCGCTCGCGCGCCCCTCGTACCCTCCGACAGCAGCAGCGACGACAGAGACACCTACGAAGCCCTCGCGCTCTCGACCATCCGGGCCTCGCTGTCGTTCGAGAGAGCGAAGCTCTCTCGTGATGACGAGAGACGCCGTCGGCGTCTCTCGAACCACGCTCCTCGGCCTCACTACGTTCGGCCTCCGGTGCTTGCGTCGTCCGGGATGGGTCGAGAGCGCTCGCCCTTTGAGTCCGCCAGGGGCGTTGAAGTGGCACGGGCGCTGTGGCCCTGCCCTTCCCCAGGTCGCGCGGGCTCCACTTCGTTCCGCCACGCGCTCCCGGCCACGGAGCGGCTGATCCGTTCGCCGGTTCCGGGAACAGGAAGCGCGCGAGCGCCCCACAGTCGAAGCCGCGAGCGGAGCGAGCGTGCTGAGACTTACTGCGGCGCTCGCGCGGGGAGGTGTGGGGACACCAGCACTCCGCTGGAACCACCACGCCCGAACACTCGCCCGAACAGGCCACAGGGCGGGACTGAAAGGGGCCGGGCGCTTTCTACTTGTCTCCATCGTCGCTGTGGCGGTCGCAGAGAGAGCAAGCGGGGGCTTTCGAGACAATCCCCTCGTGGGAGTCGCCGACACCGGACCCCTACTCTAGCGGCCGCCGAGGGACGATCTCCGGGCCATCCAGCCCCTCACGAACCGTCGCGTCGACGCCGAACACGTCCGCGAGCAGTTCCTCCGTCACCACCTCGGTCGGTGGCCCCCAGTCGTAGGGCTCGCCGTCCTGCATGGCGATGAGGTTGTCCGCGTAGCGGGCGGCCTGGGAGATGTCGTGGAGGACGACCCCGACGGTCACGTCGCGGTCGGCGTTCAGCGACCGGACCGTCTCCAGCACGTTCAGCTGGTGGCGCAGGTCGAGGAACGTCGTCGGCTCGTCCAGCAGCAACACGTCGGTCTCCTGTGCCAGCGACATGGCGACCCAGGCGAGCTGCTTCTGTCCGCCCGAGAGGTCCGAGATGGGGCGGTCGCGGAGGTGCTCGACGCCAGCCTGTTCGATGGCACGGTCGACGGCCGACCGGTCGGCGTCCGCCAGGCCGTCGAGGAAGCCACGGTACGGGTAGCGCCCGTGCTGGACGAGGTTCTCGACGGTCAGCGAGCCCGGCTCCTCGCGCTCCTGGGAGAGCAGTCCGACCTTGCGGGCGCGGGCCTTGTCGTCGAGGGCGTACACGTCCTGGCCGTCCAGTTCGACGGTCCCCGACCACGGTTCGAGCTGGCCGGCGAGCGCCTTCAGGAGCGTCGACTTCCCGCTCCCGTTCGGCCCCACGAGCGCGGTCACCTCGCCCGCGGGGATGACGACGCGCTCGCACTCGACGACGGGCTCGTCGGTCGCGGGGTAGCCGATGGCGAGGTCGCGCCCGACGAGTTCGCTGGCGGCCGCCCCGGCCTCCGCCGACCCCGGCGAATCCCCCGTCCGGTCGCCCGTCCCGTGGTCGCTCGAGGCCGGCCCGTCGTCCGTCTCTGTCGCGCGTGTCCCATCCATCAGAGGTCACCCAGGTTCTGCTCCCGCCGCATCAGGTAGAGGAAGTACGGCCCGCCGACGAGGCCGGTGACGATGCCGACCGGGAGCTGGATGGGCGCGCCCGTGGCGAACTGGAAGGCCAGGCGCGCACCCAGGTCGGCCGCGACGAGGAGCGCCGGGCCGACGAACGCACAGCCGACCATCAGCCGGCGGTAGTCACTCCCGACCACGGTGCGGACCATGTGCGGGACGATGAGGCCGACGAAGCCGACGATGCCCGCGACGGCGACCGCGGCCGCGGCCGCGAGGATGGCCAGCGCCGAGAGGAGGAAGCGCGCGCGCTCGACGCGCATCCCGAGCGCGCTCGCGGTCGACTCGCCCAGGAGGAGGACGTTCAGGTAGCGCGCGCCCAGGACGGCGCCGGGCAGCACGAGCAGCGTCGGTGGGAGAATCATCCGGACCTGCTCCCAGTCGACGCCGGTCAGCGACCCCGTGGTCCACGCGATGGCCGCCTGCACCGTGCCCAGGTCCGAGGCGAAGAAGAACAGCGCCGTCTGCATCGAGTTGAGGACGGTCCCGACGATGACGCCCGCCAGGACGAGGCGGACGGGGGAGGTGCCGCCCTGCCACGCGATGGCGTAGACGACGAGGAAGGCGACGGTACCGCCGAGCGCCGCCGTCAGCGGGAGGAGCGCGGCGAAGTTGGCGAAGACGACCAGCGTCAGCAGGACGGCGAAGCCGGCCCCCGAGGAGACGCCGAGGATGAACGGGCTCGCGAGTTCGTTGCGCGTGACCGCCTGGAACACCGCGCCCGAGAGCGCCAGGTTCAGGCCGACCAGCGCGCCCACGAGGACGCGCGGCAGGCGGACGTTCCAGACGATGAGCGTCGTCGTCGGCAGGTCGAACTCCGTCCGGAAGCCGAGCGCGCTCGCCAGGCCGTCACCGAGGACGAACGACGCCAGCACGTTCGGCCGAAACCACACCAGCGGGTCGAAGACGGCGCCGACGACCTGCCAGAACGTCATGTCGTAGGCGCCGAAGCGGACCTGCACCAGCCCCGCCAGCACGGTGACGACGAGCCCCGCCGCACAGGTCACCGCGAGCGAGCGGTCCAGCCAGCCGACCTCGCGACCCAGCACCTCGCGTGTCTCAGTCGCCATCCAGCCCCTCCGTGAACATCTCGTTGTATTTTAGGCCAACCTAAGCATTCATGAGGGTTGCGGTTCGGGGTTCCTCTGGGCCGCAGACGGGTGCGCCGGCCGCCCCGGCAGGCCGGCGCCAGCGCCGTCGCGAGCGGCGCGGCGGACCCGAATTGTTTTGTATATTTAGGCTAGCCTAAAATCATGGTGAGTGCGCGAGTCATCGACGGACGGGACCGGCGGGGCAGCCGGACGCGCGGCCGAGGCGCCCCCGCGCGGAGGGCGGGCGGATGAGCGGGCGGGACGAGTACGTGCTGGCGCTGTACATCGCCGAGCACCAGGGCGACCCGCCGGTTTCGCCCGGGCGGGTGGCCGAGCGGCTCGGCCGGTCGCCGGCGACGGCCTCGGAGATGTTCCGCAAGCTCGGCGAGGACGGGCTGGTCGACTACGAACCGTACGAGGGCGTCGCGCTCACCGACGCGGGCCGGGCCCGCGCCGAGGAGCTGCACGAGACGTACGTCCTGCTCTCGTGGTTCTTCCGGAGCGTGCTCGACCTCGACGACCACGAGGGGAAGGCGATGGAGATGGCCGCGGTGATGGACCACGAGGTCGCGGCCGAACTGGTCGAGACGCTGCCGTACGACGCGGAGGTCCCGTCGGGGCTGGATGGGCCCGTCGCCGTCGGGGAGGACGACACTGAGGAGTAGTGGGTCGCGACGGTACTACCGCCGGACCGGCACCGGATCGTCCGCGGCGATGAACACGCCGTCACCGTCCTCGGGCCCGAGTGCCATCGCCCCGCCATCACCGTGATAGACGGTCCACTCGGGCAGCGAGGGGATGCCGTAGTCCGCGGGGTCGCGGAAGCTGGCGGCGAGGGACCACGTCCGGGCGCGCATCGCCCCCGGTTCGGCCGCAGCGACCGAGTCCTGCCCGCTCCCGGACGTGGCAGCCACGTCGGTATCGGTCGCCGGCTCGTCCCCGGTCATCGCTCGCCCCCCATCGTCCGGAGCTGCCGCTCGACCACCTCGTCGTCGAGCAGCGCCTCGGGCCCGACGAGGTCGACGATGGGCGCGTTCTCGACGCGGAGCCACTCGTCGCGGCCGTCGCCCGCCAGCGTGACGGTCCGGCGGGTCCGGGGGAGGCCGTTGGCCCGGCGGCCGGCCGTCGTCTCGCGGACGCTGGCGAAGCCGAGCGAGGAGTCGGTCTCCTCGCAGACCACGAGGTCGTACTGCTCGCAATAGGGGTCGAGTTCACGGAGCGCCTCGCGGTAGGCGACCGCGGCGTCGCGGGCGCGTTCGGCGGCCTCGAACGACGGGAAGCGCGAGCCCCAGACCGGCGGCGGCCGCACGCCCGTCTCCGCGCAGGCGACCGCGAACGCGCCGTCGGGGTCGGCCAGTTCCTCGACCCGCTCGCGGGCCCGGGTCAGTGCCGCTGCCGCGTCGTCGGGCATCAGGGTTCCCCCCGGACGATGCTCGCCACGCGCTCGCGGTCGAACAGCCGTTCGCCCTCGGGGAGTTCAGGGTACGGCGCCCCGGCCTCGTAGCCGGGCCACGCGCCGAACTGCTCGGGGTAGAGCTGCTTGGCGGTCATCTCCAGCTGGAACAGGTTCATCAGCGGCCCCTGCGTCGGGGTGCCCGAGGGGTAGAACCGGTCGTTCCGGATGGCCGCGAGCTCCGCCCCCACCTCGTCGTTCGCGACCGTCTCGCGGATGCTCCCCACGTCGTAGTAGGAGGCGATGCCGAACTGGTGGAGGATGACGTCGGGGTCTATCTCCAGCAGCCCCTCGTAGCCGTAGGTGGTGTCGTAGTCCACATCGTCGAACGCGTCGACGGCACCCAGCGGCCGGACGTGGGCGTTCGCGAACCCCGTCGAATTGATGTTCGACGGGTAGAACGTCCCCTGCGAGAAGATGACCGCGCCGACCGTCGGGCGCTCGTCCTCTGGCGGGAGGCCGTCCTCGATGGTCGCCAGCAGGTCCTCCCTGACCGACTGGAGTGCCGCGGCGCGCTCGGATTCGCGGAACACCGCCCCCACGCGCCCGGCGAGTTCGGGCAGGGTGTAGTACTCGTACCCCTCGCGGCAGCCCTCGGGCGGCTGGCCGTGGTTCCGGCTGTAGACGTTGCCGAACCAGGGCCCGACCTGCTCGCGGATGGCCTCGATGTCGGCGGCACCCCACCCGTCGAACGAGCGGAACAGGCATGGGTCCGCGAGGTGGAGGTCGCTGTCGAGTTCGTACAGCAGCTCCTGGTCGACGCGGATGTCGCCGGAGCCGCTGTTGAGCTGGGTGAGGTCCTCGTACTCGAACGAGACGCCCGGGAGCCGCTCGTAGTAGGCGTCCAGCGTGTTGCCGCCGGCCGCCGCGTCGAACCCCAGCGAGTTCACCGCGTCGCCGTGGCCGAACGCGACCGCCATGTCCGCGTACAGCAGGCTGTACACCATCACGTCCTCGGGGACGGCATCGAAGGCGACCTGGCCGACGGGAGCCATCGATACCGTGTACGAGCTGTCGGTCGGGCTCGCGGTCGGGTCGCCGGAGCCGCCGGTACCGACCAGCGAGTCTGTACAGCCCGCGAGCAGGCCCGCGCCCGCCGTGGCGCCCGCACCGAGCAGGGCGCGGCGGGTCGGTGTCTCGCGGGTCGGTGCTGCCGTCGTTCCGGTGTCGTCGCCCGTCATGATCAGACCTTCCCGTCGAGGATATCCGCCACCCGCTGGCGGTCGAACAGCTGCTCCTCCTCGGGCACGTCCAGCGGCGCGTCGAGGTCGAGTTCGCCGAACGTCTCGGGGAAGAACAGGCGCGCGGTCAGTTCGGTCTGGAAGGCGTTGACGAGCGGCCCCTGTTCGGCGGTGGGACCCGGCAGCACGCGCCCCTCCTGGACCGCGGTGAGGTCGCTGCCGGCGCTGGACTCCTCCATCGGCGTGACGAACCGCTTCTGGAACTCGGCCGCGTCGAACGCGCCGTCGCCGTCGAAGGTCACCGAGCCCGTCGTGATGCCCCAGTGGACCACGATGGCGTCGGGGTCGACCTCCAGCAGGGTCTCGTAGTCGGTCTCGCCGTACTGGCCGGTCTCGACGCCCTCGAACGCGTCCGCGTCGACCAGCCCGAGGTCGCGGTACGGCTTCATCTCGTAACCGTCCTGGGCCAGGTTGAGGACGTAGAACTTCCCCTTCTCTGGACTGGAGCCGCTGTTGATCAGCGCGATGGACGGCGACTCGGCGTCGTCGGGCAGGCGGTCCTGCAGGTTCGACTGCAGGTCCGCGTGGAGGTCGAGCCACGCCTGGGCGCGCGCCTCCTCGTCGAGGACCGTGCCGACCTTCTGGAACGCCTCCAGCATCGTCGGCGCCTGCTCGGGGTAGCCCAGTTCCATCTGCCAGTCGCCGCGGATGCGGCGGTTGTGGCAGCCGAAGAAGGGGGCGACGTTCGACCGGAGCTCCTCGGTGTCCTCGGCCGCCCAGTTGTCGTCCCACTGTTCGAGGAGGTTCGGGTCGAAGAGGAACACGTCGGGGTCGCGGTCGTACATGACCTCCTTCGACCAGCCGCCGTTCTGCCAGAGCGCCGCGTAGTCGGTGTCGTAGTCGATGTCGAACCGGTCGTAGAACAGTGTGGGCGCGCTCAGCCGGTTCGTCCGGAGCTTGGTGGCCTGCCCGAGCGAGACGACCATGTCCGCCCAGCCCATGTTGTACGTCGTCAGCGACTCCGGGACGGACTCGAACTCCACCTCGCCGACGGGGAACAACTCGGCCGTGTAGGAGGTGTCCGTCTCGGTGGCCGTCGGGTCGCTGGAACCGTCGCCGGAGCCGCCGTCGCCATCGCTCGTACAGCCCGCGAGCAGACCCGCACCCGCCGCTGCTCCCGCGCCCAGTACGTCGCGCCGCGTCGGTCGTCGTGGCATTACGTTTTAGGCTCGCCTAACGATACAAGAACCCGTCGATGTTTCGGCCGGCCTAAATCACTGGCCGAGGCCACCCGGTCCCGCCGGGTGCCCTGGATGGCCCGGGGGGAGCGCCGGGTCGCCCTGCTCGTCGGGCGCCGCCACCGCCTCGGCCGCGTCGTCGTGGCCCTCGGCGATGGCGGGCAGGTCGGCTGTCGGGGCGTCGCCGGCCGCGAACGCGACCCGTTCGTCCCGGAAGGCGAGCGCCTCGTCGTCGGCGTCGCCCCCATCGCCGGCCACCGCGCGGTCGACCGCGACCCCGGCGTACCCCAGCGCCTCGGCCGCGCGGCCGGCGACGTACGACTCCCCGTCCGCGAGCTGCTCACGGAGCGCGTCAGCCACGTCCGCCACCCAGCCCGGTTCGACCTCGGCGACCGCCGCCAGCGCCGTGACGAGGTGGTAGCGCACCACCGCGGAGTCGTCGTCGAGCGCGTCGGCGATGTCGGGCACGAGGGTGCGGAGCGCCGCCGCGTCGGCCAGCGCGCAGTCGGCCAGCGCGCCCGCGTAGCGCTCGCGGGACTCCTCGCGCTCGAGTTCGAGCCCGTTCAGCAGGCGCGCGAGCAACGACGGGTCGACCTCGCCGCGGGCGCGGGCCACCCGCCCGAGCGCCTGGACCGCCCGGCCCCGGACGTAGTAGAAGTCGTCGTCGAGCGCGTCGCGGAGCGGCGCCGTGGGAACCGCGCCGGGTCGCGCCTCGGCCACCGCGAGGTACGTCTTCGCCGTCAGCAGTCGGGTCGAATCGCGGTCGTCCGCCAGCAGCGGCGCGAGGCCGGCGAGCGCATCGGCGACGGCGTCGGGGTCGCTCTCGGCGCGTTCGCGCAGCGCGGTCGCGAGTTCGTGCCGGGCGTCGCCGTCGTCGGGGCAGGCGGCGGCGAACGCCTCGGGGCCCTCACGGGCGGCATCGAGGAGGGGGGTCAGATCCATGTGGGGCCGTCGTTGCGGGGTATGGTGAATCCGGCGGCGATGCATTCGCACTCTGTACGTTAATCGTTTTGTGGGCCACCTATGTTTAGAATTCTGTTTTTCTGCCACATATATGCCGAATATTTTACTTATCTCCCGTGATGATACCCGCCAATTCATCCCGGTCGAACAGCTCGCCGGAGTAGGTGTCCGGGAACAGCTCCAGCGCCAGCCGTTCGGTGACGAACAGGTGCTGGATGGGCCCGAGGTAGATGGGGCCGCCGCGGAGCACCCGGTTCTCCTGCACCGCGGTCAGCTCGCTGGCAGTATCGTGCTGTTCCATGAACGCGACGACGGTGTCCTCGAACTCCCCGCGGCTCTTGTCCTCGTGGCCGCGGACGAACAGCGCGTCCGGGTCGACCTGGAGCATCGCCTCGTAGTCAATCTGCCCGCGCTCGGTCGTCGAGAGCCCCTCGATGCCGGTCCCGGCGAGCGCGTCCGGGATACCCAGGTCGCGGAACGGCTTCTTGTTGGTCCCCTTGTCGGTGAGCCGGTAGGGGCTGAACGCCTCGGGTTCGTCGGAGCCGGCGAAGCAGAGCAGTCCGTTCGGGCGGGCGTCGGCGCTCGGCAGCGACGCCTGCAGCGCCGCGAGGAAGTCGTCGTGGAACGCGCGGAAGGACTCGTAGCGCTCCTCCTCCTGATGGGCCTTGGCGACCTTCCCGAACGCCTCGTACAGGGTATAGAAGCGGTAGTCGTGCCACTTGTCCGTCCGGCGGAAGATGCTGTTGCCGAGGAACGGGGCCACGTTCTCGGACAGCTCCTCGATGTCCGCCTGCTCGAACCCGAAGAAGCCGTTGTTGACCAGCCACTCCGGGTCGATCATGTGGAGGTCGCTGTCGAGGTCGTAGAGCAGCTCCTTGTCGATGCCGCTCTCGCCGACGAGTTCCGTCAGCGACGACTTGTCGATGGAGACCCCGTCGAGTTCGTCGTAGTGGTCGACGTGGTAGCGGCTCACCACGCCGACGGAGTTGACGCTGTCCGCGTGGCCCACCGCGACGGCCATGTCGGCGTAGCCGGGGAAGTAGTGGGCCACGGACTCCGGCGGCCGGTCGAACGACACCTCGCCGGTCGGCGCCATCGAGACGGTGTAGGTGTCGCCACCGTCGCCACCGTCACCGCCGCCGGTTCCACCGAACCCCTCCGAACAGCCCGCGAGCAGCGTTGCGCCGGCGACGCCGGCACCGGTTGTCAGCACGTCCCTGCGCGACACGCCGCGACCGCTGTGGTCTGCCATACGTTTTAGGCCACCCTAACTATTGAAAAGCCCGTCGAATTTTAGGCCGCCCTAACCAGACCGTCACTCGCCGGTCGCGGGGCCGGCCGTCCCACGGGACACCACCAGACCGAGTGCCACCAGCACCGCGCCCAGCAGGCGGACGCGGGCGTTCGTGCCGTCGCGGGGGATGAACGCGGCGTCCAGCGTCTCGGCGTACACGGCCCGGACCACGTCGACCGTCAGGTTCGGTGCGAGGAGGTGTGCGAGACCGGCGAGGCAGAGGAGCCAGCCGCCGGTCCGTCGCTCCACCGCTGAGAGCTGAACACGCATACAGGCCCGTCGTTGGGGGAGGGCATAATTCCGTGCCCGGCGAGGGGCCGGACGGACCGCGGCCGAGCGGGAGGCAGGGGAAGCCGACCGCAGGTTTATCCGGGAACCCGACCCACCCTCGGGTAATGGCTGCCACCGTTGCCGCACCGGACCCCGATGAGATGCCGGTGCCGGAGCTGGCCGAGGACGCCGCACGCTGCGCCCGGCGGCTCGCCGCGGCCGACCGGGTCCTGCTGGCCTCACACATCGACGCCGACGGCCTGACCAGCGCCGCCGTCGCGTCGACGGCGCTCGAACGCGCGGGCATCCCGTACGAGGTCGTCTTCGAGAAGCAACTGGACGCCGAGTCAGTCGCCGGCATCGCCGACCGCGACTACGACACCGTCCTGTTCACGGACTTCGGGAGCGGGCAACTCGACATCATCGCGGCCCACGAGCGCGCGGGCCACTTCGAACCCGTCATCGCGGACCACCACCAGCCCGCGACAGGGGAGGCCGCCGACGGAGGGGCGTGCGAGACGGAGTTCCACCTGAACCCCCTCCTCCGGGGGCTGAACGGCGCCTCGGAGCTGTCGGGCGCGGGCGCGGCGTACGTCCTGGCGCGCGCACTCGAACCCGTGGGCGCCGAGCGCGAGCACGGGCGCGACGCCGACAACCGCGACCTCGCGGCACTCGCCGTCGTGGGGGCCGTCGGTGACATGCAGGCCTCGGGCGGCGAGCTGCACGGCGCCAACGCCGGCATCGTCGCCGAGGGGGTCGCGGCCGGGGTGCTGGACGAGGGGCAGGACCTCGCCGTGTACGGGAAGCAGACCCGACCGCTCCCGAAGCTCCTCGAGTACGCCACCGACACGTTCGTCCCCGGGATATCGAACGACGAGGCCGGCGCCATCGAGTTCCTCCGCTCGCTGGACCTGGACCTGCAGGACGCGGACGGCGACTGGCGGACCTGGGTCGACCTCCCGCGGGAGGAGCAGCAGGCGATCACGTCGGGGCTCATCGAGCGGGCCATCCGCTCGGGCGTCCCCGCCCACAAGGCCGAGAACCTCGTCGGGACCACCTACACGCTGCTGGACGAGCCAGTCGGGACGGAGCTGCGCGACGCGAGCGAGTTCTCGACGCTGCTGAACGCGACGGCCCGCTACGAGCGCGCCGACGTGGGACTGGCGGTCTGCCGAGGGGACCGCGACGCGGGACTGGCGCGGGCGCGCACGCTCCTCCGGGACCACCGGCGGAACCTCTCCGAGGGGCTGAACTGGGTCAAGCGGACCGGCGTCACCCGCGAGGACAACCTCCAGTGGTTCGACGCCGGCGACGAGATCCGCGAGACCATCGTCGGCATCATCGCGGGGATGGCGGTCGGCACCAGCGGCGTCGACCGGAACACGCCCATCATCGCGTTCGCCCGGAAGAGCGACGAGGAGACGAAGGTCTCCTCGCGCGGGACCCCGGCCCTCGTGGGGCAGGGCCTCGACCTCTCGGTCGTGATGGGCGAGGCCTCGGCCGCCGTCGGCGGCGGTGGCGGCGGCCACGACGTGGCGGCGGGCGCCACCATCCCCGCGGGCGAGGAGCGCGCGTTCATCGAGGAGGCGGACCGTATCGTCGGCGACCAGCTGGGCTGAACGGCACCGACGCCCCGTTCCCCGGGTCGAGAGCCACAGCGGTCCGCTCTCGCGTGTCGGGACGCCCCCACACACCCATGTGTCCAGACGCCGAAGGCGAGGTATGCAACAGCACGACGGGGACGACGGGAACGGCGAGGTGGAGCCGCCCACCGACGGCGACGCGGCGACGGACCCACCGCCGGCGGTGGCACCGGCGGACCCGACCAGCGACCGCGCGCGGGAGCTCCACGACCTCCTCGGCGAGGCCGAGGAGCTGACCGTCGTCTGCCACGACAACCCGGACCCGGACTGCCTGGCGAGCGCGCTCGCCCTCTCGGAGATCGCCACGGACGCCGGCGTCGGCGACGTCGTCCTCTGCTACGGCGGTTCCATCTCCCACCAGCAGAACCGCGCGTTCGTCAACCTCCTCGAGGTCGAGCTCCGGGCGTTCGAGCCGGCGTTGCTCGACGACCGGCTGGTCGCGTTCGTCGACCACTCGGTCCCGGGCGAGAACAACGCCGTCCCGACCGACACCGAGGTCGACGTGGTCATCGACCACCACCCCGCCGAGTCGGTCGAGGCGCGGTTCGTCGACCACCGCGAGTCCGCGGGCGCGACGGCGACCATCCTCACGGAGTACGTCCGGGCGCTGGGGCTGGGCCTCGACGGCCGGCTCGCGACCGCGCTCCTGTTCGCCGTCCGCCGGGAGACGCTGGGCTTCCTCCGGGGCGTGACCGCCGCCGAGCACGAGGCCGCCGCCGTCCTCCACCCGCACGCCGACAGCGAGACGCTCCGGCGGCTCGCCAGCCCGCCGGTCACGGGTGCGACGGCCGACGCGCTCGGGACGGCCATCGACAACCGCGAGGTCCGGGGCTCGGTCCTCATCTCGCACGTGGGGCGAACCGGCGAGCGCGACGCGCTCCCGCAGGCCGCCGACTACCTCGTCGAGCTGGAGGGGGTCCAGACGGCCGTCATCTTCGGCATCGTCGAGAACTGCCTCGAACTGAGCGGCCGGACCACCGACTCGCGGATCCACGTCGGCGAGGTGCTGGCGGAGGCCTTCGACGACGTCGGCAGCGCCGGCGGCCACCGGGAGATGGCCGGGGGGCGGGTCCCGCTGGGCCTGTTCGCCGACGCGTCGGCCGACGAGCGGCTGGTCGGCTTCGTCGAGGGCATCGTCACCGACCGGCTGGTCGAGGCGATGAACCTGCCCGAGGACGAGACCGAGGAGGAGTAGCTGGTCCCGCACGCTTTTCTCACCCGGGCGAGAGCCCCCGGCGATGGCAGAGCAGTGGTCCTCGCGGCTGGGGTTCGTGCTGGCGACGGTCGGCGCGGCCGTCGGGCTGGGCAACATCTGGCGGTTCCCCGCGGTCGTGGGGCGCAACGGCGGCGGCGCCTACCTCGTCCCGTACCTGTTCGCGGCGTTCGCGTTCGCGGTGCCGCTGCTGGTCCTGGAACTCGGCGTCGGGCGCGACACCCGCGCGGACGTGGTCGGAGCCTTCAGGAGCGTGCGCCAGTCGTTCGTCCCGCTCGGGTGGCTCGTCGTCGGGAGCGTCCTGCTCGTCCTCTCGTACTACCTCGTCCTGACGGGCTGGGTGCTCTCGTTCGCGCTGGGCGCGCTGACCGGGCAGCTCCCCGCGTTCGGCGCGTACACGGACACGTGGGTCCCGGTCGCCGCGTTCCTCGTCGTGGCGGCGATGGCGGGGACGGTCGTCGCGGGCGGGGTGCAGGGCGGCATCGAACTGGTCTCGAGAGTGGTGATGCCGGTCGTGTTCGTCGCGCTCGCGGCGCTCGCGGCGTACGCGCTCACGCTCGACGGCGCGGCCGCCGGCCTCGAGTTCTTCCTCCGGCCCCGGTTCGACGCGCTCGGCGACCCGGCGCTGTGGGCGGCCGCCGTCGGGCAGGTGTTCTTCTCGCTCTCTGTCGGGCAGGGCATCATGCTCACCTACGGGCGCTACGTAGCGCCGGAGACCGACCTCGTGCGCTCGGCGCTCGCCATAACGGTCGCGGACGTGGGGGCGGCGATGCTGGCCGGCGTCCTCGTCTTCCCCGTCGTGTTCACGTTCGGGCTGGAACCGACGCTGGGGACGGAGCTCGCGTTCACGACGCTCCCGACGGCGTTCGCGGCGATGCCGGCCGGCGGACTGGTCGCGGTGGGGTTCTTCACGCTCCTCTTCTTCGCGGCGCTCTCCTCGGCCGTCGCGCTGCTGGAGGTCGGCGTCGCCGCCGGCGTCGACGCGACCGGACGCGAGCGCCGCCCGGTCACCGTCGGGCTCACGGCGGGCGTCGCGCTGCTGGGGCTGCCGTCGGCGCTCAGCTACTCCCCCCTCGACCTCGCGGTCGCCGGCGCGCCAGTCCTGGACCTCCTCGACGAGACGGTCGGGACGCTGGGCCTGCCGGTGACGGCGCTGGTCATCGCGCTCGTCTTCGGCCACGCACAGGACCGCGACCGACTGGTCGCGCAACTCGGCAGCAGCCGGCTCGTCCCGGTCGTCCGGTACGCCATCCCCGTCGTCCTCGTGGTCGTCGTCCTCTCGCGGGTCGTCGGGGGCGTGCCGCCGGCGTGGCGCCGCCTCCCAGCCGGCGGTGGGGTGAGCGCACCCGTCGCGCTCGTCGCGACGCTGCTCCTCCTGGGGCTCGTCGCGACGGGGGCGCTGGCGGCCCGGCGCGGGCGGACGTAGTCGGGTGAGCCGCCCACAGCGCGGTCAGAGCGCCCCGACCACGTCCTCCCAGAACGGCTCGGTCGGGTCGAACTCCAGCTGGACGCGGTCGGCGATGCCGCCGTACGTCTCCCGGATCTCGTCGGCCAGCTCCTCCGGCGGTGCCTCGACCGCGAACGCCTCGACCATCTCGTCGGTCACGAGGCGCTGCATCTCGCCCCACTGCCCCTCCTTCGAGAGTTCGTGCAGTTCCGGGCCGATGTCGTCCCAGCCATGGAGTTCGAACACGTCGTGGTAGGTCCGGGTGGAGCCGTAGAAGGCGATGCGGCCCCGGACCTCCTCGCGGCGGGCCGCCCGGCGGTCCGCGTCGCCCGTGATGACGAACGGGCTGGCCGACAGGGTGACCTCGTCCATCGACTTGCCCATCTTCTCCGCGCCGGCCCGGACGGTGGGCTCGATGACCTCCTCCGTGTACTCCGGCGTGTTGAAGATGTGCATGCAGAGGCCGTCGGCGGTGCCGCCGGCCATCTTCAGGTTGTACTCGTTGACGCCGGCGACCCAGATATCGGGCTGGCCCGAGTCCAGCGGCCCGGGGTCGAACGCCTCCGGCAGGAGCGAGAACTGGTAGAACTCCCCGTCGTAGTCGAATTCGTCGGCCTCGCCCTCGAACACGTCCCAGATGTGCTTGATGGACTCGACGACCTCGCGCAGGCGGGGGCCGGGGCGCTCCCACTCGAAGTCGACGGAGAACCGGCGCTCGTTGTGGCCCTTCACCTGGGTGCCCAGCCCGAGGACGAACCGGCCGTCGGAGTAGCGCTGGAGGTCCCAGCCCTGCAGGGCGAGGACCATGGGGCTCCGGGCGAACGCGGTGGCGATGCGGGTGCCGAGTTCGATGTCGGTCGTGTGCTCGGCGACGACCGGCAGCGGGAGGAAGGCGTCGAAATCCATCTCCGGCGCCCAGATGCCGTCGAAGCCTGCAGCTTCGGCCGCCTCGGCCAGGCCGGCGGTGTCCTCGTCCAGTCCCGGCACGCTCGCGTCGATGCGTAGTTCGGACATGGTATCACGCCACGCAGACGGGGGTGTTAGGTGTTGGTGCGTTCCGCGCTGCCCCGGGATGACCCGGGGGGACCCCGTCAGGAGTCGGTGTCGGGGGCGGAGTCGACCGCCGGCGCGGCGGCGTCCCCCTCCGAGAGCGGGACGAGGACCACCGCGCCGAGCAGACCGATGGCGCCGAACGTGCCGAACGCGACCACCCAGGAGTAGCTCTCGATGAGCCAGCCGCCGGCGATGGGCGCGACGAACGAGCCGGTGAAGCCGATGGTCGTCATCACGGTGAGGCTGGTCCCCTCGGTCCCCGGTGCGGCCAGCTCCCGGATGAGCACGTAGTAGACGCCGGTGCCGAGCTGGATCGCGAACGCGCCCGCCCCGAGCAGGACGACGAACGGCCAGAAGCCCCCGGCGAACGGGACCGCGACCAGGAGCACGAGCCCGGTCAGCAGCCCCCCGGCGAGCACCGGGCGGCGACGGTTGCCGATGCGGGCGCTGAGCCACCCGCCGCTGGTCCGGGCGACGATACCGACCAGCGGGACCAGCGCCGTGACCGTCCCCGCCGCCGAGAGCGAGAGCGACAGCACGTCCGTCCCGTACGTCGGCACCCAGCTGTTCAGGAACAGGTACAGCGCGTACGCACAGAACGTCGACACCGACAGCAGGAGGACCCGCGGGTTGCCGAGTGCTCGGGTGAACTCCGCCGTCGTCGGCGTGCCCGCGCTCCGGATGGGGCTGCCCGCGCCGACCCAGAACAGAGCCAGTCCCGCGACCACGAGTCCCGCGTGCAGGAGGAACACCCGCAGCGGGCCGACAGCGGTGCCGACGAGCGGGCTGGTCGTGTGCGCGAGGACGAACGCCACCGGCGGACTGGTCATGAACAGCCCGGTGGCGAAGCTCTGCCGCTCGCCGACGAACACCTCGCCGACGACGTTCGCACCGGCGGTGAAGACGAACCCGCCGACGATACCACCCAGCGCCCGCAGCGCGAGGAACGGCAGGAACGACCCGACCGCCAGCGTGGCGACGATGACGAGCACGAACAGCGCGACGCCCGGGGCCATCAGCCACCGGTTGTCGTACCGGTCCATCAGGTAGCCCCCCGGAATCTGTGTGACGATGGAGCCGACGATGGCGGCGCTGACGATGTCGCCCACGGCCGCTTTCTCGATGGCGAACTCCGCGACGAACAGCGGGGCGATGCTGGACGGCGCGATCATGAAGGCGTTGGCCCCGATGGAGACGAGGAAGCACCCGGCGAACACCACCCACGCGTTCGTCGTTCTGGACACGCGACTCGCGTACCCACGGGGGGAACAAACCAGTACCGGGACCACGGCCCCGCAGCAGCACCGGTGTCGAGGTGCAGACATTACTCCATAGATGCGCGTATTCGAGCCCTAATGCAGAATCCGACACATACAGGCCATCTTTCAGAGAGTAACGGCGCAATTACCGCTCAACGAGTTCCGTTCGCGAGCGCCCGCACGCCCGGACGGCCCTCACCGGCTCGTCCCACGGCCCTGGCGCTCGCGGCTCACCAGCCACACGCCCGCCGCGATGAGGGCACCGCCGGCGAGGAACCCGGGGCCGACCCGCTCGCCGAGCAGGGCCGCCCCGAGGGCGATGCCGACGACCGGCTGGACGAAGAAGAAGACCGCGACGGTCCCCGAGGGGACGAACTCCAGTCCCTTGTACCAGAGGTACCACGCGCCCGCGGTGGCGGCCAGCCCCAGGTAGGCGACGGCGAGGAGCGCGGCCGGGGTCGCCTGGAGAGTGCCGAGCCCCCGGCCGAGGGACCAGAGTTCGGCGACGGCCAGCAGTCCCAGCATCGGGATAGCGGCGAGGGTGGAGTACGTCACGGCGGTCAGCGCCGAGTACCGCCGGACGACGGCCACCCCGCGGACGGTGTAGCCGGCCCACGTGAGGCTGGCGGCCACGAGCAGGGCGATACCGGCGGCGTTGCCCGCCGCGATGGCTGTGAGGTCGTACTGGCCGGCGAGGACGACGACGGTTCCCGCGCCAGCCAGAGCGACGCCCGCCGCCCGCGCCCGGGTGACGCGCTCGCCGAGCAGGGCGGCGCCGAGGACGACCACGAACACCGGCGTCAGGACCGTCAGGAGCGACCCCTGGCTCGCGTTCGTCAGGTCGGTGCCGAGGAACTGGGTGACGATGGAGAGCGCGACCCAGCCGCCGAGTTCGACGAACGCCGGCCAGTCCTCGCGCGCGACGGGTCGGGACGCCGTGGCGCCACGGACGACGCTGAGCCCGAGCCACAGCGCGAGACCGCCGAGCGCGACGCGGAGGAAGCCGAGCGTGACCGGCGGGACGAACGCGAAGCTCCACTTGCTGACGACGTACAGCCCGCCCCAGAGCGCGGCGGCCGCGAGCGGAGCGAGCGCGAAAACGTAGCGGCGGAGGCCCGTCACGCCCCGCCGAGGTAGAGCCGCCCGACCTCGTCGTTGTCGAGCAGCTGGTCGGCGCGGTCCTCGAACCGGACCGTCCCCTGGTCGAGGACGTAGCCACGGTCGGAGATGGCCAGCCCCTCCTTCGCGTTCTGCTCGACCATCAGGATGGCCGTGTCCAGCTCGTTGACGGCCTCGACGTGGCCGAACACCTCCTGTGCGGTGTTGGGCGCCAGCCCCGCCGAGGGCTCGTCGATGAGGAGCACGTCGGGCTCCATCACGAGCGCCCGGGCGAACGCGAGCACCTGGCGCTGGCCGCCCGAGAGGGTCCGGGCCTTCGAGTCGCGCTTGTCGTCGAGGAGCGGGAACCGGTCGTACAGCTGGTCGATGACCTCCTCGAGGCCGCCCTTCCGGGCGACGCCGCCCATCCGGAGGTTCTCGTCGATGGTGAGCGAGCCGAACACGTTGTCGGTCTGCGGGACGTAGCCGATACCCTCGCGAACGATGTCCTCGGGGGCCATCCCGCCGATGTCGTCGCCGTGGTAGGTGACGGTCCCGGTCCACGGCGTCAGCATGCCGAAGATGGTCTTGAGCACCGTGGACTTGCCGGCCCCGTTCGGCCCGATGAGACAGACGATCTCCTCGGGGTTCAGGTGGAGCGAGCAGTCGTCGAGCACCTGGACCTCGCCGTAGCCGCTGTCGACGCCGTCCAGTTCGATGACCGGCTCCGTGCTCCCGTCGCCCGGGAACTCGAACTCGCCGGCATCGGCGTCGGTTTCCGCAGCGGTGTCGTCCTCGCGGGCACTGCCCGCTGTGGTCTCGTCCGTGTCTGGGGATGGGTTCTCGCTCATTGTCAGCCTCCGAGGTACGCGTCGATGACTCGTTCGTCGGTCTGGACCTCCTCGGGGGTGCCCTCCATCAGGACGCTCCCGCGGTCGAGCACGATGACGGGGTCGGCGAGGCTCATCACGAACTCCATGTCGTGCTCGATGAGGAGGAACGTCGTCCCCTGGTCGTGGAGCCGCCGTATCTGCTCGGCGAGTTTGTTCCGCAGCGTCGGATTCACGCCGGCGGCCGGCTCGTCGAGCAGGAGGATGTCCGGCTCGGCGAGCATCGCACGGGCGAGTTCCACGAGTTTCATCTGCCCGCCCGAGATCTTCGTCGCGGGCTGGGTGGCGAGGTGGTCGATCTCGAACTCGCCGAGGATGCGCTCGACGTCCGAGAGGTTCTGCTCCTCGTGCTCGCGCACCTCGTCGGGCGACGTGAACAGCTTCACGAACGACTCCCCGGGCTGGTGCTGCGGGCCGACCATCATCGCCTCGCGGACGGTCATCCCCTCCAGCTTGCGGGGCGTCTGGAACGTCCGGATGAGGCCGTAGTCGGCGATCTCGTACGGTTCGAGGTCGGTCACGTCCGTGCCGTTGACCTCGACGTGACCGGAATCGGGCTCGTAGAAGCCCGAGACGAGGTTGAACAGCGTCGACTTGCCGGCGCCGTTCGGTCCGATGAGGCCGGTGATGCTCCCGCGCTCGACCTGGAAGCTCGCGTGGTCGGTCGCGACGAGCGCGCCGAACGCCTTGACGAGGTCGTGGGCCTCGAGGACCACGTCCTCCTTCGAGAGGTTCGCGCCCGAGCGGGCGTGCCCGGCCGCGTCGCTCCCGGTCGCGGTCTGCGAGGCGGCGGCCGACTGCGTCTCCGCGTCGTCATCGACTTCCGCGTCGGCTTCAGTCATCGCTCTCACCCGCCTTGGCACCGCGGACGCCGCTCTCGGGGCGTTCCGGCGCGTCGTCGACGACGCCGGACCAGATGAGTTCTCGCTGTGGCGGGAGCACGCCCTGCGGCCGGAACCGCATCAGCAGGACGATGATGACACCGATGAGCAGCAGTCGCAGCGGTGCCACGTCGACCGGGATGAACGCGAGCTCGTTGAGGAAGCGCGTCCCCTGCTGGATGGCGACGATGACGAAGCCGCCGAACAGCGCACCCCGGTTGGAGCCGCTCCCGCCGAGGATGACCGCCACCCAGACGTAGAACGTCGTGATGGGGTTGAGGTCGCCGGGGCCGACGTACAGGTTCAGGTGGGCGTAGAACACGCCCGCCAGCGCCATGATGACGCTCCCGAGGACGAACGCCTGCATCTTGTACGAGTAGGTGTTCTTCCCCAGCGCGCGGGCGAGGTCCTCGTCCGAGCGGATGGTCCGCAGGACCCGGCCCCACGGCGAGCGGTGGACCCGCCGGAGGACGAGATAGCAGATGCCGACCAGCGTCAGGACGAGCGCGACGTTCAGCAGCGCCCGCCAGAACGGTGTCTGGAGGACGATGTCCGGGCCGGGCAGGAAGCTGATGATGACGCCCGGCATCGCCTCGGGGAACGTCTCCAGCACGGGCCAGCCCTCGAAGAAGCTCGGGATGCCGCGGACGCCGGCGCTCCCGTTGGTCAGGCCCTCCTCGTTGAGGATGATGATGCGGACGACCTCGGCCAGGCCGATGGAGGCGATGGCGAGGTAGTCCGCCCGCAGGCGCAGTGTGGGGATGCCGATGAGCAGCGCCAGCACCGCCGCGAGCACGAGCGCGACGAACAGCCCGACGATGGGCGGGATACCGCCGGCAAGCGGCGAACTGCTCGCGCTGGCGAGTGCGGTACCGTACGCGCCGATACCGAAGAAGGCGGCGACGCTGAAGTTGATGAGCCCGGAGTAGCCCCACTGGACGTTCAGCCCGAACGAGAGCAGCGAGTACATCCCGGCGAGGCCGACGAGGAACAGGAAGTACGACGGCCCGAGGCCGCCGGTGAGCAGGCCGAGCAGCAGGAGCGTGGCGAACAGCAGGACGAACGCCGTGACGCCCTGTTCGGCCCGCGTGAGGTCCGCCCAGTACCCCTGCGGGTCGGAGAGGACGGACATCTCAGGTCCCCTCCTCGTCTCCGGCGATGCCGTTGGGCCGGAACAGCAGGACAAGGACCATGATGACGAACGCGATGGCGTCGGCGTACTCGATGCCGATGGGGATGCCCCACGCGTCGGGGACGAGCGGGAGCAGCGAGCCCAGGTCCGAGAGCGCGGGCGTCAGCTCGTTGATCATCCCGATGAGGAACCCGCCCAGCATCGCGCCGTACACCGAGCCGATGCCGCCGAGGATGACCGCGGCGAAGATGAGCAACAGCAGGTCGAAGCCCATCCGAGGGCGGAGCTGGTTGAACAGGCCGAGGAAGACGCCGCCACTGCCCGCGAGGCCGGCGCCGATGACCCAGGTCCACAGCTTCACCCGGTCGGTCCGGATGCCGCTGACCCGCGCGAGGTCGGGGTTGTCCGCCATCGCGCGCATCTTCCGCCCGAGGTCCGTGTACTGGAGCAGGACGTGCAGCCCCGTCACCAGGACGGCGGCCGAGACGACGATGGCCACGTCGTGCTCGGTGACGCGGATGCCGTACGGCACCAGGGCCTCGATGGGGCGGAGCGCCTGGATGTCGAAGCGCGTGAAGTCCGCGCCGAACCCCATCTGGATGACCGCTCTGTACACGAACGCGATGCCGATCGAGGTGATGAGCAGACCGATGGAACCGACCTCGTCCAGCCCCTCGTAGACGACCTTCTCCGTGACGACGGCAACGAGCGCCGCCATCGCGATGCCGACCGCCAGCGCGATGAAGAACCCGAGCGGGAGCCCGAGTATCGCGCCGCCGAGCCCGCCGACGGCACCGAACGTGACCAGCGCCGAGTAGGCGCCGACGGTCATCGTGTCGCCGTGGGCGAAGTTGGCGAAGTCCGCGATGCTGTACACCAGCGAGAGCCCGATACTCCCGAGTACGAGGATGCTACTGTACACCAGCCCGTTCGCGAGGAGGTCGAGCACCATCCGTCTCAGCCTTCGATGAAGCCGATGCCCTCGTAGTCGTGGTTCTGGACCTCCGTGATTTGCAGGAAGCCGACCGGGTCACCGTTCTCGTCGAGGTCGATGGGACCGCTGACGCCCTGGTAGTCGACGTCGCTCGCGGTGCCGCCGTTCGCGAGGATCTCGGCGCCCGCCGCGAAGGAGGTGACCTGCTCGCCCTCCGGCCGGGTCACGTCGCGGACGACCTCGCCCAGCGCCGCGCCGGTGAACTCGTCGGCCGCCATGATCGAGAGCGCCGCCGTGACGACGCAGTCGTAGGCGTACGCCGACCACGCGGTCGGGGCCTCGCCGTACTCGCTCTCGAACTCCGAGGCGAAGTCCTGGTAGTTCTGCTCCTCGACGGGCGCGGAGGGGACGACGATCTTCATCCCGTCCATGCTCCCCTCGGGCGTGTTCTCCAGCACGTTGTCGCCGGAGACGGAGTCGGCGCCGTACAGCTGGGGCTCGTAGCCGTTCGAGAACATCTCGTTGACCATCGTCGCGAACTCCGCCTGGTAGGTGATGAACAGCCACGCGTCGGCGCCCGAGCCGTTCATCTCGGAGACGACACCGGAGTAGGACTGCTGGTCCTGGTCGTGGGGGTTGTTGTACGCCATCTCGCCGTCCCACGCGTTGACGAAGGCCTCGGCGAGGCTCGACCCGTAGTTGTTGTTGACGTAGGTCATCGCCACCTGGTCGTAGCCGTCGTCGGCGATGATGTCCGCGAGCGCGGTCGCCTGCGTGCGACCGGTCGGGGACATGCGGAGGAGGCCCGGGAAGTCGGTCAGGCCCAGCCCCGTCGAGTTCTGGCTCAACTGGACCACGTCGGTCCCCTGGATGACGCTCTCGTAGATGGCCAGCGACACGCCGGAGCCGACCGCCCCGATGACGAACGGGACCTGGTCCTGGTTGACGAGCTTCTGGGCCGCGGAGACGCCGCCCTGGTTCTCGGACTCGGAGTCCTCGACGATGATCTCGAGCTGACCGCCGCCGTTGATGCCGACCTCGTTGACCGCCGCCAGCGCGAGGTCCTTCCCGCGCTGGTTGCGCTCGCCGAACGCCGACAGCGAGCCGGTCAGCGAATCGATCATCCCGATGGTGTACGTGGTGCCGCTGCCGCCGTCGCCACCGTCGCCACCGCTGCCGCCGTCACCACCGTCACCGCCGCTCCCGCCATCACCGCCGTCACCGCCGCTTCCCCCGTCGCCACCGTCGCCACCGTCGCCGCCGTCACTGTCCGTGGTCGAGCAGCCGGCGATGCCGGCGATGCCGGCCGTTCCGGCGAGGGTCAGCAGCGTCCGCCTATCGAGTTCCCGAATGGTATCTCGTGACATACTGTCTACTGACTATAGCGCAGGTAACGGGCCTCAACTAGCGCCCTACCATGGTCGGGGACGACGACGTTCACCCGGCCAGTCACGGCTCCGGGTTCTTCCGTGCGCCATGAACGTGTCAGGAATATTTGGTCGGGCGTACTTATACGTCGGTCCGGTACGCGGGTGTGTGTATGATTCCCCCCATCGCCAGCAACTTCGTGGCGGGCGAGACGGCGGCCGACGCGATGGACCACGCCGCCGACCTGAACCGGCGGAACGTCGGCGCCATCCTCAACCTGCTCGGCGAGCACTACGAGGACCGGGCCGACGCCGACGCCGACGCCGACGCCTACATCGACCTCGTCGAGTCGCTGGCCGAGCGGGACCTGGACGCCTGTATCTCGGTGAAGCCGAGCCAGATCGGGCTGGAGGTCGGCGACCACGCGTTCGAGGAGAACCTCGCGCGCATCGTCGACGCCGCCGACTGTTTCGTCTGGATCGACATGGAGGACCACACGACGACGGACGTGACGCTGGACGCCTTCGAGCGCCACGCCCGCGAGACCGACGGGAACGTCGGCGTCTGCGTGCAGGCGAACCTCAGGCGCACGCGTGAGGACCTCGAACGCCTCGCGGACCTGCCGGGGAAGGTCCGCCTCGTCAAGGGCGCCTACGAGGAGCCCAGGGACATCTCCTACCGGAAGAAGGCCCGCGTCGACGAGGTGTACCGGGAGTACCTCACCTACATGTTCGAGGCGTTCGACGACGGCGTCGCCGTCGGGAGCCACGACCCGGCGATGATCGAGCTGGCCGAGGAGCTCCACGCCGAGCACGGGACGCCGTTCGAGATCCAGATGCTGACCGGGGTCCGCGAGGAGGCCCAGTTCGAACTCGCCGCGGAGTACCCCGTCTACCAGTACGTGCCGTACGGGAGCAAGTGGTTCTCCTACTTCTACCGGCGCATCCGCGAGCGCAAGGGGAACGCCCTGTTCGCACTCCGGGCGGTCATCGGGCGCTGAGAACGGATACGGCGGAGCGTTGCGAGTGGAGAGCGGCTACGGGTCCAGCAGTTTGGCCTCGGCCTTCCGCAGGTGTTCGAGCAGCGTCGTCTTCGAGACGTCGAAGTCGGCGGCCAGCTCGCGGGTCGAGGTCGCCCGGGGCCACTCGTAGTAGCCCTCGCGGCGGGCGTGCTCGAACACCTCGCGCTGCTGGACGGTGAGCGTGTCGAGGCGCTGGTCGCGGGGGGTGAGGCCGCCGGTCTCGCCGGTCGTGATGGAGTCGACCTCGACCTCGGCACCCGCCTGCTCGCGGACCCGGTCCAGGGCGTCCTCGATCTGCGAGCGCTCGTCGACGAAGCAGACCTGCCACTGCTCGCGCCCGTCCTCGATGCGGACCGGCGCGCTGTGGACGAACCCGTACTCCAGCAGCGTCGGGCAGACCATGTCCGCGGGGTCGTACTCGAGGAAGAACTCCCGGACGACGTTGCCGGGGGCGCTCCGCTCGCGCCCGAACCGCTCCTGCAGCTCGGAGAGGTCGCCGGCGTACTCCGACTCGCTGATAGCGTCCAGCAACCGTTCGACCTCCGCCTCGGTCTCCCCGAAGGCGGTGAACAACCCCCGGACCGACGACGGACTGTCGCCGTCGGTCCGGGGTGAGTTGTAGATCGCGTGTGCCAGTACCCCACCGCTGGTCTCCCCGGTCGCCTCGATGGCCCAGCAGTTCGGGTGCCAGAGGTCGAGGGTCAACCGCGTCGTGGTCCGTTCGACAGCAGCCATGAGTGTGTATCGCTCCGGGCGAGCATCTGTGTGTCGGGTTCACGAACCGTCGCCCGACCATGGTCGGGTCGTGACTCCATCCGACGACGAACCGGCGGCGTTCGCCGGGTATGGCCGGCCCGCCCATGGTCGGATGGGTGCTTTGGACCGGTGGGGCGGTACGACGAGCAATGGCAGAACCGTACCGACACTACATCGACGGCGAGTGGACCGCCGGCGCGGACACCGAGACCTTCGAGAGCGAGAACCCCGCGACGGGCGAGACGCTGGGGACCTTCCACCGCGGCACACCCGCCGACATCGAGACGGCCGTCGCGGCCGCCGACGAGGCCTACGAGGAGTGGCGCGAGCTCTCGCGCATCGACCGCGCGGAGTACCTCTGGGACGTCTACCACGAACTGCGTGACCGCACGGACGAACTCGGCGAGATCGTCACGAAGGAGTGTGGCAAGGAGATCTCCGAGGGCCGCGCCGACGTGGTCGAGGCCGCGCACATGGTCGAGTGGGCCGCGGGCGACGCGCGCCACCCCAGCGGCGACATCATCCCCTCCGAGATCGCCGAGAAGGACGCCTACATGCGGCGCAAGTCCCGCGGCGTCACCGGCTGCATCACGCCCTGGAACTTCCCCATCGCCATCCCGTACTGGCACATGGCCGTCGCGCTCGTCGAGGGCAACACCGTCGTCTGGAAGCCCGCCGAGCAGACGCCGTGGTGTGCCCAGATCGTCGCGGAGATGTTCGAGGACGCCGGCATTCCGGACGGCGTGTTCAACATGGTCCAGGGCTTCGGCGACGCCGGCAACGCCATCGTCCAGTCCGACGACGTGGCCACGGTCCTGTTCACCGGGAGCGCGGAGGTCGGCCACCGTATCGCCGACGCCGTCGGCTCGGACTCGGGCAAGCGCGCCGCCTGCGAGATGGGCGGGAAGAACGCCGTCGTCATCACCGAGGAGGCGGACCTGGATATCGCCGTCCACTCCGCCGTGATGAGTTCGTTCAAGACGACCGGCCAGCGTTGCGTGTCCAGTGAGCGCCTCATCGTCCACACCGACGTGTACGACGAGTTCAAGGAGCGCTTCGTCGACATCGCGAGCGACGTGGCCGTCGGCGACCCGCTGGAGGAGGACACGTTCATGGGCCCGCTCATCGAGGCCGAGCACCACGAGAAGGTCACCCGGTACAACGAACTCGCCCGCGAGGAGGGCGTGAACGTGCTGGTCGACCGGACCGAGCTCGACGCCGACGAGATCCCGGACGGCCACGAGGACGGCCACTGGGTCGGCCCGTTCGTCTACGAGGCCGACCCCGACGCCGACCTCCGCTGCACGCAGGAGGAGGTGTTCGGCCCCCACGTCGCGCTGCTGGAGTACGACGGCGACATCGAGCGCGCCGTCGAGATCCAGAACGACACGGACTACGGCCTCGCGGGGGCAATCGTCTCCGAGGACTACCGCCAGATCAACTACTACCGCGACCACGCCGAACTGGGGCTGGCGTACGGCAACCTGCCGTGCATCGGCGCCGAGGTCCAGCTCCCGTTCGGCGGCGTGAAGAAGTCGGGCAACGGCTATCCGAGTGCCCGTGAGATCATCGAGGCCGTCACCGACCGCACCGCGTGGACGCTGAACAACTCGAAGGAGATCCGGATGGCGCAGGGGCTCTCGGCCGACATCATCACCGAAGACGACTGAGGAAACAGCGGACCTGCGGACCCGACCCGGCCGGCGGAACGTCTCACCGGTGCAGTGCCAGAGCATCCCGTCATGCCGTTGGTACTCCCACCACGAGTACCGGCGTACTATACCGCGGTCGCCCGAACCGGTCGCCTGATGGCGCTCTCTCGCCGGACAGTTCTCCAGCTCGTCGTCGGGGTGACCGTCGCGGTCGGACTCGTCGCCGTCCTCTTCCGGTTCGTGGGCGCAGCCGAGGTGCTCGACTCGCTGGCGGCCGCCGAACCGACAATCCTCGGCGGTGTCGTGCTGGTGGCGCTGTGCTGGCTCGGCGCTTGGGGGCTGTCGCTGTACATCGGGCTCCGCATCCTCGCGGTTCCGACGTCGCTCGGCCGGGCGCTCCTCGCGTTCACCAGCGTCGTGTTCGCCAACAGCGTGATGCCGTTCGCCCAGCTCGGCGGCCAGCCACTCGCCGCGCTGTTCCTCTCGCGGGCGACCCGGAGCGACTACGAGACGTCGCTCATCGCCACCGCCACCGTGGACGTGCTCAACGTCCTCCCGGCGGGGCTGTTCGTCCTGGTCGGCGTCGCCACGCTCGCCGGGCGTGGGCCAATCGGCGGTGATGTCGCGCTCGTGGTCGGAGCCGTCCTCGGGCTCTCCGTGGCGCTCCCGCTCCTCGGGTACGCACTCTGGCGAGGCCGACGGTCGGTCGGTCGCTACGGCGGCCGTGGGCTCGTCGTCCTCGGTCGAACCGCCGGCAGTGTCGTCCCCGGCCGACTGCGACCCTCACCGGCCACCGTTCGACAGCGAGTCGAACGGGTTCGAACGGCCGTGGGACGGCTGGCTCGGAACCCCGGACCGCTGGCCCTCGCGTTCGGGTGCTCTCTCTTCGGCTGGGTGTTCTTCGTCGGCTCGTTCTGGCTCTCGCTCCTGGCCGTCGGGAGTCCGGTCTCGTTCGCGGTCGTCCTGCTCGTCGTCCCCACCTCGATGCTCGCGGTGGTGTTGCCCTCGCCCGGTGGACTGGGTGGTGTCGAGGCGATGCTGGTGTTCCTCACCGTGTCGTTCTCGGGGATCGACCCCGCCAGTGCGCTGGCCGCCGCGCTGGTTCACCGTGTGGCGACACACCTCCTGCCCATCCTCATCGGAGGCACGGCGACCGCCGTGCTCAGTTCGTAACACGTAGCCAGCACGGTTGCAGAGAACGGCCACCGATCGGAGCCCAGTAAGTCGAACACTCCCGATTCCCCAGACCTTATCGAAGGATAGCAAGTGTATAACCAAGTTATTTGATTAATTTGCCCAGTCTGAGACCAACGTACCACGGGCCGTGCAACGGCCGCGCCCCACGCCGGAGTTAACACCCCCGGCACCGTCCCCCGGCGCGTGAGCGACGACCACGACCTGACGGGCACGGACGGGCCGGTCCACTACGAGCGGGACGGACCGGTCGCCGTCATCACGATCGACCGGCCGGAGCGGCGCAACGCCATCGACTACGAGACCAGCCAGTTGCTGCTGGACGCGTTCACCCGCGTCGAGGAGACCGACGCCAAGGTGGCGGTCCTCACCGGCAGCGAGGGGACCTTCTCGGCCGGCGCGGACCTGAAAGCGATGGACCTGGAGGACTCGCCGGAGGGGTGGCTCGGGTTCACCCGGACGCGCTGTGAGGTGCCCGTCATCGCCGCCGTCGAGGGCCACTGCGTCGCGGGCGGCATCGAGATGGCGTGCTGGTGTGACATCCGGGTCGCGGCGAAGGGGGCGACGTTCGGCTGTTTCGAGCGGCGCTTCGGCGTGCCGCTCGTCGACGGTGGCACGCAACGGCTGCCCCGCATCGTCGGCCTCGGCCGCGCGCTGGACATGATCCTCACGGGCCGTGCGGTCGACGCCGAGACGGCCGAGCGGTGGGGCCTCGCGACGCGACTCGCCGACGAGGGCGCGGCGCTGGAGCGGGCAGTGGAACTGGGCAAGCAACTGGCAAGCTTCCCGCAGGACACGATGCTCTCGGACCGCGATGCGGTGTACGACGGCATCGGGACGCCGCTCCAGCAGGGCCTCGGGCTAGAGGGGTGGCACGGGTCGCGCGTCCTCCGGACCGCCGAGGCCGGCGCGGAGCGGTTCGCGGGCGGTGAGGGGCGCAGCGGCGCCGGTATCGAGGACCCCGACAGGGAGTGAGGGCACGCCGATTTAACAACCCAGGGCAATATCATTGCCAAGGTGTGGTCATTTCACCCCACCCATTATCAGCAGAGCTAATAACTCTGGAGCGACCATCTCCCGGTAATGAGCGACCCGAGCGACGCCCGAGCCGACTCACGTGGGTCGGACGGCGATGCCGACGCCGAGGTCGAACTCGACGTGCCGGACATGGACTGTGCGTCGTGTGCGACCAAGGTCGAGCGGAGCGTCGAAGGGCTGGAGGGCGCGGACCGCATCGAGACCCGGCCGACGACCGGCCGACTGGTCGTGGGCGGCGACGTGTCACGCCAGGACGTGAGCGAGCGCGTCGAGGCCGCCGGCTACGCGGTCGCGGACGGCGACGAGCGGACCGCGGAGTTCCAGGTCCCGGAGATGGACTGTGCCTCCTGCGCCGGGAAGGTGGAGAACGCCCTGTCGGACGTCGACGGTGTCCGGGACATCGACACGCGGCCGACCGCCGGCCGTGTTCGGGTGACCTTCGGGGACGAGACGACGCCCGACGAACTCCGAGCGGCCATCGAGGGTGCCGGCTACCCCGTCACGGGCGAGGAGGTCGATAGGGAGGGCGACACCGGGCCGGCAGCGCGCGAGCCGGTCTGGCGGAGCCGGCGGGCGAAGCTGACCGGCGTCGCGGCCGTACTGCTCGCGGCGGGACTGGCCGCGCAGTTCCTCGTCCCCGGGCTGAACGCGACCGTCGTCTCGGGGCCGGTGCCGTTCGCCGTCGCGGACCTCCTGTTCCTCGGCGCCGTCGCCACGGGCGGGCAGGCCATCCTCCGGAACGGCTACTACTCGGCGCGGAACCTGAACCTCGACATCGACTTCCTGATGTCGACGGCCATCGTGAGCGCCATCCTCGCGAGCCTCGTCTCCGGGGCGCACCTGTACGTCGAGGCGGCGACGCTGGCGACGCTGTTCAGCGTCGCGGAGCTGCTGGAGCGGTACGCGATGGACCGCACGCGGGGCTCCGTGCAGGAGCTGCTGGACCTCTCGCCCGAGGAGGCGACGGTCCTCCGGGACGGCGAGGAGCGGACCGTCCCAGTCGACGAACTGGCGGTCGGCGAGACGGTGGTCGTCCGGCCGGGCGAGAAGCTCCCGGCCGACGGCGTCGTCCGCGAGGGCGACAGCGCCGTCAACGAGGCCCCCATCACTGGCGAGTCCGTCCCCGTCGACAAGACCGCGGGTGACGAGGTGTACGCCGGGACGCTCAACGAGTCCGGCTACCTGGAGGTGGAGGTGACCGCCCCGAGTGGCGAGAGCACGCTCGCGAAGGTCGCCGACCTCGTCGCGGACGCCGACGCCAATCGCACGGAGCGCGAGCAGTTCGTCGAACGGTTCGCGGGCTACTACACGCCGGTGATGGTGGCCATCGCCGTCCTCGTGGCGGCGGTGCCGCCGCTCGTCTTCGGCGCGCCGCCGGTCGAGTGGTTCGTCAACGGCATCACGCTGCTCGTGCTCGCGTGCCCGTGCGCGTTCGTCATCTCGACGCCCGTCTCGGTGGTCTCGGGCATCACGGCTGCCGCGCGCAACGGCGTCCTCGTGAAGGGTGGCGACCACCTCGAGGCGATGGGCGGGGTGGGTGCCGTCGCGGTCGACAAGACCGGGACGCTGACGACGGGCGAACTGGCCGTCACGGACGTGGTCCCGCTGGGCGACCACACCGAGACGGACGTGCTCCGCTGTGCCCGCGGCCTCGAAGCCCGCAGCGAGCACCCCGTCGGCGAGGCCATCGTCGCCCACGCCGAGGGCCGGGGGGCGACGACGGCGACGGATCGCGAGGTGTCGGGCTTCGAGAGCCTGACGGGCAAGGGCGTCCGTGCATCGCTCGACGGGACCCCCCACTACGCCGGCACGCCGGACCTGTTCGAGGAGCTGGGGTTCGACCTCGGGCACGCCCACGTCGTCGGTGACGCGCGCGAGGCCGTGCCGGATGACGTGCGCTCGCTCTGTGATCGACAGGGCTGTCTCGACCTCGCCGACGAGACGATCCCGCGGCTCCAGGCGGAGGGGAAGACGGTCGTGCTCGTCGGCCGGGAGGAGGAACTCGAGGGGGTCATCGCCGTCGCGGACACCGTCCGGCCGACGGCCGCGTGGACGGTCGACCGGCTGCAATCGATGGGGCTCTCGGTCGTGATGCTGACCGGCGACAACGAGGGGACCGCCCGCGCCGTCGCCGAACAGGTCGGCGTCGACGACTACCGCGCCGGCCTCCTGCCGGAGGAGAAGGCCGAGGCCGTCGCCGCCCTCGAGGACGAGTACGAGGGTGGCGTGGCGATGGTCGGTGACGGCGTCAACGACGCGCCGGCGCTGGCGGCCGCGACGGTCGGCGTGGCGATGGGCGCCGCGGGGACCGACGCCGCCATCGAGGCCGCCGACATCGCCCTGCTGGGTGACGACCTGACGCGGCTGCCGTACCTCTACGAGCTGTCGCGTGACGCCGAGGGCGTCATCCGGAGCAACATCTACGCCAGCCTCGGGGTGAAGGCGCTGCTGGCGGTCGGGGTCCCGCTGGGCGTCGTTGGCGTCGCGGCCGCGGTGCTGGTGGGCGACGCCGGGATGACGCTCGGCGTGACGGGCAACGCGATGCGGCTCTCACGGCTGGAACCGGCGACGCCGGACGTGGCCGAGTGAGCCGGTGGCGAACAGGCGGCGCGACCGCGACCCCGGACCGTGCGCCGCGCTGGTCGAACCGGGCGGGACGGTATGTCCCGCGTCGGGTCGGCGGTCCGGGGGTGGCTCGTCAGGGCACGCGGGAAGTGGTCCCGGCATCCGATTTCAATCCCGGGGAGCGCAGCGGCCGAGCGTCGCTACGGGTGCCACAAGCGCCAAACCACGTCCCCGCGTAACGATGGTCGATGGAACAGGGGGCCGACGCCGAGACCGACGGTGATGCCGGAACCGGAACCATCGAGACGGACACGCCCACACCGGACCCGGACGCCGCACCACACGACGACGCCGAGCGCCCGGACGGACACGCCGAACTCGCGTCGCTCCTCTCGAACGAGGACCTCCTCCTGAGTCAACAGCCCCACTCGCCCGAGCGCGAGGCGGTCTTCGTCGACGACGACGACGACCGGGACCCGGACGCCGTCTTCCCCCAGTCGGTCGCCTCCGGCGGCCCGACGGCCGAGGGCGTCATCCTCTGGACCCGGCTCGCGCCGGACGCGTTCGACCCGGACGAGCCGCTCGGCGTCGAGGTCGCCCACGACGACTTCTCCGAGTCGGTCTACCGTGGCGTCGTCGACGACACCGACCGCATCCGTGCCCACGACCACGTCGTCAAGGTGGACGTCGACGGCGCGCTCGACCCGAACACCGAGTACCGCTACCGCTTCGTCTACGACGGCGTCGCCTCGCGCGTCGGGACCTGCCACACGCTCCCGGAACCGGACGCCTCCCCCGACTCGCTCCGGTTCGGCGTCCTCGCCTGCCAGAACTACCTCAACGGCTACTACCCCGCACTCGGCTACGTCGCCGAGGAGGACCTGGACTTCCTCATCCACGTCGGCGACTTCATCTACGAGTCCGGCGCGGGCGAGTTCAAGGGCCTCGACAGCCGCTCGTACGACGACCGGGACATCGACCTCCCCAGCGGCGAGGACCGGGTGCAGGACCTGGCGGACTACCGCTACATCTACCGCACCTACCGCTCGGACCGGTTCCTCCAGCGCGCGCTGGAGGAACACACCCTCATCGCCGCCTGGGACGACCACGAGATCGCCAACGACATCTACTGGGACCCGGAAACCGACGCTCCCAAGGCCGACCACCCGCGCGGCGAGGACCCCGAGTTCATGACGAGCCTGACGGCGGACGCCATCCACGCCTGGTGGGAGTTCGTCCCCGCACGACTGGGGTACGACCCCGAGGCCGAGTCGCTGCAGGACCGCTTCCAGCTCTGGCGCTCGTTCGAGTTCGGCGACCTCCTGAAGCTCGTGATGACCGACGAGCGCCTCTACCGGGACCCGCCGCGCGACGCGTTGCCGACGGCGACGAACTGCCGACCGGAGAACGAACCCCCCGGCCGGACGATGCTCGGCGAGGACCAGCTCGCGTGGTTCACCGCGCAGATTCGGGACTCGAACGCGCGGTGGACCGTCTGGTCCGACGAGGTACTCACCATCCCGTTCCGGCTGGGTGTGGGTCGTGCGTCGGTCTTCCCCGTGCAGGGCGGCTGGGACGGCTACACCCGCGAGCGCCGCTACATCAAGGACAAGCTGCAGGAGTTCTCGCCGCGCAACTTCGTCACCCTCACGGGCGACATGCACTGCTACATCGCGGGCTACAAGAAGACCGAGTACGGCGGCCCCATCACCGAGCGGCTGTTCGACCCCGGCGAGCGCGTCGGCGTCGAGTTCATGACGCCGGCCGTCACGAGCCTCAACGTCGCCGAAGCGCTGGGGATGACCGACGGACTCGTCGGCCGCATCACGGAACCGCTCCTCCGGCGGTTCGTCACGGCCCAGAACCCGCACCTGGAGTTCTTCGACTCGCACCACTGGGGCTACTCCGTCGTCGAGTTCACCCGCGACGCGTGTACGTACGTCGCCTACAGCGTCGACAAGCACGAGAACTCGATGGCCGCCGAACGCGAGGTCATCGCGGCCTACCGCGTCCCCGACGGCGAGGTCGAACTTATCGACGTGAGCGACGAGTACGACGAATGATTTCTAGATTGTGCGTAGGACTGGACTTTTCGGCAATAATACGCTGGATTGCGCAGTTTCTCGTGATCACTCCTCCGACCGGGACGCTCCCTCCTCCCCGACCTCCGACCCGTCCTGCTGGGCGTACAGCACGAGGTAGCCGGCCGCGAGCGCGGCCCCGAGGATGGCGGTCACGCCGGCCCCGAAGATGAGGAAGCCGACGTTGGGAACACCCATGATGATGGCCCCGACGGCGACGAACTCGATGCCGATGACGAAGGTGACGCCGACGATGATCCAGACGGCGATGGGGCCCAGCAGTTCACCGACGCCGTCCTCGACGGCCAGTCGGGTCGTCGTGTAGAGCCCGCGGTCCATGTTCCCCGGGAGGTCACCACCGAAGATGCCACCCGTGAGGAGTTTGCCCACGGTCGCGCCGAGCGATGGACTCGAGTCGTCGCTGCTCATGCCGGCGGGTCACGGAGTCGGGGCAAGAAGGTGACGTGTCCGGCGACCGTTGCGACGGCGGGAACCGCCACGGCGACCCGGGGTCCATCCGCCCCACCGCTCAGAACGGCCCGTCCGCCCCGACGACGAGGGTCTCGTCACCGGACCCCGCGACCGGTGTCCACGACTCGCCATCGAGCGAGACCTCCACGGGGCCGAACGCCGCGGATTCGGACTCGTTCTCGCCGCTCGGTGCCTCCACGAAGTACGACAGCGTCCCGTCCGCGTGGCGCCCGTCGAACTGCACCAGTTTCCGGTCGCCGAGTTGCTCGACGGAGACATCGCCACCGACGACCGTCCAGTCGACGGGGATGCGGTCCCGGACCAGCAGCGACCGGTCGGCCTCGACGTCGAGTTCGACCTGATTGGTCGCGCCACCCGTGAACACCGAGCCGTCGTCGGTGCGCGTGACCGTCGGCGAGAGCGTCGTGAGGCCGTCGCCCGACAGGTGGATGGGCTCGACCGCCCGGATGTCCCGCGAGGAGGAGCCGACGAGGATGCTGAAGAAGCCCGGCTCGACGACCCAGTCGTCGGCGTCGCGGTCGTCGTAGTAGGAGAAGGCGTCCGCGTCGAGGGCGAAGGCCACGGTGGTCGACTCGCCAGGAGCGAGTTCGACCTTCTCGAACGCCTTCAGCTCCTTCGGCGGCCGCGGGACGCTCGCCCCCTGGTCGTGGACGTACACCTGCGGGACCTCCGTCCCGGCGTGGTCGCCGACGTTCTCGACGGTCACCTCGACGGTCGCCTCGGTCGGTCCCTCTGCCTCGACCCGGAGGTCCGAGTACGCGAACTCGGTGTACGAGAGCCCGTGTCCGAACGGGAACAGCGGTTCGTTGGCCCGGTCGTCGAAGTAGCGGTAGCCGACGAAGACCCCCTCGGTGTACTCGGCGCGGCCAGCGATACCGGGATACTGCTGCTGCTCGCTCGCAGGGTAGTCACCCCGCTCCTTCCCGAAGGTGACCGGGAGCTTTCCGCCGGGCGCCACCTCGTCGAACAGCACGTCCGTCGCCGCGTGGCCGTCCTCCATCCCGGGGTACCACATCTGCAGGACGGCAGGCACGTCGTCGATCCACGGCATCGTCACGGGACCGCCGGTGTTCAGCACGACGACCGTGTGGTCGTTCGCCGCGGCGACGTCGGCGACGAGCGCGTTCTGGTTGCCGTTGAGCTGGATATCGTTGCGGTCGGTCCCCTCCGTCGAACTCCCGTTCCCGAAGACGAGTGCCACGTCGGCCTCGACGGCGAGGTCGGCGGCCGCGGCGGTCGAGTCCTGCCCGCGCTCGAACGACACCTCGGCGCGGTCGTCGACGTACTCCCGGACGGCCTCGAGTGGGCTGACCGAGTACGGCGGCGTCACGTTCGAGGAGCCGCCGCCACCGAGCTTCGCCTCGTCTGCCCGGTGGCCGATGACCGCGACGTGGTCGATGGCGTCGAGGTCGAGCGGGAGGGCGGGGTCGGCAGCCGCGTCGCCGTTGTCGTCGCCGGCCACGGGCTCGTTCTGCAGGAGGACGGTCCCCTCCGCGGCGATGCGGCGGGCGAGGCGCTGGTGCTCGTCCGTGTTCACCGCCGGGGGCGCGCCCGGCCGGTCGCCGTCGAGGATGCCCATCCGGTCGACCTGGCGGAGCAGCCGCAGGACCTTGTCGTCGAGCGTGGCCTCCTCGACGACGCCGGTCTGGACCTGTCGCTTGAGTGCCTCGTCGAAGAAATCGAAGACGGGGCCGAACTGCAGTTCCACGTCGAGGCCGTTCTGCGCCGACCGTGGGCGCGAGCCGCCGGCGTCGGAGACGACGAACCCCTCGAAGCCCCACTCCTCTTTCAGCGTGTCGAGCAGGAGGTCGCGGTGCTCGCCGCAGTAGGTGCCGTTGACGCGGTTGTACGCCGACATGACGCCGCCGATGTCGGCCTCCTCGACGGCCGCGCGGAACGCCGGCATGTAGATCTCCCGGAGCGCCCGCTCGCCGACGACGGCGTTCACGTAGTGGCGGGCGTTGCGCCGTGCGACGAACGTGGGCCCGAACAGCGTGTCGCACTGCGAGTCGATGGGCGGGCTCCCCTCCTGGTTGTTGGCGACGAAGTGCTTCGCCGTCGCGATGAGGCCGTTCGCCTGTGCGGCCTCGACCGCGGCGACCGCCATCCGCGAGGAGAGATAGGGGTCCTCGCCGTAGTACTCGAACGCCCGCCCGAGTTCCGGCACCCGGACGATGTTCATCCCCGGTCCGAACCAGATCTCCTGGTTGAGCGCCTTCCCCTCGCGGGCGACAGCGCGGCCGAACTGCCGGACCAGCCCGGGGTCGAACGTCGACGCCTGCGCGATGGGTGCCGGGAACGCCGTCGCCGGCTGCTGGGCGTCGAACCCGATACAGCCCTCCTCGTCGGGCCGGTTCTGGTTCTCGTGGCGGACCCCCAGCGGTCCGTCGGTGGCACCGAGCTCGGGGATGCCGAGCCGCGGCGTGGGGTCGATGCTGTCGTTGTTGAACGGGAGGTTGACGAGGTTGAGCTTCTCGTCGAGCGTCATCGCCGCGACCAGTTCCTCGGGCGAGCGGTCGGTGCTGGCGTCGCTGTCGGTCCCGTGGTCGGCCCCCGCGGTGCCGGCGCCCAGGACCGCCGCGGCGATGCTCCCGCCCGCGGCGCTCAGGAAGCCACGCCGTGCCATCCCCGTCCCGTCATCGCCCACCTGTTCGCTCCCTCCGTCGGCCGGCCCCGCCTCCACGGGCGCCCGCCGTTCGTCGTCCACCGTCCCCGGTTCGTCGTGCGTCATCGATGGTGGACACGTACGACTCCGGGCGCCTCAGCGTGGCCCCGATGTGCATCGGGGTACTTTAGTCCCGGAGTCGCCTCAGCCCGACTCCAGGTACCCACGGGCGAGGTTTGCCTCGATGCGCTGGAGCCGCTCGCTGAGCGTGGCGGGCGCGAGGTCGAGCAGTTCGGCCAGCTCGGCCTGTGTCGTCTCACGAGGGACGCTGTAGTAGCCCTCGCGCTCGGCGACGGCGAGCAGTTGGCGCTGCCGGTCGGTGAGCGGGCTACCGAAGTCGTCGCCCTCGGGCCGGAACTGGCCGATGCGCTCGAGCTGGAAGGAGACCTCGTCGGGCAGGTCCGCGGCACTCGCCTGCATCGCCGCAAGGTCGCCGGCCAGCCGCACCCGAAGCCCCCACCGGTCGTCGAGGTAGTGAACCGGCCAGTCGACGATGAGTTCCCGCTCGGTTCCGGACAGGAGCAACGCCTCGGCCAGCGTTCCCGCCTCGGACTGCATGTACGCGATGGCGTTGCCGGCCGTCTCGACCACGGCGTACTCGACGACCTCGGGGCACGCCTCGAGCAGTTCGCGGGCCCGGCCCGGGTCGCCGCTCACCTCGACGAACTGGATGAACTGCCCGTCGGGACTCGGCGTCGCGTACCGGATACACTGGAGACTGGCGTCGTCGGCCTCGTGGAAGTAGTGGTCGATGGGGTGGCTGAACTCCTTCGGCCAGGTCACGGTGAACGTCGCGCTCCTCATGGCTCCGTCCCGGTGGTGGCGGTGCTCGGCATGACGAGGTGTGTCGGTGGTCGTAGTATAGGATTTCTGCCGGTGATGCGGGGCCGTCGTCTCGTGAAGATGGCGGCTCAGTTGAGAGTCATCGTCACACGGGGCTCGGTGGGGGTAACCGTCATCATCGCCGCCACCGGCCGCTTGGAGCGCCGACGGGAAAAGCCGCCGCTTCCCCGTCAGCGCCGGAGCGTCCAGACCGGACAGGGGGCGCGCCTGACGACACGCTCGGCCGTGTTCTGCGTGAGGAAGCGGTGGAGGCCGCGCTTCCCGTGTGCACCCATCGTCACGAGGTCGATGTCCCGCTCGCTGGCGTACGTCGTGATGCAATCGTATGGCGCGCCGCGCCAGACCCTGGCCACGACGTCCACGCCGGCCGCCTCGCCGCGCTCCCGGGCGGCCGTCAGCGCCGCGTCGGACTCGCGTTCCAGGGTGGCCAGGAGGTCGGGCGACCGGATCAGGTTCTCGTCGATGACCGACAGCGCGTGGACGGTCGCGTCGTACCGGGCCGCGATGTCGAAGGCGTGGTCCGCGACCCGTCCGGCGTGGCCGCTCCCGTCGGTCGGGAGGAGGATCCGGTCGTACGAGGGGTCGACCGTGGTCGCCGCGCGGTTCACCGTGAGGACGGGCTGGTCCGCCTTCCGGAGGACGGACTCGGAGACGCTACCGAGGACGTACCGCGCCAGCCCGGTCCGGCCCTGCGTTCCCATCGCGATGAGGTCGATCTCGTGGTCGTCGGCGTACTGGCGGATGCCCCGGGCGGGCGTCCCGTGCGCGACGGCGGTTCTGGTCGCGAGCCCGCGCGCCTCGGCCTGCTGGGCGATGCTCTCGGTCGCACGCTCGCCGCGCTCCTCGAGCGCGGTCACGAGCTGGTCGTAGTCCCCGAACCCGTCCTCGTCGATAGTGAGTGCCCGGCTGTCGACCACGTACAGCGCGTGGACGGTCGCACCGTACCGCTCGGCCACCCCGAGGGCGTGCGCGACGGCGCCCCGGGTCCGGTCGCTCCCGTCGGTCGCGACGAGGATGTGCTCGTACATACCCGGACCTCCCGGGCGGAGCGACTTAACCGCTCCCCGCACCGGACAGAAGGAGACGTGTGGCCACGGCCGGTGCTACATCCGGGTCGCTTCCTTCGCCTCCTCGGCGTGCTCCAGCGCCAGCTCCAGCTGTCGGCGGTGGAGCGCCTCGAGCTCCTCCGCGTCGGCGTCACCCAGTTGCGTCGTCACCTCGACGCCCGGGAGGCTGGTCTTGAGCTTGTTGCCGCCGTCGCCCGCGATATCGTCCAGGTCGATATCCATACCGGCCCTCCGGCCGGCGGTGACTTAGGGATTGACCCGCGGCGGGCGGCCCGACGCCGGGCGGTTCTTGTGCCCGGCGGGTGACCGCCGCGTATGGTCGGGTCCTTCGTCGTCGTCGGTGTCGCGAGTATCGTCGTGCTCCTCGCGTTGAGTGCCTTCTTCTCCAGCAGCGAGATCGCCGTCTTCTCGCTGTCGCCCGAGTGGATCGACGAGCGCGCCGCCACGGGCGACGGCGACGCCCGCGCGCTGGCCCGACTGCGCGAGAACCCACACCGGCTGCTCGTGACGCTGCTCGTCGGGAACAACCTCGTCAACGTGGCGCTGTCGAGCATCGTGACCGTCCTGCTGGCCCAGTACGTTTCCGGCGGCGTCGCGGTGGCCGCGACGACCCTGCTCGCGGGGTCGGTCGTCCTCGTCTTCGGCGAGATCGTCCCGAAGTCGTTCGGCCTTGGCAACGCCGAGCGGTACGCACCCATCGTCGCCCGACCCATCCGGCTGGTCGAGCGGGCGCTGCTCCCGCTGGTCGTCCCGTTCGACCTGCTGACGCGCTCGCTCGGCACCGCGCTCGGCGGCGACACCGACATCGAGGAGCCGTACACGGACGACTACGAGGAGCCACCGAGGGCCGACTGAGTCAGCCCGCCACGCCGCGACCGAGCAGATCCAGCACCCAGCGGCCGCCGTTGGCGAGCAGACAGACGACACCCTCCGCGCGGGCGAAGCGGCTGCCGGTCCAGAGGAAGCCCGCCACCACCAGTGTGAGGCCGACCAGCCAGACGACCGTCGGAATCGCCGCCGGGGTGACGGTCGCCGGCGCGACGAGGCCGGCCGCGCCGAGCACGACCAGCCCGTTGAAGACGTTGCTGCCGACGAGGTTGCCGACGGCCACGTCGCCGAGCCCCCGGCGCGCGGCGACGAGCGAGGCCGCAATCTCGGGCGCGGAGGTGCCCGCCGCCACGACCGTCTCACCGATGACCCACTCCGAGAGCCCCGCCAGTCGCGCCAGGTCGACCGCCGACCGGACCAGCAGATCCGCGCCGAACAGGATCAGTCCGAGGCCGACGACGACACGCACCAGCAGCCCGACGCGCCCGGAGGCATCGGGCATCGCCGAGTCGAGCGCCCGCGCCTCGGCGGTGGCACCGGCCTCGCGGAGCGTCCCCCGGAGCAGGACGGCGAGGTAACCCACGAACAGGGCGAGTAGCGCCAGCCCCTCGGGCCGGGTCAGCCGCAGGTCCGCCAGAACGAGTGCCAGTGCGACCGTCGCGATGACGACCGCCGGGCCGTCGCGGCGGCGGAGGCTCTCGGCGACCGGCACCGCACCGAGTAGGAGGACTCCGCCGAGGACGATGCCGAAGTTGAACAGGTTCGAGCCGACGACGTTGCCGACGGCCACGTCCGGCCGGCCGACGAGCGCGGCGTCGACGGAGGTGACGAGTTCGGGCGCCGAGGTACCGAAGCCGACGACCGTCAGCCCGACGACGAGCGGCGGGACACCGACGGCCGCCGCGAGTCCGGCCGCGCCACGGACGAACAGGAGCGCCCCGACCCACAGCGCGACCACCGCCGCGCCGACCCCGAGGACGTCGGCAACGAGGGCAGCGTCGGCCGCCACGGGTCAGTCGCCGCCCGCCAGGTACGCCTCCAGGTCGTCGTGCGCGTCCGGCTCGCCGACCGCGACCAGCACGTCGCCGGCCCGGACGCCGAAGGAGGCGTCCGGGTTTGCGTGGGTCCGCTGGCCGCGCTGGACCGCCAGCACCGTCACGCCCGTCCGGCGGCGGACGTCGGCCTCGCCCAGCGTGCGGCCGGCCAGCGGCGCGTCGGCGTCGACCTCGACCCACTCGACGACGGCGTCCTCCAGCACGGACTCGACGTCCTCGTCGACCGGCTGGAAGTAGGTGCCGTCGAAGATCTCCGCCAGTTTCCGGGCCTGACGCTCCGTGAGTTCGAACAGCTCCTCGCTGTCGCCGTCGGCGTCCCCGCGCCAGAACACCTCCCGCCCGCCCTGGTTCCGGACGAGGACGACGAGCTCGCCACCGTGGCCGAAGCGCACCGTGAACCGCTCGCCGACGCCGGGGAGCTGCGTGTCGAAGACCCTCATCCGTCCGCCTCGACGCCCAGTCGCTCCAGGCACTCCGCCGGGAACGTCGGCAGGGTGACCTCGGCGCCCTTCTCGAGCATCACGACCACGGCCCGCTCGGCGTCGAGGTAGAGGTGGACGGCGACCGCGCGTTCGTGCTGGGCGACCAGCGCCTCCGCGTCGCCGAGGTGGAAGTACACGTCGTCGACGCGGTCGCGGTTGAACAGCGCGATGGAGCGGTGGATGATGGTGTCGAGCTGATGGCCGGTCAACTCCGTCTTCAGGTCCTGACGGACGTGGTGGACGTCGTAGTCGAACGTCTCGTGGTCGAAGCTGGCGGTCCAGCGGAGGTCGTCGTCGAACGACTCCCGGAGCCAGTCGACGAACCCGTCGTAGTCGGGTCGGCGAGGCATACCGACGTGTCACCGCGGGTCGACAAAAACACGTGGGGGAGACGACTCACAGCACCGCCACCGCCACGGCGACCGCCGCGACCGCCGCGAGCAGGAGGACCCCCCGGCCGAACGGGTCCGTGGGGAGCCCGAGCCGGGCGGCACTCGACGGCCCACGGCCCCCGTCGGCGACGCGAGCGAGCGCCGCGACCACCCGCTCGCCCCGGGTCAGCAGCCACCCGGCCGCCTCGTCCGTGCGGCGGGCGACGCCGTCGCGGAGCCGCGCGCCGGCGGGGTGGTAGAGCGAGTCGAGGTCGGGCGCGGCCGGGAGCCGTCCGAGCGGCCGCTTCACCAGCGCGAACACGACCAGCCCGGCGAGGAGCGTGGCACCCGCCTTCTCGAACTGCGATACCGCGAACACCTTCGCCGACGACGCGCCGGTCGGGAGCAGCCCCAGCAACAGCTCCGGGGCGACCCCGAAGACGACGCACGGCACGCCGACGATGGCGAACGCGGCGAGGTGGCCCGGGGCGGCGGTCCCGTCGGGCTCGACGGCGGCGTGGTCGGCGCTCCGGACGAACGCGTAGTAGCCGAACTTCGTGAACGAGACGACCGTCCCGACGCCGCCGACCAGCAGCACCCACCAGAGCAGTCGGGTCCCCGGCGCGTCGGCGGCGCCGATGACCATCCCCTTGCTGACGAACCCGGAGAACCCGGGGATGCCGGTGATGGCGAGCGCGGCGACGGTGAACGCGGCCGCGGTGGCGGGCATCGCCCGGCCGAGTCCGCCGAGCTTCTTCAACCGCTCCTCGCCGGTCCGGAGCAGGACGACGCCGGCCACCATGAACAGCAGCGACTTGTAGAGGACGTTGTTGAGCAGGTGGGCGAGCGCGCCCCCGGTCCCGAGCGGCGAGGCGAGGCCGACGCCGGCCACCATGTACCCCACCTGCGAGACGATGTGGTAGGTGAGCAGTCGCCGGGTCTCCGTCTGGAGGACCGCCAGCGTCACCCCGACGGCGAGCATGGCGGCGCCGGCCCACGCCAGCGCGAGGCTCCGGCCGGGGACGACACGGAGCAGCGCGTAGACGGCGACCTTCGTCGTGACGCCACAGAGGACGACCGAGACGGCGACACCCGCCCGCGGGTAGCTGTCCGGGAGCCAGACGTGGAGGCCGATGAACCCGACGTTGAGTCCCACGCCCAGCACCGCGAGCAGCCGCGGCAGGCCGGCCGTGATGCCACCCTCGTACAGGAACGACCCGGCGGCGGTGTAGTGGAGCAACACCCCCGCCACGAGCAGCGCGCCCCCGACCTGGTGGTAGACGGCGTAGCGGTAGCCCGCCGCCCGGCCATCGGCGGACGGCGAGCGCCACAGCAGCAGCGTCCCGCCGACCGCCAGCAGCTCCCACCAGACGACCAGCGAGAGCCAGTCGCCCGCGAACACCGCGCCGAGGCCCGCGCCGACGTAGCCGAGCAGGGTCGCCAGCTCGCGACGCGTCGTGCCGGAGTCGTGGGCGTACAGCACCCCCGCCGTCGTCACGAGGCCCAGCGCGAGCGCGACGACGCGCGCGGTCCCGTCCACCGCGAACAGGACGGCATCGAAGCCGAACAGCGTCGTCCGGAGGTGGTCGCCGGCCGGGACGGTCAGCACCCACGGGACGACCGCGGCGGCCGCGAGCGCGCCGACGGCGGTGCCGGCCCGGCGCGGGACCACGGCGACGACGACCGCCGCCGCCAGGACGAGGAGTGCCGGCGGGAGCGCGGTGAGCGGCGCGGCCGGGGCCGTCGTGCCGAGCGGGGCCCCCATCACGGCCCGAACACCTCCGCCACTGTCGCCTCCGCGAGGTCCCACAGCGGGAGCCAGTCGGGCACAACGCCGAGGACGACCGCGCCGACGGCGACGGCCACCACCGGGCCGAGCAGGGCGGGCGGCGCCTCGCGGAACGACGCCGGCCGGGTCCAGCCGCCGGCCGGCGGCAGCGACCCGTGGCCCGCGTGGTAGTCGTCGCCAGCGGGGTCGTCACCACCCAGGTCGCCGCTCGGTCCGCTCGTGCCGTCGCCGGGGGCCTCGGCCGGCCCGTCTGTGCCGTCGCCCGGGGTGGCCGACCCGCCGTCCGACGCGACCGGGGCGCCACCGTGCGGCGCCGCGGCGGCGTCGTGGGCGGGGTCCTCGGCCTCCTCGGGGTCGGTGAAGAAGGCCGACGCGACGATGGGCCAGAACAGCAGCAGCTTCAGCCCCCCCGCCAGCAGGTAGACGGCGCCGAAGCCGGGGTCGGTCGCCAGCGCGCCCAGCACCATGTACCACTTGCTGACGAAGCCCGCCACCAGCGGGAACCCGGCCAGTCCGGCGGCGGCGACGGCGAACGCGGTCATCGTCACCGGGAGCCGACGGGCGATGCCGGCGAGTTCGTCGCGGTAGGTCGCGCCGGTCTCGACGTAGACGAGGCCGGCGACGAAGAAGAGGGTGATCTTCATGAACGCGTGGGCGGGGATGTGCAGGATCGCGCCGAACGTCGACAGCCGCCCGGCGAGGGCGAACCCCAGCGCGATGTACGAGAGCTGGGACACAGTCGAGTAGGCGAGCGCCTGCTTCAGTTTCTCGCGCCGGAGCGCCAGCACGCCGGCGTACAGCATCGTCGTCGCGGCGAGCACGGCGAGCGGCAGGCCGACCCCGAGGCCGGTCACCGCGTCGGGACCGAACACGTAGGCGACGACCCGGCCGAGGCCGAAGGCGCCGCTCTTGACGACGGCGACGGCGTGGAGCAGCCCGGAGACGGGCGTCGGCGCCACCATCGCGTTCGGGAGCCACGTGTGCAGCGGGACGACGGCGGTCTTGACGCCGAAGCCGAGGACGAGGAGGCCGAACGCGACCCGCGCCAGCGCCGGGTCGGACGCGACGCCGGCCAGGCCGCCGGGGACGAACGCAACCGACCCCGCGAGCAGGTAGACCAGGACGAGCCCCGCGAAGACGGCAGCACCACCCGCCAGGGTGTAGGCGAGGTACTGGCGGCCGGCGGCGCGCGCGTCGTCGGTGCCGGCGTGGACGACGAGCGGGTACGTGGCGACCGTCAGCAGTTCGTAGGCGACGAACAGGGTCAGGAGGTTGCCCGCGAACGCGACGCCGAGCGTGGCGGCGATGCTGGCGGCGAAGGCGGCGAAGTAGCGCCCCTGCCCGTGCTCGTCGAGCCCCCGCATGTAGCCGACGCTGTAGACGCTGGTGACGAGCCACAGCGTCGCCGCCAGCAGGCCGAACAGCGTGCCGAACGGGTCCACCCGGAGGACGAACCCGACCCCCCCGACGTACGTCCCGAGGTCGGTCGTCGGGCGGGCGCCCGCCAGCACGGCCCGTGCGAGCAGTCCGGCGAGGACGAGCGTCCCGCCACCGGCGAGGAAGGTCCACGCCTCGCGCACGTTCGGCCGGTGGCGCGTGGCGAGGATGGGGCCGACGGCGAGCGCCGGCAGCAGCACCGCCGCCAGCGGCAGGAGGCTCGCCGTGGCGGTCACAGCACCACCTCCAGGAACGGCGCCAGCAGCGCCTCGACGGTCGGGGCGACCGCGCCCAGTACCACCGTCGCGACCCCCGCCGCGACGACGACGGCGACCATGCCGACCGAGACGGTACCCGGCTCGCCCGTGGACACGGCGGTCACCGGCCCGCTCGCGCCGTCGCCGGGCGCGGCCGGGGCGCCGTCGGTATCACCGCCGTCGTGGTCGTCGCCGCCGTGACCGTCCGCGGTGCCGTCGGCGTCGGGTCGATGAGCGGGCGGCTCGACGTACATCCGCTGGAGCAGCGGCGCCAGGTAGGCCAGCGAGAACAGCGTGCTCGCGACGACCGCCGCCAGCGGGATCCAGGCGCCGGCCTCGGCGGCCGCCAGCGCGACGTAGAACTTGCCGGCGAACCCCACCGTCGGCGGGATGCCGACGAGCCCCAGCAGCAGCACGGCGAGCGCCGCGCTCACTGCGGGCGCGCGCCGTGCCAGCCCGGCGTAGTCGTCGACCCGGACCGCACCGTACTGCGTCGCGACGAGCCCGGCCGCGAGGAAGGCGCCGCCCTTCATGACGGCGTGGCCGACGAGGTGGACGACGGCCCCGGTCACGCCGGGCGACGATGCCAGGGCGACGCCCACGAGAACGATGCCGAACTGCGAGACCGAGGAGTAGGCCAGCCGCCGGCGGACGACGGGTTCGCGGGCGGCCAGCAACGCGCCAGCGACGATGCTGACGACGGCCGCCGTCAGCAGCAGCGTCCGGACGGCCGGCACCCGCTCGAGGAGGGTCGCGCCGAACGCCGACAGGAGGAGGCGGGCGAGCGCGTAGGCGGCCACGGTCGAGGCCAGTGCCGCCAGCAGCGCACTCACGCCGGTCGGCGCGGCGGCGTACGCCGGCGGTTTCCAGGTGTGCAGCGGGTAGAGCGCCATCTTCACGCCCAGCCCGGCCGCCACGAGGGCGAACGCCGCGAGCACCAGCGTCCCCGGCGAGCCGGCGACCCTGGCCCCGAACGCCGCCATCGACAGGGTCCCCGTCGCGAGGTAGGCGTACCCCACGCCGAACAGGTACAGCGACGCACCGACCGTGCCGAGCAGGAGGTAGCGCAGCGCGGCGACGGCGGCGTCGCCGCCGGGACTCCGCGCGACCAGCGCGTACGAGGCGAGGCCGCTGATCTCGAGGAAGACGTAGAGGTTGAACAGGTCGGCCGTGAGACAGACCCCGGTGAGGCCGGCGACGAGCAGGAGGTAGAGCCCGTAGAACGGCGCCGAGCGGGGGCCGGCGACGCGGGTGTACCCGAGCACGGCGAGCGCGACGACCGCCACCAGCAGGACGAACGGGGCCGACAGCGCGTCGACGACGAGCCGGATGCCGAACGGGGCCGGGATGTTCCCGACCTCGACGACCACGGGGCCACGGGTGACGACCTCGACGGCCAGCGTCGCGGCGAGCGCCGTCTGTGCGAGCAGCGTCACGAGCGCCACCGGCCAGCCCGCGCGGTCGCGGACGAACGCGAGCATCGGCGGCACCACGCTCGCCAGCAGTGGCAGCGCGACCAGCAGCGTCGGGTCGACGGCGCTCATCGGTCACCCACCTCGTCGTCGCGCCGGGTGCCCAGCACCGCGGCGTCGAGCGTGCCGTACTCGTCGTAGATGCGGACGAGCAGCGCCAGCGCGACGCCCGTGACGCTCACGCCGACGACGACGGCGGTGAGGATGAGCACCGCCGGGACGGGGTCGACGTACGGCGGGTCGTTCGTCAGCAGCGGCGCGGCACCGCCGGTCCGGTCACCCCCCGCGATGAAGAAGAGGAAGATGCCGGTCTGGAACACGTTCAGCCCGAGCACCTTCTTCACGAGGCTCCGGTCGTCGACGAGGACGAACAGGCCGATGCCCGCGAGGAGGACCGCCACGACGTAGGCGGCGACGCTCACGAGCCCACCCCCGCGAGTTCGAAGAAGACGACGCTGATGACGGTCGCGACGGCGACGCCGATGCCGAGTTCGACTGCCTCGATGGGGTAGGCGGGCGAGCCGGGGAACGCGGTCACGTCGAGGAACGACCCGGCGAGCGCCAGCGACCCCAGCGCGACGAACCCGAACACGAGGACGCCGGCCGCGGCGACGACGACCAGCGCGCGAGCGTCGAGGCCGGCCCAGGTCTGCTCGACGCCGAACGCGAACGCGAGCGTCACCACGAGCGCCGCGACTACCACGCCACCCTGGAACCCACCGCCGACCGACTTCGTGCCGTGGAACATGGTGAACAGGCCGAAGGTGAACACGAACGGCGCCACCGCCCGGACGGTCTTGGCGACGACGACGCTGTCACGGTACGGTCTCACGGCGTCTCCCTCCCGAGCACGACGAGCACCGCGAGGCCGGCGGCGAACACGACCGCCACCTCGCCGAACGTGTCGAACCCGCGGAACGCGACCAGCACCGAGGTGACGACGTTCTTCACCGCGAAGTCGGCGGCGTTGGCGAGGTAGTACGCGCCCGCGCCACCGTCGCGGAGTCCCGGCGCCGTGCCGACCGGCGGGAGCGCCGGCACCGTCGCGAGCAGCGCCCCGACGAACGCCCCGACGACCACCAGCGACCGGGGGTCGGGGTCGAACGCGAACGTGTCGCCGACGCCGTCCGGGCGGGTGGTCCGCTGGAGCGTGACGACGAACAGGGAGGTGGTGACTGCGGCGCCGACGGCGGCCTCCGTCAGCGCCACGTCGGGCGCGTGATAGACCAGCCACAGGCCCGCCATGCCGAGGCTGTACGGCGCGAACACGACCACGGCGACCAGCGTGTCGCGGGCGAGCGCCGTGGCGACGGCCACCACGAGGACGAACCCCAGCAGCGCCGCCTCGACGAGACCCACCGTCACGGCCGCTCACCACCGTCGGCTCGCTCCCCTCCCCGACGTGGCTCCGACCGGGGCTCCTCGCCACCATCGGTCGGGGTCGGCGCTGCCCCGTCGTCGGGGTCGCCACCGGGGCCGTCGGCGACCGCGCGCGCCCACGGCTCGACACCCTGGTCGTCGGCCGACCGGACGATGGCGTGGGCCGCGGTCGGGCCCGTGAGGAGGAGGAAGAGGAACAGCGCGCCGAGTTTGAGCGTCGTGGTCGGCTCGGCGAAGGCGACGGCCGCGGCGAGGACGGCCAGCAGCGCGCCCAGCGTGTCGCTCTTCGAGGTGGCGTGGGCGCGGCTGTAGCAGTCCGGGAGCCGGAAGAGCCCGACCACCGCGATGGCCGTGAAGCCGACGGCGCCCGCCGCCAGCGCCAGCGCGGCCACCGTCCCGGGGGTCGTCACTGGAGCACCCCCCCACGCTCGACGACGTACTTCGCCAGCCCGACCGAGAGCAGGAAGTTGAGCAGCGCGTAGACGAGCGCCACGTCCAGGTAGCCCGGCTCGCCCAGCGCGGCCCCCAGCAGCGCGATGACGACCACCGTCGTCGTGCCCATCGCGTTGGCCGCGATGACGCGGTCCTGCACGGTCGGGCCCCGGAACAGGCGGTGCCCGGCACCCAGGCCGAGGACGACGAGCGCGGCCGCGGCGACCAGCAGCCCGTCGGCGAGCAGCGTCACCGGACCACCCCCTCGTCACGGCGCTCGTCCCCGCCGGCCGACGCGCCGTCGGGGCCCCCACGGCCGTGGAAGACGAACGCCACCGCACGGGCGAGCGCGCCCGCCTGCAGGTCCGTCCGGGAGGCCGACGTGAGCGCGTGGACCCGGAGCCGGCGCTCGTCGACATCGACGGTCAGCGTGCCGGGCGTGAGCGTGACCGCGTTGGCCAGCACCGCCCGCTCCAGGCCGGAGCGGGCGTCGTGGGGCACCTCGACCATCGAGGGCTCGATGGGGAGCGACGGGTCGAGGATGACCCGCGCGACGGACAGGTTCGCGCGCAACACCTCGAACAGGAGGTACGGGAGGAACACGGTCGCGCGGGCGGCGCGGGGGAGCGTCCGGCCGGCAGCGGGCGGCGTCTCGAAGACGATGGGCGACAGCAGGACGCCCGCCAGCGTCGCCGTCACCGCGCCGGTGACGAGGTCGAACGGGTCCGTCGGGTCGCCCAGCAGGAGGTAGAAACCGAACGACAGCGCGAACACGCCGACGAACCGGGCGGCGCCGCCGTCGTGAACGAGAGGCCGGTGCCGGACGGCACGCGGGACCGGGACCCGCTCGGCGGCGGCGGGCGCGCCCTCGACGTCGGGGGCGGCCAGGACCCGGCCGTCGCCCGTCGGCAGTGCGTCGGGGGTGGCGACCACCAGGTCGACCGACAGCGGCGAGTCCCTCGCGGCGTCGGCAGCAGCGTCGGCGGCGTCGGGTGTCGGGGCGACGAGCACCGCCGCCGTCGCGCCCCCACCCCGGAGGTCGCGGAGGGCGGCCGTCGTGGCCGCGGCGGCGTCCTCCTCGCCGACCAGCACGACCGGGCGCTCGGGAACAGCGGACATGGACGCCCCGTCCCCCGCCTCCCGTTTATGTGTTCCCCGAATCGTCCGCCGGGAGTCGGTTACGGCCGGGGCCAGTCGGCGTGCTCGGCGGCCCGTTCGGCCACCCTCCGTATCGCACCCGCGTCGAGGAACCCCGCCTCGGTACAGTAGCCGTCGACCAGCGCGGGCGGCGTCACGTCGAACGTGGGGTTCTCGACGCGGAGGCCGGCGGGCGCCTCGTCGTCGCCCAGCAGTTCGCCGGCGTCGCGGGGTTCGAGGTCGGTCTCGTGCCCGGCCGGCGCCACCTTGTCCGTGTGTGTCGCGACGTAGACGGGCACGTCGCCCGCGGCCGCGGCACTCGCCAGCGTCCGCGTCCCGACCTTGTTGACGACCGAGCCGTCCACCAGCACCGTGTCCGCGCCGACGAGGACGGCGTCGGCGTCGCACGCGTCCAGCGCGTGGGCCACGCCCGCGTCCGCACACAGCGTGACCGGCGCGATGAGCGCGTCCGCGAGGGCACGCGCGACCGCCCGGCCCTCGCCGCCGGGGCGCGACTCCGCGACGACGACCCTGGCAGCCACCGCCTCCAGCACCGAGCGGACGGTCCCGGAGCGCGACAGTGTCGCCACGACGCCGTCGCCCCAGTCCGCCCGGCGGGCGTCACCCACGAGCCGACGCTGGGCGGGTTCCAGGTTCGCGAGGACGTGCTCGGCCGTCTGCCGGACGGCCCCGGCCGACCGGACCGGCGTGCCGTACGACCCGTCCCAGCCGTGCTCGTGCTCGCCGGCAGCGAGCCACATCGCCCGGTCCACCCGGTTCCCGACGACGGCCATGCTCTCGCGGGCCACGAGCAACGCGTCGGCGAGTGTGGCGAGCCGGGACCAGTCCGCCCAGTCCGGCAGGTCCACCGGCGCGTCGACGCCCGCGTCGAGCGCCGCCGCGGCGTCGCGCAACACCTCCACCGCACGCCGGGAGACGTACTCCGAGCCGTGCTCGCGGTCCTCGCGCACGTCCGCCACCGTGGGCGCGACCCGGCGGTAGGACTCCCACAGCCGCGGGACGGTCTCGCGGTCGAGGATGGCCGGCGGCTGGACCCACTCGTGCTCGGTCGTCTCGCGGTTGGTCGTCACCTCGCGGGTGGGACAGTCGAACAGGAACGGCGTGACGCGCCAGGTTCCGTGGTCGGGGTCCTCGACGGGAAACGAGGGGCCGCGCCGGACGAACGCGCAGTCGTCGGGGTCGATGCCGGTCTCCTCGCTGATCTCCTCGCGCGCCAGCCGCCCGGGGTCGCCCTCGGCGTGGCCCGCGACCGCGCCCCACTGCCCCGAGTACGAGCCGACCGCGTCGCTCCGGCGGCAGAGGAGGACGTCGGAGTCGTTCCGCAGGAAGACCGTGACGACCCCGGTTTCGTCCGCGTCGGCGCTGGCGCCGTCGGCCTCCTCGCCCTCGTCGCTCATGGTCGGTCTGTCGACGCCCCCGGGCATAACGGTTCGACCGGAACCGGGGGGAGGGCCGCCGCGACCCGAAGCTTGATTGAGCGGCCAGCGGTCGACGGAAGCGAGCCATGGTCCAGGGCGGCCCCGCCGTTCAGGTCGGCGTCATCGTCGTGACCGTACTCGGACTCTGGGTCGGCGCACGGGTCCTCGTCGACGCGGTGGTCCGGCTGGCACGCCGGTTCGGCCTCTCGGAGCTCACCATCGGCCTCACCATCGTGGCGATGGGGACCTCGACCCCGGAGCTGGCGGTGTCGGTCGACGCGGCGCTCAAGGGGCTGGGCGACCTCGCCGTCGCCAACGTCCTCGGGTCGAACGTCTACAACCTGGCGTTCATCCTGGGCGTCATCTCGCTGCTGCGGGTCATCCCCGTCGCCGAACCGCTCGTCCGCCGTGACGGGGTCGCGCTGCTGGCGAGCACGCTGGTCGGTGGCGTCGCCGTCCTCGACCTCTCCGTCTCCCGGCTGGAGGGCGCCCTCCTGGCGGGCTCGTTCGTCGTCTACACGGTGTACCTGCTCCGGACGCAGGGTGACGACGAGGGCCCGAACACGGGCGAGGAGGGCAGCGCCGCCCCGTCGCCGCCGAGCGGGGCGGAGCCGGCCGACGATGTCGCCCCGGCGGTGACGCGGGCCGTCACCGAGCGGGTGCAGTTCCGGGGGCGCGACGCCGCCTTCCTGGTCGGCGGGCTGGCGCTGGTGCTCGTGAGCGGGGACTTCATGGTGGTGGCGGCGTCGTCGCTGGCGCGGAGTGCCGGCATCTCGGAGTGGGTCATCGGCGGCACCATCGTCGCCGCCGGGACCTCGACGCCGGAGTTCGCCGTCTCGCTGGTGGCGCTCAGGCGCGGGAGCCTCGGCGTCTCGGTCGGCAACGTCATCGGGAGCAACATCTACAACATCACCGGCATCCTGGGCGTCGCGGCGCTCCTCCGGCCGCTCGTGATCAGCGGGACGGCCCTGGAGACGCTGGCGTGGCTGGCCGTCATCAGCCTCGTCATGGTGGCCGCCCTCTGGACGGAGCGCGTGCTGTCACGGCTCGAGGGGGCGCTGTTCACGGCGTCGGAGGTCGGTCGCTGGATCCTGGGCATCTTCGGTCTGCTCGGCTGACGCCCGGCCCCGGACGCACACTTTTGCCCCACCGCCGCCACACACTCGACCATGTCCACCCGCGTGGCCATCATCAGCGACACCCACATCCCGTCCCGCGCGAGCGAGATCCCCGACTGGGTCCTCGACGAACTGGACGCCGCCGACCTCGCCATCCACGCCGGCGACTTCGACACGTACGACTCGTACGACCTGGTGCAGGACGTGACGCCCGAACTCACCGCCGTCCTCGGCAATATCGACCCGCCGGACCTGGACGTGCCGGAGGTCGCGGCGCTCGACGTGGAGGGGGTGCGGTTCGTCGTCACGCACGGGACCGGCGACATCGCGGGCTACGAGGAGCGCGTCGGCAGCATCGTCGCCGAGCACGCCGACGACGACCGCCAGACGGTCGGCGTGTCGGGCCACACCCACCAGCAGGCCGAGTGGGAGCACGAGGGCTACACCTGCTACAACCCTGGGACCTGCACCGCGGCCGACCCCGCCACCATCGCGGCGATGCTGGTCGCGACCGTCGACGGCGAGACGCTCGATATCGAGAAGATGCAGAAATCGACCTGAGTCGTTCGAACCGATCTATTATCCATGGAAATGGCAGATTGTCGACGAAACCAATCCACAAACCGATAACTCCCCTTAGTCCCCGTCGGGGTCGAACAGCCCGGCCACGTCGTTCTCGCGCTGTTCGCGGCGCTGGACGTGGTCGCGCAGGCGGCCCAGCGGCGGGCCGTCCGGCCGGCCGGGGTCCAGCACCTCCAGCGTGAGCGTCACGAACGGGCTGGTGGTCTTGCCGTCGGCGAGGTCCGCGTGGCCGAACGCGGCCGCGCGGCGGAGCAGGTCGGCGGCGGCCTCGTCGCCACGCGCCTCGGCGAGTTCGGGCCCGGCGACGGCGGCGGCGGGGAACTCGAGGTCACCCGGGCCCAGCGCGACGCCGTCCACCTCGATGCGCGGCGGGTCGCGCTCACCGGCCGCGAGCGGGTCCGCCGCCATCGCGTCGAGCCACTCGTGCACGGGGCCGAGCGCGACGCCACGGTGCCCGTCGAGGCCCGAAAGGTAGTCGCGGGCGCTGGCCGCGAGCGTCGTCGCGCCCTCGGCGTTGCCCGTGCGGGCGTGATGGGTCCCGGCGGCGACCTGGATGAGCCCGTGTAGCAGCCGCTCGTCCGGTCCGTCGTCGAGGTGGAGCCACGCGGCCTCCCACGGGTCGTGGGCGGCGAGGTAGGCACCGGCGTTGAACACCGCGACGCCGGCGTGGAGGTGGGCCTCGACGTCGGGCGCGTCGTCGTCGCGGCGGTCGGCCGTCACGGTCGACGGTTCGGCGCCGAGCGGGAAAACGGTCGCGGGGCGCGACCGCCGACCGGACATAAATACCCGTGGACGACCCGGACGGCGCACCGGCAGCCGGTGCTCGTCGCGCGGTCGTCGTGAGAGGAAACGTCCGGTCAGCGATTTGAACGCTGGTCCCTGGCTCCGCAAGCCAAGAGGATAGTCCACTACCCTAACCGGACTCATCAATCGGTAGCGCGGACGTTCGTATAGGGGTTTCGAAACGGGAGCCCCCGCGCCGTTCAGCGGTCCGGTCCGTCCGGGGGCACGGGACAGTCCGCCGTGGAGAACCGGCCGGAGCCGGGCCCTTATGCAGGTTCGATAAGCACCGTGTTTATACCGGCGGCCGCGGTATCGAACACGTGATGTCGGCGGGGGAATCGGCCGAGGCCGGGAGATCGACGGGGGGTGACGACTCCGACCTCGCCCACGCAGCGAACGTGCTGGTCCTCTCCGGGCGGCTGGACAGCGATGCCCGTGCCACCTACGTCGAGGAACTCGTGTCCGTCGACCTGTCGAACCTGCTCGTCGTCTCCTTCGCGGACGACCCCGCACGGTGGCTGGAGAACTGGCACAGCGTCACGGACCCCCCGGAGACGGCGGTCCTCGTCGAGGGGGTCGAGCGCGACGACGGGGACGACCGGCCCGGCGTCGAGCGCGTGCTCGAGGAGCCGGCGGACCTGACCGGCCTGGGGATCACCGTCAGCGAGCGGCTCACGGACTGGGGGAGCGACTCGCTGCTCATCTTCGAGTCCCTGACGGTCCTGCTGGAGCACGTCGAGCTGAAGCGGGCGTTCCGCTTCCTGCACGTGCTCGTCAACCGGGTGAAGGCGACCGGCTCGACCGCCCACTACCACCTCGACCCGGGCGAGCACGACGACCGGACCATCGCCACCCTCACCTCGCTGTTCGACGCCGTCGTCACCTACGAGGACGGGCACTGGCAGGAGTCGACCTGGCCCTGAGCCGGCCCGTCGTCGCCGCTCCGTAGCTTCAAACCGGAAGCCGCAGCATCCGCCGTATGGAGCCGAACACGAGCGAGGAGCCCCCCGACGCCGAGGGCGGCGCGACCCCCGACGAGGACGCGACGGCAACGCTTAACGGAGCCGCCACCCCCAATAGCACAACAGCAATGGGCGCCATCGAGGACATCTACGCGGACCTGGACGCGGACGTCGAGGAGGAGGCATTCAGGGAGGCCGTCGAGGCGAAGGTCGAGGAGATGGACGGGCTCGTCGACGAGGAGGTCGCCGCCATGCTCATCGCCGAGGACCTGGGCGAGAGCGAGATCGAGGGCATCGCCGACATCGAGGCCGGGATGGAGGAGGTGCAGTTCCTCGGGAAGGTCGTCTCCGTCGGCGACCTGCGGACGTTCGAGCGCGACGAGGAGGACGCCGAGGGCCGGGTCGTCAACGTCGAGGTCGCCGACGAGACCGGCCGCGTCCGCCTCGCGATGTGGGACGAGGACGCCGCCGCCGCGGTCGAGGAGCTGGAGCCGGGACAGGTCCTGCGCATCAAGGGCCGCCCGAAGGACGGCTACAGCGGGCTGGAGGTCAGCGCCGACCGCGTCGAGGTCGACGAGGAGGCCGAACTCGACGTGGACCTCGAGGGCGGGGTGAGCATCGACTCGCTGGCGATGGGCCAGTCCGACGTGACCGTCGACGGCGTCGTCCTCGACACGGAGGCCGTCCGGACGTTCGACCGCGACGACGGCAGCGAGGGCCGCGTCGGCAACCTCGTCATCGGCGACGAGACGGGCCGACTGCGCGTCACGCTCTGGGACGAGCAGACCGAGGCCGTCGAGCGGTTCGAGCCGGGCGACACCGTCGAGGTCGTCGACGGCTACGTCCGCGAGCGCGACGGCAGCCTCGAACTCCACGTCAACGACCGGAGCGCGGTCGAGGCCGTCGACGCCGAGGTCGAGTTCGTCCCGGAGACGACGGACATCGGGGACGTGGAGATCGGCGAGACGGTCGACATCGCCGGGGTGGTCCGCTCGGCCGACCCGAAGCGGACGTTCGACCGCGACGACGGCAGCGAGGGGCAGGTCCGCAACATCCGCCTGCAGGACGCGAGCGGCGACATCCGGGTCGCGCTGTGGGGCGAGAAGGCCGACCTCGACATCGGGCCGGGCGACGAGGTCCTCGCGGCGGACGTGGAGATCCAGGACGGCTGGCAGGACGACCTCGAGGCCTCAGCCGGCTGGCAGTCGACCGTCACGCACCTGGAGGGCGGCCTCGCGGCGGCTCCGAGCGACGTGGACACCGACGCCGAGGGGGACGACGCGACCGGCGGAAGCGGCGACCAGGGAACGGGGCTGGACGCCTTCGCCGACGACGGCGGGAGCGACGCGGGCGACGGCGGGGCCGGCGAGAGTGGTGGCGGCGAAGCCGGCGGGGCCGGTGGTGGAGCCACCGCCGACGAGGGCACGGTCGAGTTCACGGGCACGGTCGTCCAGACCGGCGACCCAGTCAAGATCGACGACGGGGCGGAGACGGTGAAGCTGCGCGGGGACGCCGACGTGACGCTGGGGCAGAACGTGACCGTCCGCGGCACGCGCGACGGGGGGTTCATCGACGTCGAGGAGGTCTTCTGAGGGGTCGGTCGGCTCTCCGGCGACCTACTCCGCCACGAGCGTCGAGACAGACCCCACGCGGGGGATGCGCCGGAGGCTCGGCAGCGCGAAGACGTACAGCGCGAACACCGCCGTCGCGACCGCGTTCCCGTACAGCACCAGTCCGGGGGAGGTGGCGTCGGCGACCGCGCCGCCGACCAGCGCGCCGACGGGCGTCATGACCCCGGCACCGCTCCGGATGACCGACATCGCCCGCCCGAGCAGCCGGTCCGGGACGACCGCCTGGACCAGCGAGAAGACGAGGACGTTCATCGTCCCCGCGGGCACCAGGGCGAGCGCCAGCAGCACCGGCGTCGCGGGCATCGAATCGACGGCGATGGCGGCGGTCCACAGCACGGCACTCACGGCCATCCCGCCGCTGACGACGTAGCCGAACGGCCACTCCTCGACGAGGTTGCCGACGAGTGACCCCGCCAGCATCCCGACCCCGACGGCGGCCGCCAGCAGCCCGTACGCGCCGGCGCCACCGAAGCTGTCGCCGTACGACGGGAGGATGGCCATCACGCCGCCGAACGCGAAGTTGACGATGATGACCCCAAGCGTGAGTTTGGCGACGACGGTCCCGCGGAGGAAGCCGATGCCCTCGCGCAGGTCCTCGAGGTAGCTGTTCCCGTCGTCGTCATCCGTCTCCGGGGCCTCGGTCGCTGGCGCGGCGTCGGGCGCCGGGTCGTCGGCGGCGGGTGCGTCGGCGTCGGCATCGTCCGCCGGGTCGGCCGTCCGGTCGCCCGGCTCGTCCCGGCCGCCGTCCGCGACCGGGGCCGGGTCGCCGGCCTCCCCGTCGGCGGCCGCCTCGTCGGCGTCCTCCGCGGCCGACCCCTCGTCGTCGATATCGCCGGCGCCGGCCTCGGGGATGTTCAGCCCGAGGAAGAGCATCGTCGCGACGGCGAACGTGACCGAATCGACGAGGAACAGCGTGACGGCGCCGAAGGCGGCCACGACGACGCCGCCGAGGGCGTTGAACCCGGCGTTGACACCCTGGTACGCCAGCGTCAGGACGGAGTTCGCACCGACCAGTTCGTCCCGGTCGACGATGCGCGGGAGCGCCGCGCTCTGCGCGGGGTAGACCGGCTGGTTCAGCAGCGACAGCAGCGGCATCACCGTCAGGACGACCCAGACCGAGAGGACACCCAGGTAGTGCGCGGCCGGCACCACGAGGACGAGCAGTCCCTGGACGACCTGCGTACCGACGAGCAGCCGCTCCAGCGGCGTCCGGTCGACGAGCGGGCCGAACAGGAACTGCAGGGCCGCGGGCGCCATCGTCAGGAAGCCCGCGAGGCCCGTGAACAGCTCCGAGCCGGTCAGGTCGTAGACCAGCCACATCGCGGCGATGTAGTAGAGGCTGTCACCGGCGTTGGTGACCAGCCGGCCGCCGACGAGGAGGGCGAAGTCGCGGTTGCGCAGCAGGCCGACGAGTTCGCGGGGACGCATCGAGCGTTGGGTGGACAGCCAGCCCCATAAGCGACCGCGGAAGCGGATTTCTGTATCCGAGCCGAGAGGTCCTCCGCGGGCGGGCCGCCCGGGCCCCCACGCCCACGCACACGACAGTTTAAACGGGACGACGACCCACCCGCAGGTAATGAACGTCTCCGAGGTCGCGGGCGTGCCGGAGTGGCTCCCCGAGCACCTCCGTGCGGACGGTATCGAGGAGCTGTACCCGCCCCAGGCCGAGGCCGTCGAGGCGGGGGTGACGCAGGGCGACTCGCTGGTCGCCTCGGTCCCCACGGCGTCCGGGAAGACCCTCGTGGCGGAGCTGGCGATGCTGTCGGCGGTCCAGCGCGGCGGCAAGGCCCTCTACATCGTCCCGCTGCGGGCGCTGGCCTCCGAGAAGCGCGAGGAGTTCGAGGAGTTCTCGCGCTACGGCGTCGACGTCGGCGTCTCGACGGGGAACTACGAGTCCGAGGAGCGCTGGCTCCGCGAGAAGGACATCATCGTCGCCACCTCCGAGAAGGTGGACTCGCTGGTCCGCAACGACGCCTCGTGGCTCTCGCGGCTGGACTGCGTGGTCGCCGACGAGGTCCACCTCGTAGACGACGCCCAGCGCGGCCCCACGCTGGAGGTGACGCTGGCCAAACTCCGGCGCATCAACCCCGGGCTGCAGGTGGTGGCGCTGTCGGCGACCATCGGCAACGCCGACGCGCTGGCCGAGTGGCTCGACGCCGCCCTCGTCGACTCGGACTGGCGGCCCATCGAACTGCGCAAGGGCGTCCACTTCGGCGAGGCGCTCCACTTCGACGACGGCAGCCAGGAGCACCTCCCCAGCCAGGGCTCCGAGAAGGCCACCGAGAGCATCGTCCGGGACACGCTGACGCCCGACGAGGACGGGGACGGGGCGGACGGCGAGGACGGCCACGGCGACGGCCGCGGCTCCTCGCTCGTCTTCGTCAACAGCCGCCGCAACGCGGAGGGTGCGGCCAAGCGCCTGGCGAACGTGACGAACGACCACCTCGACGGCGACGAGGTGGCGCGGCTCCGCGAGATCGCCGCCGAGATCCGCGACGACAACGACACCGAGACCAGCGAGGACCTGGCCGACGCCGTCGAGAAGGGCGCCGCCTTCCACCACGCAGGGCTCTCGAGCACCATGCGCTCGCTCGTCGAGGACGCCTTCCGCGACCGCCTCGTCAAATGTATCGCCGCGACGCCCACGCTCGCGGCGGGCGTCAACACACCCTCGCGCCGCGTCGTCGTCCGGGACTGGCGGCGCTACTCCGGCGAGGCCGGCGGGATGCAGCCCCTGTCGGTGCTCGAAGTGCACCAGATGATGGGCCGCGCGGGGCGACCCGGGATGGACCCGTACGGGGAGGCGCTGCTGCTGGCGAAGAGCCACGACGAACTGGACGAGCTGTTCGAGCGGTACGTCTGGGCCGACCCGGAGCCGGTGCAGTCGAAACTCGCGGCGGAGCCGGCGATGCGGACCCACCTGCTCGCGACCATCGCGTCCGGGTTCGCCGACTCGCGCGAGGGGCTGCTGGAGTTCCTCGAGGAGACCCTCTATGCGAGTCAGGCCGACGAGGACGCCTTCCTCGAACAGGTGATGGACGACATGCTGGCGTACCTGGAGCGGAACGGGTTCATCGAGGACGAGGGCGGCCAGTTGCAGGCGACGGGGATGGGCCACACCGTCTCCCGCCTCTATCTCGACCCGATGAGCGCCGCCGAGATCATCGACGGGCTCCGCGCCGTCGAGGACCGCCCCACGGCGCTCGGACTCTACCACCTCGTCGCGCGCACGCCGGACATGTACCAGCTCTACCTCCGCTCGGGCGAGGAGGAGGAGTTCACGGAACTCGCCTACGAGCGCGAGTCGGAGTTCTGCGGCCGGATGCCCAGCGAGTTCGACGAGGCGTTCGACGACTGGCTCTCGGCGCTCAAGACCGCCAGACTGCTCGAGGACTGGGCCGACGAGGTCGAGGAGGACCGCATCACCGAGCGCTACGGCGTCGGCCCGGGCGACATCCGCGGGAAGGTCGACACCGCCGAGTGGTTGCTGGGCGCCGCCGAGCAGCTGGCGGCCGAACTCGACCTCGGCATCGCGCCCGCGGTCCGGGAGGCACGGGTCCGCGTCCAGCACGGCGTCCGCGAGGAGCTCGTCGACCTCGCGGGCGTGCGCGGCGTCGGGCGCAAGCGCGCCCGCCGGCTGTTCGAGGCCGGCATCGAGGACCGCGAGGCGCTGCGGAACGCCAACAAGCCGGTCGTCCTCGGGGCGCTCCGGGGCCGCGAGAAGACCGCCGAGAGCGTCCTCGAGAACGCCGGGCACACCGACCCCGACATGGCGGACGTGGAGCCGGACCCCGACGCCGCGCCCGTGGTGGACGACGCCGACGACGAGGACCAGACCAGCCTGGGTGAGTTCTGATGCGGCTCGTCGAGGGCATCGTCCACGTCGCGGGCGGGAACGACCGGGCGGCGGAGGCGAGCGCACCCGAAACGGCCCCCGTCTTCGACGACGTGGACGCGCTGGTCGCCCGGCTGGACGAGGTCGCGAGCGAGCACGGCGTGACCGTGCAGGCGTTCGACGCGGGCCTCGTCACGGGCCGCGAGCACCTCGAACGGGCGCTCGAACTCGCCGACCGCGAGCGCGCGCGCGGCGAGGGCATCGCGCGGGACCGCGCGGTCGAGGTGCTGCTGTACGCAGCCGGTCGCCGGCAGATCGACCGGGCCCTGGAGCTGGGCGTCGGCCCCGGCGCGACGCCCGCCGTCGTCCTGCTCGACGCGGAGGGCGAGGACGGCGACGAGGCGGCCGCCGCCGACGCCGTCCGGGCGCTGCTCGAACCGGCGGAGACGCTGGGCGACTACGACCCGGCCCGGGTCCGGGCGTTCTTCGACATCGAGGACGCCGAGCTGGCGGCGACCGACGCCGACCTGCCCGCACTGGTCCACGAGCGCGTGGCGCTGCTGGTCGTGAACCGGTGAGAGCGGGCCCCCGCCCCACCGTCCCGCCCGGACCGGGAGAGGTGGACAGGACCCGGTATCGAGATGGGTTCCATCCGTAGGAAACCGTTTCCTGAACCCCCGGAGTCAGAACCCGGGCTGGTGGAATCGTGAGTATGAACAGCACGGGACACGATAGCGGCACCGAGCACGCACACCACGACCACGACCACGACCACGAGGGCCCCGGCTACACGACGCCGCAGGCGGCCATCGAGGAGTCCGAACCCGAGGAGCTGGCGTACGTGATGGGCCTGTACGTCGGGACCGACATCGACGCGCCGGACTTCCTGGCGGTCGTCGACCTCGACCCGGACTCGGCGACGTACGCGGAGGTCGTCGACCGGGTGGAGATGCCCAACCGGGGCGACGAACTCCACCACTTCGGGTGGAACGCCTGCTCCTCCTCGTGCCACGTCGGCGGCCTGGAGCGACGCCACCTGGTCATCCCGGGCCAGCGCTCCTCGCGCATCCACGTCGTCGACACGAAGGACCGCCGCGACCCCGAACTGGAGCAGATCATCGAGCCCGAGGAGGTGTTCGAGGAGGACCTGAGCGCTCCCCACACCGTCCACTGCATCCCCGGCGGGCAGATCGTCCTCTCGATGCTCGGTGACCCCGATGGCGAGCTCCCGGGCGGCTTCCTCGAACTGGACGAGTCGGACTTCTCCATCGACGGGCGCTGGGACCCGCCGGGCGAGATCGAGATGAACTACGACTTCTGGTACCAGCCCCGGCGGAACGTGATGGTGTCGACCGAGTGGGCCGCCCCGGAGACCTACTACCCGGGCTTCGACCTCGACGACGTGGAGGCCGGCAAGTACGGCCGACAACTCCACATCTGGAACTGGGAGGAGAAGACGGTCGAGCAGACCATCGACCTCGGGGAGGAGGGGATGATTCCGCTGGAGGTGCGCTTCCTCCACTCGCCGGTCTCGACCCACGGGTTCGTCGGGGCGGCGCTCTCCTCGAACGTGTTCAACTTCCATCAGGTCGAGACCACGCCCGGCGATGGACCGGGGCGCTACGCGGCCGAGAAGGTCATCGACATCGAGGCCCGCGAGCACGAGGACTGGGACATGCCCGTTCCGGGTCTGGTGACGGACCTGCTCGTCTCGATGGACGACCGCTACCTGTTCTTCTCGAACTGGCTCCACGGCGACGTGCGGATGTACGACGTCTCGGACCCGATGAACCCGCGCTTCGTCGACCGCATCTGGGCCGGCGGCCACTTCGGCCCCGACCACCCCATCGAGGGCGAGCGCAAGGTCGTCGGCGGGCCGCAGATGCTCCAGCTCTCGCTCGACGGCGAGCGGCTCTACTGGACCACCTCGCTGTTCTCCTCGTGGGACGAGCAGTTCTACCCGGAGGAGGGCGAGCTGGGGTCGGTGATGCTGAAGGCCGACGTGGACCCGCGCCGCGGCTCGATGACGCTGGACGAGGAGTTCCTCGTCGACTTCGGCGAGATGCCCGCCGGCCCCGCGCGGGCCCACGAGATCCGCTGGCCGGACGGCGACTGCACCAGCGACGTCTGGCAGTAGCGGTGGGACCGGACGGCGGCCCCGGGGACGACGGCGACGGCCCGCCCCACCGGCTCGAACTCGAACGTGCCGACGGCTCCGGCACGACCACGGTGACCGCCCGGGCGGCGGAGACGGTGCTGGAGGCCGCCGAGCGCGCCGACACGCACATCCCCTTCGGCTGCCGGACGGGCGCCTGTGCCACCTGCACCGCGGAACTGCTCTCGGGGACGGTCGAGCACCGGCGCGAACCGCGGGCGCTGAAGCCGCGCCACCGCGAGGCCGGCTACGTCCTCACCTGCATCGCGGTGCCGACGGCCGACTGCCGGCTCCGCGTCGGGAGCGACGTGGCCGGGGAGCTGACCGAGAACCCGTGGAGATGAATCTTGGACTGCCACCTATTCGTCGAAATCCCCACACAGACGTACAAGTTATTGATTTAATTATTTATAAGCATATTTAATCAGAAATGTTCGATGTATCCGCACGAATGCTCGCAGATATACCTACTGTTCGAGAAGTCGTGCTGGATACAGAGCACGAGTCGGTCACGAGTGAATCGGTTCCGCCGAGGGGAAGAGACAGAACATATGCTTATCGGTAAAGCCAGCGTTTGGTCACCGCATGCCCGAGGAAGTCCTGTTCAAATCAGAGAGCAACCAGAGCCGTGAGGAGATCGCATCGTACCTCCGCAGTGTCGCTGCGAAGTTGGAACAGGGAGAACCGATTTCGCTGACGTCCGGGACAGAGTCCGTGACGATGCAGCCACCGGCCCGCCCGACGTTCGAGGTCAAAGCCGAACGCGAGGGGCCGACGGACGGCCCCGGAGAATTGAGTATCGAGTTCGAACTCGAATGGGACGAGGACGGTGGTGGAGAGAGCGGCGGCGGCCAGTTGGAAATCGAGTGAACGGTCGGCCGTCCCGTCGTACCGAACCGATCCACCGGTGCGTGGCCACACCATTTCCAATCTGCAAAATTAGATAGGTGTGGGTAAGAGTTATGTGCGGTTGGGGTGTTGGAATTTTTCAAAATCGAAGTACGATGCCTTACGATTACACCGACCACCGAATCGACGACGTAGATCGGCGGATACTCTACGCGTTGATGAACGATGCGAGGAATGCCTCTGCCAGCCGACTGGCAGAACAGACGAGCGTCTCTGGAGCCACGATACGGAACCGCATCCACAAACTGGAAGACGCGGGCATCATCCGAGGCTACACCGCACAGGTCGATTTCGAGGTCGCTGACGGTCACCTCACCAATCTGTACCTCTGCGATGTTCCGGTCACGAAGCGCCAGGCCCTCGCCCACGAGGCCCGCGCTATTCCGGGTGTCATCAACGTCCGGACGCTCATGACTGGCCGTCGGAACCTCCACGTTCTGGCCGTCGGAGAGGATACGAGCGACCTACGCCGCATCGCTCGCCGCCTCAGCGACCTCGGCATCCACATCGAAGACGAAGACCTGGTTGAGGAGGAAGTCTTCGCACCCTATGGGCCGTTCAATCCCGAGAGCGCCGGTCCAGCAGCTGAACCCAACGACTTCATCAGCCTCACCGGCAACGCCAGTGTCATCGAGGTGTCCGTCGAAGCCGGTGCCCCGATCGCGGGACTGACTCTCGAAACCGCCGTCCAGGAGCGGCTTCTGGACGACCAAACGCTCGTCATCGCTATCGAACGGGATGACCGTGAACTCACCCCGCACGGGGACACCGTCGTCAAACCCGACGACATCGTGACCGTCCTGTCACGGGCCGGGGATGATACGGCTGCTCTCGAAGTGTTCCGAGAATCGGCCCCAGGAGCGAGCCGCCGGTAATCATCTCCATGCTTTCACTCAAATACCTGAGCGAGGTCATCCGCCCGTCACGAACGATCGTCTACGAGTGTCGCAACTGCGGAACCACGCTTGACACCGAGGCGACGACCTGCCCCGATTGCGAGTCGGACGAAGTCGCGATGTACGAACTCTCAGACTGACCATGACACGACCCATCACCGGCCACGTCCTCGTTCCCGTCGCGAATGTCGAAGATGCCCGCGCATCGGCTGCGGCCCTCGAACCGTACTCGGTCGACCGAGTGACGGTCATGCACGTCGTCGAGAAGGGAGAGGGCGTCCCTGACAAGACACCAGTAGAGCAATCTGAACAAGTCGCCGCAGAGGCGTTCGCCGCATTTCGGGAGGTCTTCCCCGACGCCGAGACCGCCACGGCCTACGACCGAGATGTCGTTGAGGGGGTTATCGAGGTTGCCCAGAAAATTCAGGCGAGTGCGATTGTGTTCCGTCCGCGTGGTGGGTCACGAATCGTACAGTTCCTCGCCGGCGACCGATCCCTCAAACTGATTACGGAGGCCAGACGTCCGGTTATCGCACTCCCTGATCCGGAGGAATCGCCCGGATGACCGACGACGAGGAACTCGCGAAGGACCTCGGTCTTCTGTCGGCACTCACCATCGGCGTCGGGACGATGATCGGCGCCGGCATCTTCGTCCTGCCCGGCCAGGCCGCAGCAGCAGCTGGGCCCGCAGTCGCGCTCTCGTTCGTGGTCGGGGGCGTCATCTCGCTGTTCACCGCGCTGTCGGCCTCGGAGCTCGGGACTGCGATGCCGAAGGCCGGTGGGAGCTACTATTACGTCAACCACGCACTCGGCCCGTTGTTCGGGTCGGTTGCCGGGTGGGGCAACTGGATGGGGCTCGCGTTCGCATCAGCCTTCTACACGCTCGGCTTCGGCGAGTACCTCGCAACCTTCCTTCCGTTGCCTGCGCTCACGATTCCCGGCATCGGAATCGGGCTCAGCACGTTCCAGACGGGCGCGTTGCTGGCTGGCGCGGCGTTCATCGCCGTCAATTACGTCGGCGCGAAGGAAACCGGCAACGTTCAGATCGTCATCGTCACGCTGCTGGTCGGTATCCTCACCGTCTTCTCGGTTCTCGGCATCATGCAGGCCGACCTCTCGACGCTCCGTCCGTTCTTCCCGAGTGAGACGGGAGGTGCGGCAGCCATCCTCCCCGCGACCGGGCTCGTGTTCGTCTCCTTCCTCGGGTTCGCGAAGATCACGACCGTCGCGGAGGAACTGAAGAACCCCGGACGGAACCTGCCGCTCGCTGTGGTCGGGAGCGTCGTCATCGTGACCGTGATGTACGCCATCATCATGGTGGTGCTGATGGGCGTCATCAACTGGCGCCAGCTCGGCCCCGACTTCACCAGCACACCCGTCCTCGACGTCGCCGAAATCGCATTCGGCACGGTCGGGGTGGCTGCCGTCGGCGTCGGGCTGTTGACGTTCGCCGGGTTGCTCGCGACGGCCTCCAGCGCGAACGCGTCCATCCTCGCGTCCTCTCGAATCAACTTCGCAATGGGCCGGGACCGTCTCATCAGTGACAAGCTGAATGCGATTCACCCGAACTTCGCGACACCCTACCGCAGCATCGCGGTCACGGGTGGGCTCATCTTGCTGTTCATCGTCATCGGCGATGTCAAGACGCTCGCGAAAGCCGGGAGCGTCCTCCACCTAATCGTCTACGGCCTGCTCAACGTCGCACTCATCGTGATGCGGGAGGCCGACCGACCGGAGTACCAGCCTGCGTTCGAGGTGCCGCTCTACCCCGTCGTCCCGATTCTCGGGGCAGTCACGTCGTTCGGGCTCATCGCGTTCATGGAACCGGTCGAGATTGCGCTGTCGCTGGTGTTCGTCGTCGGGGGCGTCGCCTGGTATCTGGCGTACGCACGCGGGCAGGCCGAGAAGAAGGGTGTCCTGAGTCAGTACATCCTCGACCAGGCAGACGAGCTGCCCGACCCGGCGGTCGATGCCGCGACGGCTGTCCAGCCAGACGGCGGTGAGTACCGGGTGATGGTCCCGCTGGCGAACCCGGAACACGAGACGGACCTCATTACGCTGGCCAGTGCCATCGCGAAGCAGCGCGGCGGCACGGTCGATGCGGTCCATATCGTCACGGCGCCGAATCAGACATCCATCTCCCAGGCCGCCGCCAACCTCGACCAACTGGAAGCCGACTACCACGAGATTCTTGACCAGGCCGAGCGCGATGCCGAGACGTTCGGCGTCCCGGTCGAGACTCACACGATCGTCTCGCACCGACAGTTCGAGGAACTGTTCGATGCAGCCCGTGACCACCGGGCCGACCTCGTTGTTATGGGGTGGACCGACGGCCTGCGAAGTTCACCGGGCCGCGTCGAGAGTGCCTTCGACGACCTCGCCAAAGACCTGCCGTGTGATTTCCTCGTTCTCAAGGATCGGGGGTTCGACCCGAATCGGGTGCTGGTGCCGACGGCTGGCGGGCCCGATTCGGATCTCTCTGCCGAGGTCGCGAAGCTATTACAGGCCGAATACGGGTCCGAAATCACGCTGCTCCACGTGACTGACTCTCCAGCGGAGGGAGAACAGTTCCTGGAGGAATGGGCGGCGTCTCGCGACCTCTCCGATGCGCACCTCCAGGTGGAGACGGGCGATGTCGAAGCAGCAATCGAGCGGGCCGCGATGCAGCACTCGATGGTCATCATCGGTGCCACAGAGGAAGGGCTCCTCAGCCGGCTGCTCCGGGGGGCACTGGTGATGGACGTGGTAGACGATGTTGGATGTTCGGTCCTCCTCGCAGAGCAGGCGCGGAGCAGGGGATTGATCGAACGCCTGCTCGGCGACTGAGTGGTGTGCTGACGGGGCTGTCTCCCTTCGTCTGTGTCCGAGGATGTGGGTTCTTCAGGACGGAGAAGCGGGCGCCACCGACATCGAGAGTTACAACAGATGCACCGGTGTTCTGAGGGATTCATCCTCGAGATTCAGCAGCCGATCTCCGACAGCCAGTCGACAGCCCATGTCGAACGCGCCGGATGCAGAGCACACGTTCCACGAACTGCCGGGTCCCGTCTCACGCACCGGAGTCCGGCACCTGCAGCCGACCACGCCACACGCGGACGACGCACAGTCCGAACACTGCGAGCAGTCCGGCGGTCCCGGGCTGGAGGACCACGAAGGGCCGAACGAGGGCCCACGGCATGCCCGGGATGTACGTCGGACCGTAGTGGCGGAGCACCCGGACGGCGTACACGCTCGTCTGGACACCGAGCGCGCCGACGAGGACCACGGCCGGATACCCGTGCCGCCGGGACTCGGTGAGACCCGCGACCAGCAGTCCCGGCACGGCGACCAGCAGCGTGAGCGTATCCGCACTCGGGGCCGCCAGCGGGACCGTCACACAGCCCATCGCGAACGCCGTCGCCCGTTCGTCCGCCGTCGCGGCGAGCGCGGTCGAGAGGGCGGTCAGGAGAATCCCGACCCGGAGCAGAGTGCGCCAGGGCGGGAACCGCTCGAACCACGCGAACGGGCGGTAGTGCCGGGGGAGCGCCGCCGGCGGCCGGGGCGCCCCCCACGCGTTCCCGGCCGTCAGGACGTCCACGTACTCCCGGGTGGTCGCCGGTCCGAACAGCGCGAGGCCCGCAACAGCGAGCGCGAGGCCGGCGAGGGCCGCACCCGCGAGCCGTCGCCGGTCGCCGAGCAGGTGCGCCCCGGCGGGCGCGACGTAGGATTTCGGGACGGCTGCGACCGCCGCGAGGGCGCCACCGAGGAACGGCCGGTCGTCGGCGTCGGGACCGAGCGTGACGGCCGCACTCAGACACAGCAGTCCCGCGACGAATCCCGTGATGTTGCCGGTCCGCAGCGTGAAGACGACCGGCTGGACGCCGGCCAGCAGCCAGCCGGCGGCGAGCGCCTCCCCACGGGTGGGGCGGACCCCCCAGGCGCGCAGGAGCACGAGCACCGAGCACCAGAGGAAGCCGAACTGGAGGGCGAGGAACGCGACCCGGGCCGGGAGCGGTGACAGGAGGGTCAGCAGCACGAACGGGGCAGCGACGACCGGGGGGTAGAGGAACCGGACGGCACGGGGCTCCGGGACCGCGTCGACCGGGCCGGTGCCGTACAGCGGGAGTCCGTCACGCACGCGCAGGCCCGCGAGGTAGTAGGCCTTGAAGTCGACGCCCCCGAAGCCGAAGACGCCGAGCGCCCCGCCGACGCCGAACCAGAGCGGCCACACCGCGAGCAGCGCGAGCGACGTGACCGCGAGCCGGAACGTCCAGGGGTCGTCTTCCCGGAGGTGCCGGAGCCATCCGAGAAGCTGCATATACGACCGCGTGCGGTCGTGCCGAGGAGAAGTTTGGGGCGCATCGGCACGGGGCGCGAACCAGTCGGGCCCATCCGAAACCGGGTTATCGCTCCGGCCCCGAGGCGGGTGCAGTGAGCGAGCCGACGAGCGAGACACCGGCAGGCGAGGTCCGCCACACGACGCTCGAGACGGGCGACGGCCGCAACAACCCACGCGAGACCGGGGTCCGTTACCGGGTCGCCGGCGCCGAGGATGCCCCGCCGGTCGTCCTGCTGCACGGCATCGGGCTGGACGCGGCCGACGTCTCCTTCCGGTACCTCCTGCCGGCACTCGCCGACGAGCACCGCGTCTACGCGCCGGACCTCCCGGGCCACGGCGGGAGCGAGAAGCCGCGGGTCTCGTACACGACGGCGTTCTTCCGGCGTGCGCTGCGGGCGTTCCTCGCGGACCGTGGCCTCGACGACCCGGCGCTCGTGGGGGTCTCGATGGGCGGCGCGGTCGCGCTGGGACACGCGCTCGCCCACGACGTCGGGCGGCTCGTCCTCGTCAACAGCTACGGGCTGGGCGCCGACGCGCCGTGGCGACCGGTGGCCGCGACGATGCTCCGGACGCCGTTCGCCCACCGCGGCTGGTGGGCGACCGTCGGGAGCAGCCGGACGGCCGTCCGCGAGCACCTGCGGACGATGACCGGCGGTGCGCCGCCGGAGGACCTCGTGGCCGACGTGTACGAGACGGTCGGGTCGGCGGCCGTCGGGCGAACGGTGGCGTCGTGGCAGCGCGACGAGTTCCGGGGCGACGGGCTCCGGACGGACTACTCGGACCGGCTGGGGCAGCTCGACGCCGAGACGCTGTTCGTCCACGGGAAACGGGACCCGCTGCTGCCCTCGTCGTGGTCGGTCGAGGCAGCCGAGCGGACGGGCGCGTCGCTGGAGGTGTTCGGCGACTGCGGCCACTGGACGCCGCGGGAGGCGCCCGAACGGTTCGTCGGGAGCGTCCGGCGGTTCCTGGCCGGGACGTGAGAAGCGACGGCGCGTGGCTCCGGGCGCCGGGTCAGTCGTGGTCCGGGACGTCCTCGATGAGGACGACGGCCTCGCCGTCGATGACGGTCCGCCCCTCGGACTCGACGGTGGTGCGGAGGCGGAAGCGGTCCTTGCCCAGGTCCTCGACGACCTCGACGTCGGCGGTGACCTCGTCGCCGATGCGGACGGGGGCACGGAACTCCAGGTCCTGCGAGAGGTAGATGACCCCGCCCGGCAGCCGCGCCAGGGCGGCGCTGATGGTGCCCGCGACCAGCGTCCCGTGGGCGATGCGGCCATCGAACCGCGTCTCCTCGGCCCACTCCTCGTCGAGGTGGAGCGGGTTGGTGTCGCCGGAGGCGGCGGCGAACCGCTCGACATCGGCCTCGGAGAGGCGCTTCGTGAAGCGCACCCGGTCGCCGACCGCCAGGGTGCGGCTGGTGCCCGCCGTCTCGATCTCCGTCTCCCACTCGGGGAGGTCGTGGGCGGCGCTGATGCGCTCCTCCGCCCGGAGCCCGCGGTCGGCCTCCCGGTCGGAGTCGGAACTGGAATCGGCCGAGACGGTGAACGCCGTGGCCGCCGCGCGGTTCGCTTCGATCATTCCCTCGACCATCGCCGCGGAGGTTCGCGACCAGTAGTCGAAGACCGACGGGTACCCGGAGCCAGAACTCATTCGTTGAACGTCTAGGCGCCCGAATTCATAAAACGCTACTGATTCCTGCACGAGTTCGGTAATCGAGGGTAACAGCTGCCATTGAGTGGCAAATCGCACAACGTTTAACTATCCACCGTCGCTAGCGCAGTCAACCATGGCAGACGACGAGAACGACGGGCTGTTCACGCCGACCGTGCTGAAGAACCTCCAGGAGGCCGCGGAAGGGGCCACCCGGCAGCAGCAGCGCATGCTCCAGCAGGTGCTGACCGGCGGCGGGATGGCGGGTGCCGCGAGCGCCGGCGATGGCGGCGCCGGCGGGCTCGCCCCCCAGCTCAGCTCGATGACGCAGATGGCGACGTTCAAGACCCGCGTCCAGTCCGGCGGCCGCATCTCCATCCCGGACGCGGAGCGCGAGGCGCTCGACATCGAGGAGGGCGACATCGTCCAGACGGTCGTCATCCCGGTCAAGCGCAAGCGCGACGAGGACGACTGACGCCGCTGCCGCCCCGACCTTCTCCAGCGCCGCCCCCCGGATAGCGCCGCTCGTCGGGAGGGCGTGGCATCAGGTGCCAGCGAACGCCACACGACGGCACACACCACACCCACACTTATTGCGCTTGACCTTCAATAACCGGTCAGGATTACCATGAGCGATTCGTACGACTTCGGACAGCAGTGGTCGGAGATGGCCGAGCAGATGAGCGAGGCGATGAACGAGTCGATGGAGCAGAGCATGGAGGCCCAGTCGGCCTTCGTGGAGTCGTGGTCGGAGGCGATGGAGGCCTCGATGCTCGACGAGGCGGACCTCGCCGAGGGATTCGAGGGGTACTCGCGCGCGTACGAGGTGTGGATGGACGCCGCCGAGCAGCTGCTCGAGCGGACCGAGGACGCCGCCGAGGGCGAGGAGGTGTCGTTCTCGGAGCTGCGTGATATCTGGCTCCAGAGCGCCAACGAGGCGTTCAAGGAGGTCATGGGCACCAGCGCGTTCGCCGCCGCCAACGGGCAGCTCGTCGAGTCGATGATGGAGATGCAGGAGGAGGCCAACGAGGTCAGCGAGGACACCCTCACGCAGCTCGGGATGCCGACCATGTCCCAGATGGACGAGGTCGGGGAGCGACTGGTCGAGCTGGAGCGCCGCCAGCACGCCGTCGAGAAGAAGCTCGACCGCGTGCTCGACGCGCTCGAGGGAGGGGAGTGAGATGGCCAGCGAGGACCGGTCCGGCCCCGCCAACCCGTTCGAGCTCGCGCTGAACACGCAGCGCGAGGCGCTGGAGACGATGCAGGACGCCTTCGACTCGAACCGGGCGCTCCCGGACCAGCTCGACCGGGTCGGCAACGTGGAGGTCGGCGCCACGCCCAGCGAGGTCGTCTACACGGAGAACAAGCTGGAGCTGCTCCACTACGAGTCCCAGACCGACGAGCAGCACGGCGTCCCCATCATCATCGTCTACGCGCTCATCAACAAGCCGTTCATCCTCGACCTGCAGCCCGACCGGTCGGTCGTCCGGCGGCTGCTGGAGGCGGGCCACGACGTCTACCTCATCGACTGGAACGAGCCCTCCCGGCTCGACCGCCACCTCACCATCCACGACTACGTCGAGCGCTACATCGACAACTGCGTCGACGTGGTCCGCGAGCGCTCCGGCCAGGACAGCATCAACGTCCTCGGCTACTGCATGGGCGGCACCTTCACCGCGATGTACGCCGCGCTCCACCCGGAGAAGGTCCGCACCCTCGGGCTGATGGCCGCGGGCCTGTGCTTCGACGACACGGGCGGCGTCCTCGAGCTGTGGGGCGACGACCAGTACTACGACCCCCGGGACGTCCCCGAGGTGTTCGGCAACATGCCGGCGGAGATGCTGGACGTGGGCTTCGCGCTGATGGACCCCGTCGCCAACTACGTCTCGAAGTACGTCCGGTTCTACGACAACGTCGAGAACGACGACTTCGTGGAGAACTTCGCGCGGATGGAGCGCTGGCTCGACGAGGGCATCGACGTGGCCGGCGACACCTACGTCCAGTTCCTGGAGGATATCTACCAGGGCAACAAGCTGTACCACAACGAGCTGTACCTCGACGGCAAGCACGTCGACCTGCGGAACGTCGACATGCCCGTCCTCCAGATCACCGGCGAGTACGACCACCTCATCCCCTCCGAGGCGTCGAAGCCGTTCAACGAGGTCATCGGGAGCACGGACACGGAGGTCATCGAGTACCCGACCGGCCACATCGGACTCGCGGTCTCGGGCTCCTCGCACCGGGACGTGTGGCCCCGCGTCGCGGAGTGGTACCTCGAGAAGTCCGCGACCGACCCCGAGCACCTCGCGGCGGTCGAGGACGCGGTCGAGGCGGCGGGCGACATCGACATCGACGTGGACCACGAGGCCGCGCTCGAGGAGGGCGCCACGACCGAGGCTGCCGTCGCCGAGGAGGCCGAGGCCATCGAGGACGCCGTCGAGTCCGAGGCCGCCGCCGAGGTCCACGCCGAGGACGTCGACCCGGCCGGCACGGAGGGGAGCGACATCGAGGAGGTGAGCGGCATCGGGCCGACCTACGCCGAGCGGCTCCGCGAGGGCGGCATCGTCACCATCGCGGAGCTGGCCGACGCCGACGCGGGGACGGTCGCCGAGCTGGCGGGCGTCGGGGAGAGCCGGGCCGCGGACTGGATCGAACAGGCGGGGAACTGAGACTCGGCGGCCGGACCCGCGTCACGAGCGGGACCGGGGAACGGGTTCTCGTTCGCTGGGACCGACGACACGTATTTGTCGTGCGGCGTCGCATCCAGCAGTATGCTAGAAGGGCAGACCTGTCTGGTGACCGGCGCCTCGCGAGGCATCGGTCGCGGGGTCGCGGAGGAACTCGGCGCGTACGGTGCTGACGTGGTAGTGAACTACCGGACCTCGGAGGACCGGGCCCACGAGGTGTGCGACCACATCGAGGACGACTGCGACGGCCGGGCGACACCCGCCCAGGCCGACGTCGCCGACTTCGACGAGGTGCAGTCGATGGTCGAGGGGGTCCGGGAGGAGTTCGGCGGCATCGACGTCCTGGTCAACAACGCCGGCATCACCGTCGACAAGAAGTTCGAGAACATGACCCGCGAGGACTGGGACCGGGTCATGTCGGTGAACCTGGGCGGCGTGTTCAACTGCACGAAGGCCTGCTTCGAGGACCTCTGTGAGGCCGACGACGGCCGCCTCATCAACATCTCCAGCGTGGTCGGCCAGCAGGGCAACTACGGCCAGGCCAACTACGCGACGACGAAGTCCGGGCTGTTCGGCTTCACCCGGACCATCGCCCTGGAGATGGCCAGCAGCGGGTCGACCGCCAACTGCGTCGCGCCGGGCTTCGTCGCGACGGACATGCTGGAGACGGTCCCCGAGCGCGTCCAGGAGAAGATCCTCGACCGCATCCCGCTGAACCGCTTCGCCACCGTCGACGACGTGGCGGGCATCGTCCGCTTCGTCGCCAGCGAGGACGCCGGCTACATGACCGGGCAGATCCTCGCCGTCAACGGCGGCATGGAGTGGTAGGCCCGACCGAGCGCCACGCGCCCGGCCGGGCCGGTCGGGAGCGGCGCTTCCCACAAGGGACACGCTGATTACGGGCGACACACTCCCGAGGAGTAGGGAATGTCGTCCTGGAAACGAGACACGGCCCGGGGGCTCATCGTCATCCTCCCCATCCTGGTCACCGCGTACATCATCGCGTGGCTGTACAGCCAGCTCGCGAAGGTGCCCTCCCCGCTGCCCCAGCAGGTGTACGGCAGCGAGTTCCTCGCGGAGCTACTGGGTGTACTCGTCCTCATCATCGTGTTCGCCCTGCTGGTGCTGTCGGCGGGCTACCTGATGCGGACCGCGCTGGGGGACCTCGTGGAGGAGGCGATCGACGACGTGGCGAACCAGTTGCCGGGGTTGCGGGTGGTGTACAACGCGTCGAAGATGGCGGTCGAGACGGCGGTGTCGGGGACGGAGGAACTGCAGGCGCCGGTGAAACTGGAGACCTGGAACGGGCTCCGCATGACCGCGTTCAAGACCGGCAAGACGACCGAGGACGGCCGCGACGTGCTCTTCCTGCCGACCGCACCGAACATCACCACGGGTTTCGTCATCGAGGTCGACCCCGAGGACTACACGGAGACGAACGAGCGGGTCGAGGACGCGCTGACGCGCATCCTCAGCGCCGGCTTCGGCGAGACCCGCGACCAGCCACTCCCCGTCGACGTGAGCGGGAGTGCCGACGGCGACGGGGTGCGAGCCAGCGAGGACGGGACGATGGCCGACGGCGACACCACACAGGCCGACGGCGGCGGGCCGAGGGACACGAACTGAGCGCGGGCGCGGCTCAGTCGACCTGGCGGACGACCACCGCCGCACGCTCGATGGACGCACGCACGCGGGCCGCCAGCGTGCCCTCGCCCGGCCACGAACCGGGGGCGTCGAGGCGCTCGGGGTCGCCGACGTACGTCTCGACGGTCCCCGCGGGCACGTCGCCCGGTCCCTCGAACGGTACCGAGACCCGGACGTAGAGCCCGCGGTCGACGCCCTCGTAGGCGTCGAGCCGGTGGAGTGCGGGGCGCTGGACCTCGAGGAGCCGCCCCTCGCACGTGCCGCCCGGGACGAGCGTCGGGTAGTCGCCGTCGACGCGGTGCCACCCCTCGAGGGCCGCGGCGGCGGCGTACGCCGGGGGCCCGTCGAGCACCTCGCGAGCGCGAGCGGGGTCGGTCAGCGTCCCGTAGACGAACACGAGCACGGGTGGCCCGAGGGCTCGGAGGCGCCTGTGGCTGTCGGTGGGACGTCGGGGACGTCAGACCAGCGCGAGCAGCGCACTCGCGACGCCGGCGACGATGGCCAGGCGGAGCGTGGTTCCGACGAAGGCGGCGGCCGCGAACGACGACTCCCGGACGTCGACGACACTGAAGGCGTAGAGGATGGCGGTGTCCGGCGCGAACGGGACCGAGAGCGCGCCCGCGAGACCGACGTAGCCGTAGCGGTCGGCGACCCCCGCGAGCCGTCCGGCGACGGCTCCCCCGACGCCACCCCGGGTGGGCTTCAACTCGCGGAGGCGCGCGACGGGGCCGGAGGCCGTGGCTCCACGGGCGACCGCGAGCGTTGCGACCGCGCCGAGCGCCTTCGCGGTGCTCGCGACGGCGACGACCGCCGCGAGCTCCCCCGCCGGCGACCAGCCCAGTTCCAGCGGCACGGCGAGCACCAGCTCCCCCGGCAGGGGGAGGACCACCGCACAGAGGAACGAGTAGACGAAGATCAGGAGGAGCCCCTCGGGGCCGGTCGTGCCCCGGAGGAGCCGCTCCGCGGCGGATTCGAGCGTGGAGACGGTCGCCGTCACGTCACCGAGCAGCCGGGCGACGGACCCACCCGGGCCGGCACCCGGGAGCGACCCGACGGGTGGGAGCGGGGCGGAGAGGAGCGGGACGAGCAGCGAGGGGCGAAGCGACTGGAGAAGACCCGTGGAGGGCGTCGGAGCCGGGACCAGTGGCACGGTAGGACTGGACTCGGTCGTCGTATTGCTAAAGGTTCTGGCCGAGCGCCGTGACGCGGCCGGGGCTCGTGGAAGGTGGACGGAGGACTCGAGGAACCGCGCGGGACCGCCCGGACGCTATCGCTCGTCGAGCGGCGTGAAGTCGCTGTTCTCGGGGCCGACGTAGCGACCGCGCGGGCGGATGAGGCGGTTGTCCTCCTGGTACTCGAGGACGTGGCCGATCCAGCCGCCGGCGCGCGACAGCGCGAAGATGGGCGTGAACATATCGACCGGGATGCCGAGCTGGTGGTAGACGGTGCCGGAGAAGAAGTCGACGTTGGGCGCGATACCGCGCTCGTCGAGGCCCTTCTCCTCGGTGAAGAACGTCTCGATGGCCTTCGCGTAGTCGTAGTAGGTGGTGTCGCCGGAGGCCTCGCTCAGCTCCTTCGCACGCTTCTCGAGAATCTTCGCGCGGGGGTCCTTGACCTTGTAGACGCGGTGGCCGTAGCCGGGGACCCGCCAGCCGTCCTCCTGCTCCTGCTTGGTCGTGACGTAGTCGACGGGGTCGGCGCCCTGCTCCTCGATCTCGAAGAACAGCTCCATCACGTCCTGGTTGGCGCCGCCGTGGAGCGGCCCCGACAGCGCGCCGACGCCCGCCGTGACAGAGGAGTACATATCGGCGAACGTGCTGGCGACGACCATCGAGGTGAACGTCGAGGCGTTCAGCCCGTGGTCGGCGTGGAGCACCAGCGCCTGGTCCATCGCCTCGGCCGACGCGTCGTCGGGCACCTCGCCGGTCAGCATGTAGAGGAAGTTCGCGGCCAGCGAGAGGTCCGAGCGAGGCTCGATGGGGTCCTCACCGCGGCGGAGTCGGTCGTAAGCGGCCAGCAGCGTCGGGATCTTCGCGACGATGCGCCGGCCCTTCTCGAGGGACGCCTCGAGGTCACGCGGGTCGGCGTCGTCCGGGTCGGCCGCCGACAGCATCGAGACGCCCGAGCGCAGCGCGGCCATCGGCTGCTCGTCGGCCTCGGCCAGCCCCGCGAGCGCGTCCAGTACGGTGTCGTCGACGGCGGCCTCCTCGGTGATGGCGTCGGTGAACGCGTCCAGTTCCTCGCTGTCCGGCAGGTGGCCGTGCCAGAGCAGGTGGAGGACCTCCTCGTAGCTGGCGTCCTGGGCCAGGTCCTCGATAGCGTACCCCCGATAGACGAGCTTGCCGACGCTCCCGTCGATGTAGCTGAGCGCCGACTCGGCGACCAGCACTCCCTCTAGTCCCTTGTGCAGTTCCTCGCTCTCGCTCATACGCTGCCGGTTCCCTTGCGCCCGGCAAAAGGGTTGCCGTTGCCGCATGAGCGATGCACAGACGGGCATGGCGGCGCCACGACGGCTGGAGACGCTCGCGCCACGCAAGCCGACCGGCAACCGGTACGGCCACCAGGTGACGGTCCGGGCCGGCCACCGACGGAGCGGCGACGCACGTCCACTCGGAGCGCGCTCCGGGATCGGAAGTCGAAGCTCCCCGAACTACCACGGACGTACTGCCCAAGAACGCCGGAGATGGCCACAAGTCCACAGATTATCAACGTGTCCGGTCACTGCATCGTCACGTAGGTCAGGAAGGCGAGCGCCACCGACTGCAGCGCGCGCATCGCCAGCACGGCCGTCTCGGCGGTCGTCGACATGGCGAACAGCGACTGCATGGAGAAGAAGAAGTAGACGGCGACGAGGTTCTCGACGAGCAGGACGGCCGCGAACGCCACGAGGCCGAGCGTCATCGGGGTCCGGAAGGTGCGGTAGTTGCGGAGCCAGACGACGAGCAGGCCGGCGAGCGCGAGGCTGTTCAGGACCGAGAGGGCGGTCGCCAGCGCGAGGGTGGTGTTCATGGCCATGGTCACAGGTGCTTGGTGATCTCCTCGAAGGTCTCGCGGTTGCGTTCGAACCGGTCGGTGAGGAAGTAGAGTTTCCCGTACTCCCCGCCGCCGGTCTCGACGACGTCGTGCTCGGCGAGCTTGTCCAGGTGGTGCCGGACGGTGTTGTAGTCCACCTCGAGTTCGTCGGCCAGCTGGTTGGCGTTCCGGGGCCGCTCGTCCAGCAGGCGGACGATGCGGGCCCGGTTCTGGCCACCCCGCGTGCCGGCGATCAGGTACCAGAGCGCCTTCTCCATCGAGGGGACCCTCGTCGGGGGCTCACAGGGGGACGCCTACAGGTTTCCGGTCGGGCGAGGGGGACCAGGGGTGGAGACCCCGGGAGCCGGCGGATCAGTCCCCGGCCGCGCCCGGCGCGCCGGCCACCTCGGGGTACTGCTCGACGCCGGCGTACCGGACGAGTTCCTCGCCGAGGCGGCGGACCCGCTCGGCCAGGTCGGCGTCCGCGATGCCGTCCTCGCGGACCAGGGAGTGCGAGTCCGGGACCGCGACCTCTCGGGGCACGGTCCAGGCGTTCAGCGTCCGGCAGACCGCCCGGAGATGTGCCAGCGCCGGCCCGGGATGCGAACCGGCGGCCACCTCCACGAGGCCGACCGTGGCGCCGCCGAACTCGTCGCGGCCGAGGTGGTCCAGCGCGTCCTTCAGGGCGCCCGTGTAGGAGCCGTGGTAGTTGGGGGTGCCGAGCAACACCGCGTCCGCCGTCGCGACGGTCTCGGAGAGGGCGGCAGCGTCCGGCGGTGTCGGCGCGTCGGGGTCCAGCCGCGGCAGGTCCCGCTCGCGGAGGTCGACGAGTTCGGTCGCCCCGCCGGCGGCGCGCGCAGCGTCGAGCGCCTCGGTCAGCACGACCCGGGTCCGGCTCGCGTCACGGAGGCTGCCACACAGGGCGACGACGTGTGGTTCGGTCGTGGGGCTCATCGGGTCGGGCTAGCGGCCCGGTCACCAAAGGTACTCGCTGGAATCCATTCCTGTAGCGCGGCTGTCAGGAGGGTCGCGGGGCCGTCAGCCCCCGCCGACGTGGCCCACGACGACGTGGAAGGGGACCACCTCGCGGCGCTCGTACGCCTCGTCGCGGACCTGCCGGACGACCTCGCGGCCCATGTCGCGCCAGGACTCCCGGAGGGCGTCGAGTTCCTCCTCGCTGCCGGCCATCGTCCCCCGGCGCTCGCGGAGGTCGGCACCGCTGGCCTTCCGGGTCGCGGCCGCGACCTCGTGGTCGGCGTAGGGTGGTTCCACCACCCGTTCGTGGTCGTAGCGCCGGCTCCGGACGTCGACCAGTCCGGCATCCTCGAACGCCGCGCGCGCGTTCGCACCCAGCGCCACGTCCGTCTCGGCGCCCCGAAGGTAGCGTTCGCGGGCCCGGCGGGCGAGGGCGGCCTCGGCGTCGACGGTGGAGTCGACCGTGACGGCGGCGTTGTCCGGTTCGATGGCCGCCACGCGCTCGCGGGCGACGCGGGCGAACTCGCGCACGACGGCCG